>NZ_JBDPMD010000007.1:0-286928 GCF_039871875.1 Sphaerisporangium sp. B11E5 | reverse complement strand
CGGGTGGACTGTCCTCCATCCTCGGCGGGGCCGGCCGCGGCCCGCGGCGCGGCGCAGCGCCGCCCCGCTGGGGGTCCCCGCCACCCCCGCCGCCCCCGGCGACGACCCCGACGCCCTCCTGCGCCGCCTCAGGGAACTCGGCGAGCTCCACCGCGAGGGCGTCCTCACCGAGGAGGAGTTCACCACCGCCAAACAGGCCCTGCTGCGCCGCCTCTGACCACCACACCCCGTCCCGATGCCATGTCCCGCCTCTTGGCGGGACCCGCACCGTCCCGGTGCGGGTCCCGCCGTCCACCGGCCTGTCAGACGCAGGCGGTGTCGACCTCAGGCCCCATGCCGCCGGAGTTGTCGCCACCGGCGCACGTCACCCACGAACCGTTGATCATGTTCGTGTAGATCCAGTTGTACCCGGACAGATTCTCGTACTGGCCGCTGATCCGCCCGTAGTCCCGGCCCCAGACACCCGACCACAGGCTGCGGGACCCCGAATACGACCGGGTGACGGCCCAGTTGGCGTTGCAGTTGTACGAATACCAGAGCTCGACCCGCCCGGTCCCGTTCCCGTTGTTTATCGCGGCAGTGCGCACCGCCGCGGCGTTGGACGCGCAACCGGAGGAGTAGGGGTCGAGTCCGTGGCACATGGATCCAGAACAGGCGGCAAACACGGACGTCGCCGCGTTCGCGGAGACGGCCGGGGTAATGCCGGCCATGACAGCCAGCATGGCGACCGCCAGACTGGCGGTCCTTCCACGCCGGCGCCGCCGGGCCCTCGTTCCAGGGGCCTCCACTTCTCGCGTACCTGTCGCGGGAATCGCGGTCATGTTGTTTCCCTCCTACTGGCCGACTGAATTGCGTGGCGTCGGCGCTCATCCGCCGAGCCGGTCATCATCGTGGGGTGGCGGGAAATGTCAGGGACCACGACAATGTGTTCCTGCAGGTGCATCCCTGACAATTCAGTTGATCGTTGCCATGGACGGGTGGACAACATGACAAATGATCAGCAGCGGCCCAAACGGGGACGACCCTGGGCGCCCCTTAAAGGGGAAGATCCTCAGCTCCGCGCCCTCGCCGCGTGGCTGCGTGAGCGCTGCGACGAAGCGGGGATGACGTTACGAGAAGCGGAAAAGCGTATCTCTTACAGCAGGGACACGATTTCAAAGAACCTGACCGGAGAAGCCCTCCCTGAATGGCCCTTCGTCGAAGCACTGGTCACCGCCTCCGCCCGTAACGACGCCCGGGCCGCGGCGGTACTGCTGCAAAGAGCCAGGAAGCGATGGGAGGAAGCCGGAGCGCACCGATCCACCGCCCCCGCGGAACCTGTTCCGGCGACGCGGGAGCGGCCCAAGGCCATACCGCCCGGCGATCCAGAGCCGTCCGCCGTACACCGGCCATCGATACACCGACGGCTCGCCATTGCGGGCACGGCGGCACTACTCGTCGTTCTCTCTCTCGTCGCGGTTATGTGGCTCCGATTCTCCGTGATCGCCGCCGGGCCGCCCGAACGGCCCGCGGTGCCGATGTCCACGCCCGCTTCACCACATGCCGGTTTCGGTCCGCTGGTTCCCGGCGACGACTCAACTTTTATCGCCGATATCACTATTCCCGATGGGTCACGGGTGCGTACAGGACAACGGTTCGTGAAGACGTGGGAGATCCAGAATTCCGGTGTGATCGTCTGGCGGAATCGCTACCTCACTCGTCAGGGCCCCGCGGACGGGCCAGGTCTGTGTTCGTCGTCCACCAGGACGCCTATTCCCCTGACTCATCCGGGTTCGCGGATCAGGATCAGCGTGCCCATGACCGCACCCGCACGGCCGGGATCCTGCCGGGTGGACTGGAAGATGACTGACGCCACCGGGCGCCACTTCTTTCCAGACCTCGCCGGGCTCTACCTGGTGGTCAAAGTGGCCAGTGAACCATGACATGTCAGTGAGCCGTGTTCAGCGGCACTGGCGGAGCATGACCCGTTTGTCGGCCGCGGTGACCGGGAGGCCGTACTTGAGGGCGACCTGGGCGAAGCGGGCGGCGTAGGCGCAGCGGATGCGGTGGGACGGGGGGAGCCAGCCCGCGGGGCCTGAGCCGCCCTTGGCTATGTTGATCTCGCGGGAGACGGGGAGCAGGTTCAGGGGGTCGTTGGCGATGCGCAGGCGTTTGGCCATGGGCCAGGTGCGGGCGCCCATGCGCCATTCGTAGGAGAGAGGCACGACGTGGTCCACCTGGACGCGGTCGGCGTCGGACTTTCGCCAGGTGATGGTGCGGCCGGTGTAGGGGTCGGTGAGGCGCAGGGAGACGACGACGCAGTCGGAGCCCTTGCGGTGGCGAACCTTCTGGCCGTCTCTGGCGAGGAGGTCGTCCCGGGTGCGGCAGCCGTTGCGTGCGTACGGGATGCCGCGGGCGTCGTCCGCCCATTTGCTGCCGAACTTCGTGCGGGTGTAGCCGGTCAGGGAGCCTGACGTGCCGACCCGGAGCTTCCTGATGAGCTTGCGTGCGGCGGCGCGGTCGGACCGGGACGTGAGGGGGGACAGGCCGCGTTTGGTGCCGTCGGGGTTGTCCAGCGGCTTGGCCTGCTTCAGGGATCGCGCCGGAGGGGCCGGGGCGTCGGTGGGGGTGCCGTGGGCGGCGAGGGAGACGAGGACCGCCGCGGTCGCGAAGACACCGACGATCCCGCGCGCGCCCAGCGCCGCCTCCCGGAGTCCTCACGCCGATGGTCTGGTCAAGTAATCCCCATGAAATCCGCCATCGACACTGATGATCACTCGGAGAGCACTTCGTGGAGGCGTTCGGCGAAGGCGCCGGCGTGCGGGATGTAGCCGACGTGGTCGCCGGGGAAGTCGAGAACCGGCAGGCCGAGGCGCGCGGCGAGCTCGGCGCCGGCGCGGCAGGGCATCTGGTCGCGGGACTCCACGCCGCCGGCGAGCACGACCGGGGCGGTGCGCAGCGCGGCGAGGTCGGGCTCGTAGCGGGGGAACGTGGTGACCTCGTGGGCGAAGAAGAAGTCGAAGTTGCTGCGGATGCGCTCGACGATCTCCCGCACGCCGGGCGGCAGCTCGCCCTGCGGTTCCATGACGGGTCGCCGGCCCATGGCCCCGGCGAACTTCGCCGCCGCGGCGTCCACGCCCTCGGCGGTGTAGGTGTCGCGCACGTCGTCCAGGAAGGACAGCCAGTGGTCGCGGTCGGGCAGCAGGGTGACGGCGGGCGGCTCGTGCGCCACCAGGGTGCGGACCTGCTCGGGGTGGCGGGTGACCAGGTCGAGGCCGACCAGAGCGCCGGAGCTGCTGCCGAAGACGTACGCGGGCTCCCCGGCGACCTCCTTCAGCAGCAGGTGCGCGTCCTCGGCGTGGGTCTCGATCCGCTGCGGGCCGGGGGGCTCGGTCAGCTCGCTGCGGGAGTTGCCCCGCGGGTCGTAGGCCACCACGGTGTACCGGCCGGCGAGCAGGCGGGCGAGGCCCGTGAAACCCGCCGCGTCGCCGTTGCCGCCGGCGATGAGCAGCAACGTCGGCCCCGAGCCGTGCGCCTCGTGATAGATGCGCGCCCCTGGCACCTCAAGCGTCGCCGTCCTCATGGGTCCACCCCTTCCGCGTCGGATCGCGTGCGAGTGTCAATGTAGGTTGACATACATGATCACGTCAACCTGCATTGACATCTCACGATCGGCGGGTCACGGCAGCCAGCTCACCCGCCCTCGCAGCAGCCCGTAGCCGACGAAGGCCACGACGTCGATCAGGGTGTGGGCGACGATCAGCGGCATCGCGCGGCCCCAGCGCTGGTACAGGCGGCCGAACAACAGGCCCATCACCAGGTTGCCGACGAAGCCGCCGAAGCCCTGGTACAGGTGGTAGGACGCGCGGAGCACGGCCGACAGGGCGACGGCGCGCCACGGGGACCAGCCGAGGCGGTCCAGGCGGTGCAGCAGGTAGCCGGCGACGATGACCTCTTCCAGGATGCCGTTCTCGGCGGCCGCGAGGACCAGCACCGGCACGCGCCACCAGGTGTCCGGCAGGCGGTCCGGCACGACGTCGAGGTTGACGCCGGCCTGGAAGGCGAAGAGGTAGAAGACCAGGCCGGTGCCGCCGACCAGGGCCGCGAGGGCCGCGCCGCGCACCAGGTCGCGGCCCGGCTCGCGGCGGTCCACGCCGATGGTGCGCATCGACTCGCCGGAGCGGGCGAGCAGGTAGCCGACCAGGGCGACCGGCGCCAGGGAGATGACGATGCCGGTGAGCTGGTAGGCGAGGTCCAGCCAGGGGCGGCCGGGCGCCATGGTGCCGACCAGCACCGCGCGCTGGGCGTTCAGATCGCGGGTCGCGGTGAGGGACCCGATGAGGGACACCAGTGAACGCAGGGCACTTGCGCCGAGCGACACCGCGAAGACGACGACGATCTCGGTGCCGACGAGCCGCGGCGTGAAGGCCCGCGCGTCCTCGGCGGTGTGCGGCGGAGAGTCTCGCATGCCCCGCAGATTAGCCGCGCCACCTGGGAGCCGCGGCCGCGTGTCCCCTCTTCCGCGAAAGGCGCCGAAAGATCGCTGATCATGGCCTGCAAGGCGCCGTCAAGTGACGTGCAGGCGGCTTGGCGCACACTTCGCCCATGACAACGCACGGGATCGTCTCCACGCCGCGAACCGAGCACGTCCGCCGCACCGGCTACACCCCGGTCAGCGAGGACCTGGCGCTCGGAGTCACGATCAGCGTGGTGGTCCCCGCGATGAACGAGGCGGAGAACCTGCCGCACGTGTTCGCCACCCTGCCCTTGTGGATCGACGAGGTGGTGCTGGTGGACGGGCACTCCACCGACGACACCGTGGCCGTCGCCCGCGCGCTCCGCCCCGGGCTGCGCGTCGTCACCCAGACCCGCAGGGGCAAGGGCAACGCCCTCATCGAGGGCTTCGCCGCCGCGACCGGCGACATCATCGTCATGATCGACGCCGACGGCTCCACCGACGGCCGCGAGATCATCCGCTTCGTCTCCGCCCTGGTCGCGGGGGCCGACTTCGCCAAGGGCTCCCGCTACGCCTCCGGCGCCGGCTCCGACGACATCAGCCCCACCCGTTCCCTGGGCAACCGGGTGCTGACCGCCCTGGCCAACCGCCTGCACGGCACCCGCTACACCGACCTGTGCTACGGCTACAACGCGTTCTGGTCCCGCCACCTCCCGGCCCTCGCCCTCGACTGCGACGGCTTCGAGATCGAGACCCTGATGAACATCCGCGCCGCCCAGGCCGGCCTCACCGTCCACGAGATCCCGAGCCACGAGCACAGCCGCATCCACGGCACCAGCAACCTCCACGCCGTCCGCGACGGCTGGCGCGTGCTGAAGACCCTCCTGCGCGAGCGCACCCGCCCGGCCGCCGCCGCGATCCCCGCGCCCATGGCTCCGCTGAGCCCCCTCCCGGTGATCGCCTCCCCGGTGCCGCAGCAGCGTCCGGCCCTCGTCCCGGCCGACCGCGCCTCCGAGCGCACCGCCGTCTGACCGGCACCCCCTCCCCCGCCGTGACGTGCTCCGGCGGCGCGGCGCCGTGACGTTCTCCGGCGGCCGCTTCACAAAGGTGTTTTCCACCCGTTGACGGCACTGTTGTGCCTATGTAACCTTTGGCCAGCGCTGCGCAAGAATTTTGCAGATCAGTGTTTTTTTCTCGCTCTTCCTCGCAACTTCAGGGATGCACTGCGTCCGTGCACCTGCCCCCATCCGTGTGCGGTGAAGGCAGTCGCCTTCGCACCCCCCGACCCTGTCGAGCCTGACGAGAGATAGAGATCTCATGAGAAAGTCGCACGGACCATTACGGCTTGTGGCGGCGGTGGCCGCCGCCGGCCTGTTCGTCGTCGGGACCGTCGTGCCTGCCACCGCGGCGGGCGGGCCCAACCTGTCGCCGGGGAAGGCGACGTCGGCCGCCAGCACCCAGGCCGGGTACCCCGTTTCCGCGATCAACGACGGTGACCAGAACTCCTACTGGGAGAGCGCCAACAACAGCTTCCCGCAGTGGGCCCGGGTCGATCTCGGGGTCGCCACCAGCGTGGACCAGATCGTGCTCAAGGTGCCGGCGCCCGCCGCGTGGCAGACCCGCACGCAGACGCTGTCGGTCCAGGGAAGCGCGGACGGGACCAGCTTCTCGACGGTCGTGGCCTCGGCGGGTTACACGTTCGACCCGGCCACCGGCAACTCGGTCACGATCAACTTCCCGGCCGCGAGCCACCGGTACTGGCGGGTCGACGTCACCGCCAACACCGGGTGGCCGGCCGCGCAGATCTCCGAGTTCGAGATCTACGGGTCGGGGCAGGGCGGCGACGTCCAACCGCCGAGCGCGCCGGCCAACCTGGCCTACACCCAGCCCGCCACGGGGCAGATCCGGCTGACCTGGAACGCCTCCAGTGACGACCGTGGCGTCACCGGCTACGACGTCTACGCCGACAACCGGTTGCGGGCGAGCGTCGCGGGCGGCGTCACCACCTACACCGACTCCCAGCCGGCGAGCGCGACCGTGACGTACTTCGTGCGGGCCAGGGACGCGGCGGGCAACCAGTCGGCCGACAGCAACTCGGTGACCCGCAACGGCACCGGCGGCACCGGCACCAACCTCGCCATCGGCAAGGAGATGGTCGAGTCCGGGCACGTGCACACGTACGTGGCGTCCAACGCCAACGACAACAACCTGAGCACGTACTGGGAGGCTAACTCCGGCGCGTTCCCCAACACGCTGACGGTGAAGCTCGGCGCCAACGCGAGCGTGAGCTCCGTCGTGCTGAAGCTGAACCCCGACGCGGCCTGGGGCACCCGCACGCAGAACATCCAGGTGCTCGGCCGTGAGCAGAGCTCGGGGACGTTCCAGAGCCTTGCCTCGGCCACCAACCACACCTTCGACCCCGCCACCGGGAACACGGTGACGATCAACGTGTCAGGGTCGGTCGCCGACGTGCAGCTCAGGTTCGCGAGCAACAGCGGCGCACCCGGCGGGCAGGTGGCGGAGTTCCAGGTCTTCGGCGTCCCCGCGCCGAACCCCGACCTCACCGTCACCGCGTTGTCGTGGACCCCGGCCTCCCCCGTCGAGACCAGCTCGATCACGTTGTCGGCCACCGTGCGCAACGCGGGCACCGCGGCGTCCGCCGCGGACACCGTGAACCTCTACCTCGGCGGCATCCTGGCCGGCACCGCCGCCGTCCCCGGCCTCGCCGCGGGCGCGTCCACGACGGTGACCCACACCATCGGCACACGGGCCGCGGGCAGCTACCCGGTGATCGCCCGGGTGGACGAGGACAACACGGTCTTCGAGCAGAACGAGACCAACAACGCCTTCACCGCGCCGTCCCCGCTGGTGGTCTCCGAGGCGCCGGGGCCGGACCTGCGGGTGACCGGCGTCACCGCCAACCCGCCGAACCCGGCGGTCGGCGCGGCGGTGACCTTCACCGTCGCGGTGAACAACCGGGGCACCACCGCGACCGGCGCCACCACGGTCACCCGGCTGACGGTGGGCGGCGCCACGCTCGACACCGGCACCCCGTCGATCGCGGCGGGCGCCACGGTCGACGTGGCCGTGAGCGGGAGCTGGACCGCCACGAGCGGCGGCGCCACCCTCACCGCGACCGCCGACGCGACAGGTGTCGTCACCGAGACCAACGAGAACAACAACTCGTTCTCCAGGTCCATCGTGGTCGGGCGCGGCGCGGCCGTCCCGTACACCTCCTACGAGGCCGAGGCCGCCTCCTACCAGGGCACGCTGCTGGTCGCCGACCCGCTGCGCACCTTCGGCCACACCAACTTCGCCACCGAGTCGTCCGGCCGCCGGTCGGTGCGCCTCAACAGCACCGGTCAGTACGTCGAGTTCACCTCGACCGTGCCGGCCAACTCGATCGTGGTGCGCAACTCGATCCCCGACGCGCCGGGCGGCGGCGGCATCGACGCCACCATCAGCCTGTACATCAACGGCACCTTCGCCCAGAAGCTGTCGCTGTCGTCCCGCCACAGTTGGCTGTACGGCGACACCGACGGCTCGGAGGCGCTGACCAACACCCCGCAGGCCGACGCGCGGCGGCTGTTCGACGAGTCGCATGCCCTGCTGTCCGGTTCCTATCCGCCCGGCACGAAGTTCCGGTTGCAGCGGGACGCCACCGACACCGCGTCCTTCTACATCATCGACATGATCGACCTGGAGCAGGTGGCGCCGGCCACGAGCCGGCCCGCCGGGTGCGTGCCGATCACCCAGTACGGCGCCGTGCCCAACGACGGCGTGGACGACACCGCCGCCATCCAGCGCGCGGTCACCGACGACCAGAACGGCGTCATCTCCTGCGTCTGGATCCCGCCGGGCCAGTGGCGCCAGGAGAAGAAGATCCTCACCGACGACCCGCTGAACCGCGGCCAGTACAACCAGGTCGGCATCAGCGACGTCACCATCCGCGGCGCGGGCATGTGGCACTCGCAGCTCTACACGCTGACCGAGCCGCACCTCGCCACCGGCGGCATCAATCACCCGCACGAGGGCAACTTCGGCTTCGACATCGACGACAACGTGCAGATCTCCGACATCGCGATCTTCGGCTCCGGCCGGATCCGCGGCGGCCCCGGCGGCGCCGAGGGCGGCGTGGGCCTGAACGGCCGGTTCGGGCTGAACACCCGGATCAGCAACGTCTGGATCGAGCACGCCAACGTCGGCGCCTGGGTCGGCCGCGACTACGACAACATCCCCGACCTGTGGGGCCCCGGCGACGGGCTGGAGTTCAGCGGGATGCGGATCCGCAACACCTACGCCGACGGCATCAACTTCACCAACGGCACGCGCAACTCCCGGGTGTTCAACTCCTCGTTCCGCACCACCGGCGACGACGCGCTGGCCGTCTGGGCCAACCGGTACGTGAAGAACCCCTCGGTGGACATCGCCCACGACAACAGCTTCGTCAACAACACGATCCAGCTCCCGTGGCGCGCCAACGGCATCGCCATCTACGGCGGCTACGGCAACAAGGCCGAGAACAACCTCATCTACGACACGGCGAACTACCCCGGCATCATGCTGGCCACCGACCACGACCCGCTGCCGTTCTCCGGGCAGACCCTGCTCGCCAACAACGGTCTCCACCGCTGCGGCGGCGTGTTCTGGGGTGAGCAGCAGAAGTTCGGCGCCATCACCCTGTTCGCCCCGAACGGCGACATCCCCGGCGTCACCATCCGCGACACCGAGATCTCCGACTCCACCTACGACGGCATCCAGTTCAAGTCCGGCGGCAGCGCGATGCCGGGCGTCGTCATCACCGGCGTCCGCATCGACAGGTCCAACAACGGCGCCGGCATCCTCGCCCAGGGCGGCGCCCGCGGCAGCGCCACGCTGACCGGCGTCACCATCACCAACTCCGCGACGGGCGACATCGTCAGAGAACCCGGCACGGGCTTCGTGATCACCGGCGGCTAGCCGGAAAGGCTCTTCGCCCGGGACCGTCGGCCGTGTAGCGTGCCCCCAGACATCAGGGGACACGTCGCACGGCCGTCGTGCTCACCGGAAGAGGTGGGTGATGGAACACCCGGCGTCACCGCCTCACCGTCGCCTGGCCGCGGCGGTCGTGGCGCTCCTGCTCGCCGCGACCGGATGCACGGCTCCTGATCCAGGGGCCCGCGCCGGCACACCGGCCGCGCGCACGGCACCGAGCACACCGGCCGCGCGCACGACGCCGAGCACAGCGGCGTCCCCGCACCCGGCCCCCGGCTCCGGCTATCCCGGGCCCGCCTGGGCACGGGGGGACGCCCGGGAGGCCGGCTTCGACCCGCGGAAGCTGGCCGGGATCGCCGAGCGGGCCCGTGCGATGGAGTCGAACTGCCTGGTCGTGGTGCGCCACGGACAGATCGTGGCCGACTGGTACTGGAACGGCGCCGCCACGTCCGCCCACGAGGTCTTCTCCGTCACCAAGTCGTACACGAGCACCCTGGTCGGCATCGCGCAGGAGGAGGGCCTGCTCGACATCGACGACCCGATGGCGCGGTACATCCCCCGGTGGAGGAAGACGGCGGCGAAGGACGTGCGCGTCAGGAACGTCCTCGGCAACGACTCCGGCCGCCACTGGGACCTGACCACCGACTACAGCGGCCTCGGCCGGGCGGCCGACCGCACGGGCTTCGCGATCGGTCTGCCGCAGGACGCCGCACCCGGGAAGGTCTGGGCGTACAACAACGCCGCGATCCAGACGCTGGAGGCGGTGCTGCGCCAGGCGACGGGCAAGGACCCGGCGGACTACGCGCGCGAGCGGCTCCTCGGCCCGCTCGGCATGCGTCACTCGGAGATGACGCGGGACCTGTCGGGCAACACCACCATGTACACCGGCCTGCGGTCGACCTGCGAGGACCTGGCCCGTTTCGGCCTGCTGTTCCTGCGCGGCGGCAAGTGGGACGGCGAACGGCTGGTGCCGGAGAGCTGGGTGAGGGCCGCGACCACCCGCCCGTCCCAGGACATCAACGCCGCCTACGGGTACCTGTGGTGGATCAACGCCGAAGGCACGGTCGCGGGCCCGCTCCGCGCCACCACCCGGCAGGAGAGCGAACGCACCAGCCCCTCCCGGCTGGTGCCGTCCGCGCCCCCGGACATGTACTGGGCCATCGGCCTCGGCGGCCAGATCATCCAGGTCGACCCGTCCTCCGACACCGTCGTCGTCCGCCTCGGGTCAGGTGACCGACGCACGGGCTACGGCCCCGAGCACACCGCCGAGATCGTCACCGGGGCCCTCACCGGAGGGACCTCCTGACATGTGGCGGTGGACGGCCGCGGCCCTGGCGTTCTGCGCCCTCGGAGCGGCCCTGTGGTTCGCCCTGCGCGCGTGGGGCCTGGAGACCGCGGCCGACCTCGCGGGCCTGGCGTCGCTGCTGGTGCCGGTCACCGCGGCGATCGTCGGCTGGGCGGGAGGGCGACGGGTCCCGGCCCCGCCCCGGCCCGTCACCCCGCCGCCACGGCCGCGCGCCACCCCAGCGCCGAGTGCCCGGAGGACCGGGTGGACACGCAAGCTCGGCGGCGCCGTCCACGCCGGCCCGGCGGTGGCGGACGGCACCGTCTACGTGGGCTGCGACAGCAAGGTGTACGCGCTGGACGCCGCCGACGGCCGCGTGGTGTGGACGCGCAGGACGGCGGGCACGGTGCGGTCCTGCCCGGCCGTGGCGGACGATCTCCTCTACGTCGGCAGTGACGACGGCAAGGTCTACGCGCTGGACGTCGCGACCGGCCGGGTCGTCTGGTCCCGCACGACCGGTCGCCCCGTCCGCTCCGGCCCGGCGGTGGCCGGAGGCGTCGTCTACGTCGGCGGCGACGACCGTCGTGTGCACGCGTTCGCCGCCACGACCGGCGAGGGCGTCTGGAGCTTCACCACCGGGGACGTCGTGTCCTGCGGTCCGGCGGTGGCCGGAGGCGTCGTCTACGCCGGAAGTCACGACCGCCACGTGTACGCGCTGGACGCCGCGACCGGCGCCGTGCGCTGGATCAGCGCCACGGCGGGGGCCGTCGGCGGCGGGCCCGCGGTCGCGGACGGCACGGTGTACGTCGGCAGCCACGACCGGCGGGTGTACGCGCTGGACGCCACCACCGGCGCCGTGCGCTGGAGCCTGGGCACCGGAGCGGCAGTGGAGCACGGCCCCCGCGTGGCGGGCGGTGCCGTCTACGCCGGCAGCGACGACCGTTCGCTGTACGCGCTGGACGCCGCCACGGGCCGTTCCCTGTGGACCTACACCCCGATCAGCCGGTTCAGCGGCGGGTGGACCACTCCGGTGGTGGCGGGCGGCATCGTCCACGCCGCCACCACCGGCGGCGCGGTGTACGCGCTGGACGCCGCCACCGGTCATGCGCGCTGGCACACCTACACCCGGGGAGCCGCCGTGTCCGGTCCGGCCGTCGCGGACGGCACCGTGTACGTCGGGGACGGGACCGGCCATGTGTACGCGATGGAGGCCGCGACGGGCCGGGGCGATCAGGAGAACAAGGGCAGGGAAACCAGAAATAATCACTTAGAGTGACTAAGTTCAAGATTCTCGGCCTTTCTACCTCGTGGTATGCGCAAAGCGGCGTTTGACCACCGCTTCTCTCGGTAACCAGACCATCGCGGCCTTACGGAGGTATGCCGATGCGGTTTCTCGGGATCAACGCCATATTCCACGACCCAGCCGCGGCGCTGGTCGTGGACGGGGAAGTCGTCGCGGCGGCGGAGGAGGAGCGGTTCAGCCGGCGTAAGCACGGCAAGAGGCCGGTGGCGTTCTCGGCGTGGGAGTTGCCGGAGCGGGCGGCGGCGTGGTGCCTCAAGCGGGCGGGGTTGCGGGCGGAGGACCTGGACGGGGTGGCGTACTCGTACGACCCGGAGCTGGTGCGGGAGGGGACGGCCGGGCTGGACGCGGGGTGGGAGGAGCTGCGGACCACCTACGCGCGGCGGGCCCCCGCGTTCCTCGCGACGGCGTTGCCGGGGCTGGACGGGGCGCGGGTGACGTTCGTGCCGCACCACGTCGCGCACGCGGCGTCGGCGGGGCTGGCGGCGCCGTACCGGCGTTCGGCGGTGCTGGTGTGCGACGGGCGGGGCGAGGCCGTGTCGCACCTCGCCGGGGTGTACCGGGACGGGGACCTGAGCGTGCTCGCGGCGCAGGAGTTGCCGCACTCGCTCGGGCTGATGTACGAGGAGGTGACGGCGCACCTCGGGTTCCAGCGGTCAAGCGACGAGTACAAGGTCATGGCGCTCGCGGCGTACGGCGAGCCGCGCCACCTCGGCGAGCTGCGTGAGCTGATCCACACCACGGGGGACGGCGGGTTCCGCGTGGAGCCGGTCGACTGGAGCGTCTACGCCAAGGCGGGCACCGGCGACGGCAACTGGACGGCGGAGCAGGCGGACCTCGCGGCCAGCGTGCAGCGGCGGCTGGAGGAGGTGCTGCTGGAGCTGGCGGGGTGGCTGCACGAGCGCACCGGCGAGCGGTGCCTGACGATGGCGGGCGGCGTGGCGCTCAACTGCGTGGCCAACACGCGGCTGCTGCGCGAGGGGCCGTTCGAGCACGTCTGGGCGCAGCCGGCGGCCGGGGACGCCGGGACGGCGCTCGGCGGGGCGCTACACCTGGCGCGGCTGCACGGCGAGCCGGTGGCGCCCATGCCGGGGGCGGACCTCGGACGGGAGTGGACCGACGAGGAGCTCGCCGCGTGGCTGACCACCGCGGGCGTCCCCCACCGGCGGCCCGCCGACCTCGCGGCGGCGGTGGCGGCCGAGCTGGCCGCGGACCGCGTCGTGGCGTGGTTCCAGGGGCGGTCGGAGTACGGCCCCCGCGCGCTCGGCCACCGGTCGCTGCTCGCCCACCCGGGACGGGCCGCGAACAGCGACCGGCTGAACGCGGTCAAGGGCCGCGAGCCGTTCCGCCCGGTCGCCCCCATGGTGCTCGCCGAACGGGCCGGGGAGGTCTTCGAGCGCGGCCCGCTGCCGAGCCCGTACATGTTGTTCGTGCACGACGTGCGCCCCGAGTGGCGCGACCGCCTGCCCGCCGTGGTGCACGTCGACGGCACGGCGCGGGCCCAGACCGTGGACCGTGCGTCCGAGCCGCTGCTGGCCCGGCTGCTCACCGAGTTCGAGGCCCGCACCGGCCTGCCGGTGCTGGTCAACACCAGCCTGAACACGGCGGGGCGCCCCATGGTGGACGACCCCCGCGACGCGCTCGAATGTTTCGGATCCGCACCGGTCGACGTGCTCGTGCTCGGGCCGTACCTGGTGCGCCGCGGGGAGGTGTACTCCGCATGATCGACGTACGCACGCGGAGCGTCGCCAGAGGCGTCCGCAAGAAGGACCGGCGCGCCGCGCGGGCGGCCGGCGTGAGCCGGGGTGCCCCGTGATCACCGTCGTGATCCCCACCGTCGGGCGGCGCAGCCTGAGCCGCACACTGGCCGCGCTCGGCTCCGGCACGCCGGTCATCGTGGTGGACGACCGGCCGCGGTTCTGCCCGGAGCTGAAGGTGCCCGGCCACGTGCAGGTGCTGCGCACGGGAGGCCGTGGCCCGGCGGCGGCGCGCAACGCGGGGTGGCGGGCGGCCCGCACCCGGTGGATCGCGTTCCTGGACGACGACGTGGTGCCGCAGCCGGGATGGGTGCGGGACCTGGCCGCCGACCTCGCCGACCTGCCGCCGGACGTCGCGGGCAGCCAGGGCCGGCTGGTGGTGCCGCTGCCTGAGGGACGGCGGCCGAACGACGCCGAGCGCAACACGGCGGGCCTGGCCGGGGCGGGCTGGGTGACCGCGGACATGGCGTACCGGAGGGTCGCGCTCGAGCGGGCCGGAGGGTTCGACGAGCGGTTCCCCCGGGCGTACCGCGAGGACGCCGATCTGGCGCTGCGGCTGATGCGCGCCGGGTACCGCCTGGTCAAGGGCCGCCGGGTGACCCACCACCCGGTGCGGGACGACGGGTTCTGGACCAGCGTGCGCGCCCAGCGGGGCAACGCCGACGACGCCCTGATGCGCCGGGTGCACGGCGCGGGCTGGCGGGCCGCCGTCGGCGGCGTCCCCGGCAGGCTGGCCCGGCACGCCGCGACCACCGCGCTCGGTGTGCTCTCGTGCGTCCTCGGCGTGGCCGCCGCGGCCTCGCGCGGCGACGGCGAGCGGGGACGCAGGGCCGCCGTGGGGGCGCTGGTGGCGTGGGCCGGGTGGCTGGGACTGACGGCCGAGTTCGCCTGGGCACGGCTCGCGCCGGGGCCCCGTACCCCGGAGGAGGTGGTGCGGATGGCCGTCACCAGCGTGGTGATCCCTCCGCTCGCCTGCGTCCACCGGCTGCGCGGCGAACTGCGGGTGCGCCGGTGACGCGCGGCGCGGGGACCGTGCTGGTGGCGCGGCTGGACAACGCCGGGGACGTGTTGCTTGCCGGCCCGGCGATCCGGGCCGTCGCGGCGGGTGCCGAGCGGGTCGTGGTGCTGACCGGGCCGAACGGGACGGCGGCGGCGGGGCTGCTGCCGGGGGTGGACCAGGTGCTGGAGTGGCGGGCGCCATGGATCGACCCCGACCCGCGGCCGCTGACGCCCGAGCACGCCGAGGGCCTGGTCGCCATGGTGCGCGACGTGGCCCCGGACACGGCGGTGATCCTCACGTCGTTCCACCAGTCGTCGCTGCCGCTGGCCCTGCTGCTGCGCCTCGCGGGCGTGCCCCGCATCGCCGCCATCAGCGAGGACTACCCCGGTTCGCTGCTCGACGTCCGGCACATCGTGGACGAGACCGGCGACGTGCCCGAGGCGCTGCGCATGCTGGCCCTGGTGCGCGAGGCGGGCTTCGAGCTGCCCGCCGGCGACGACGGCGCGCTGGACGTGCGGCGCCCGCTGCCCCCGGTGGAGCACCTCACCGGCCCGCCGGGGTACGTGGTCGTGCACCCGGGCACCTCGGCCCCGGCCCGCGCCTGGCCCGCCGGGCACCACGCCCGCGCGGTACGGGAGCTGGTGCTCGGCGGCCTGCGGGTCGTCGTCACCGGCGACCCCGACGAGCAGGCGCTCACCGCGCAGGTCGCCGGGGCGTACGGCGCGGACCTCGGCGGGGTGACGACGCTGCACGAGCTCGCCGCGGTGCTCGCCGGCGCGGCGGCGGTCGTGGTGGCCAACACCGGCCCCGCCCACCTGGCGGCGGCGGTCGGCACGCCGGTGGTCAGCCTGTTCGCCCCGGTCGTCCCGGCGGCGCGCTGGGCGCCGTACCGGGTGCCGGTGGCGCTGCTCGGCGACCAGGACGCGCCGTGCCGGGGCACCCGCGCCCGGGTGTGCCCGGTGCCCGGCCACCCCTGCCTGTCCTCGGTGACCAGCGAGCAGGTGGTGGCGACGGTGCGCGAGCTCGTCGCCACCTCGGCCCCCGGCGTGCTGCGCCACGCGACCGCCCCCACGCTCATCCCGGCGGACGGCGGGGACGGCACGGCGGGGGCGCTGCCCGAGGGGGTGCGATGAGGATCGCCATGGTGTCGGAACACGCGGACCCGCTGGCCGCGATCGGCGGGGTGGACGCGGGCGGGCAGAACGTGCACGTCGCCGGGCTCGCCACCGCGCTCGCCGCCCTCGGCCACGAGGTGACGGTGTACACCCGCAGGACGGCGAGGGGCCAGGACGCCCCGGTGCCGCTGGCGCCCGGCGCCGTGGTGGAGCACGTGCCCGCCGGGCCGCCCGAGCCGCTGCCGAAGGACGCGCTGCCGCCGCACATGCCGGCGTTCGCCGCCTGGCTGGCCCGCCGCTGGGGCCGGGAGCGGCCGGACGTCGCGCACGCGCACTTCTGGATGAGCGGCATGGCCGCGCTCAACGCCGCCACCTGGCTCGGCGTGCCCGTGGTGCAGACCTTCCACGCCCTCGGCACGGTGAAGCGCCGCTGGCAGGGCGCCGCCGACACCAGCCCGCCAGAACGGCTCGCGGTCGAACGCGACATCGGCCGCCGGGCGGCCGCGATCATCGCCACCTGCACCGACGAGGTACGTGAGCTGGTCGCGATGGGCGTGCCACCGGAACGGGTCACCGTGGTGCCGTGCGGCGTGGACCTCGCGCTGTTCCGCCCGGACGGCCCGGCCGCGCGGCCCGCCGGCCAGCAGGTGCTGAGCATCGGCCGGCTGGTGCCACGCAAGGGCGTGGACACCGTCATCGAGGCGCTGCCCCGGGTGCCGGAGGCACGGCTCATCGTGGCGGGCGGCGAACCCGGGGACGCCGAGTGGCTGCGGCTGCGGGCCCTCGCGTCGGCGTCCGGCCTCGCCGGGCGGGTGCGCCTCATCGGGAGCGTCGCCAGGGCCGACGTGCCCGCCCTCATGCGGTCGGTGCGGGTCGTGGTGACCGTGCCGTGGTACGAGCCGTTCGGCATGGTCCCGGTGGAGGCGATGGCCTGCGGGGTGCCGGTGGTCGCCTCCGCGGTCGGCGGCCACCTGGACACCGTCACCGGGTGCGGCGTGCTGGTGCCGCCCCGCCGTCCCCGCGCCGTCGCCAAGGCGCTGCGCGACCTGCTCGGCTGCCCGGAGCGGCGCGCGGCCCTCGCCGCCGCCGGGCTGCGCCGCGCGCGGACGCGGTACGGCTGGCCGCAGGTGGCGGCGCGCACCGAGTCGGTGTACCGGAGTCTCGCCGGGATGAGCACCGGCCGCCTCGCGACGGCGGAGGGGTGAGGCCATGCATCCGCATCTGGTGCGGCTGAGAGGCGCGCTGGCCGCGGTCAGCGTCGAGACGCCGCGCATCCACATCTGGGGCCGCAAGCTCGCGGCCGTGCTCGCCGGGGGCGGGCGGCTGCTGGCCTGCGGGAACGGCGGGTCGGCCGCCGAGGCGCAGCACCTCACCGCGGAGCTCGTGGGCCGGTTCCGCGCCGACCGGGCACCCTACGCGGCGATCCCGCTGCACGCCGACACCTCGGCGGCGACGGCCATCGCCAACGACTTCGGCGCCGACGAGGTGTACGCCCGGCAGGTGCGCGCCCACGGCAGGCCGGGGGACGTGCTCATCTGCCTGTCCACCAGCGGGTCGAGCGGCAACGTGCTCGCCGCGGCGGCCGCGGGCCGCACCGAGGGCCTGCTGACGTGGGCGCTCACCGGGAAGGCGCCGAACCCGCTCGCCTCGCTGTGCGACGAGGCCGTCGCGGTGCCGTCCCGGGACACCGCGACCGTCCAGGAGGTCCACCTGGCGGTGATCCACATGTTGTGCGACGTGATCGAGGAGGCGGTGGCATGAGCGGGCCGAGGCGCGCCCCGCGAGGAGGCGGCGTGAGCGCCGTCGGGCCGATCGTGGTGGTCGGGGACTCGTTGCTGGACGTGGACGTCGAGGGGGACGCCGACCGGCTCTGCCCGGACGCGCCGGTGCCGGTGGTGCGCGGGGTGGCGGAACGGCGGCGGCCCGGCGGGGCAGGCCTCGCGGCGCTGCTCGCGGCCCGCGCGGGCGCCGACGTCGTGCTGATCACCGCGCTCGGGGAGGACGGCGCGGGACGCTGCCTGCGCGGCCTGCTGTCGGGGTTCGCCGAGGTCGTACGGCTGCCCCTGCGCGGCACCACCGCGCGCAAGACGCGGGTGCGCGCCCGGGGCCAGACCCTGCTGCGGGTGGACACCGGGGACGGCCGCGCGTGGTGCGGCCCTGAAGGCGGGCGGGCCGCGCGGGTGCTGCGGCACGCGGGCGCGGTGCTGGTGTCCGACTACGGCCGGGGCACCGCGGAGGCCGTGCGGGACCTGCTCGGCTGCCTGACCATGCCGCTGGTGTGGGACCCGCACCCGGCGGGGTCGCTGCCCGTCCCGGGCTGCGCCCTGGTCACCCCGAGCGAGAGGGAGGCCGCGGAGCTGTGCGCCCGGCCGTACCCCCTGCCGGAGCTGGCGGCACGCGGACTGGCCCGCGAACTGCACGCGGCGGCCGTGGCCGTCACGCTCGGCGGCGCGGGCGCCGTGCTCGCGACCGCCCGCGGGCACACCCTGCGCGTCCCCTCGCCGGCGCCCGCCACCGGGTACGACACCTGCGGAGCGGGCGACCGGTTCGCCGCCGCCGCGGTGCTCGCGCTGCGCGACGGCGCGGACGCCGAGGAGGCGGTGCGTGAGGCCGTCGCCGAGGCCACCCGTTTCGTGCGGACGGGCGGCGCCTCCGCGATCCGCCTGCCCGAGCCCGCGCCGCCGGAGCTGCCGCGCACGGCACTGGAGCTCGCCGCGGTGACCCGCGCGTCCGGCGGCACGCTCGTCGCGACCGGCGGGTGCTTCGACCTGCTGCACGCCGGGCACGTCAGCCTGCTGCGCCAGGCACGGGCCCTCGGGGACGCGCTCATCGTGTGCGTCAACTCCGACGAGTCGGTGCGCAGGCTGAAGGGCCCCGGCCGTCCGGTGGTGGCCGAGCGGGACCGGGTGGAGATCCTGCGGGCGCTCGGCTGCGTGGACGGGGTAGCGGTGTTCACCGAGGACACCCCGAACGTCCTGATCGAGCGGCTGCGCCCCGACGTGTGGGTCAAGGGCGGCGACTACACGGGCCTCGAGCTGCCCGAGGCCGCGGCGGTCCGCCGGTGCGGTGGCGACGTCGTGGTGCTGCCCAGCGTGCCGGGCCACTCCACGACCGGCCTCATCGCCGCCGCGCAGGAAGTGATGTGACCCCCTAGACCCGCCCTTACGGGGGTGCCCGCGGCGGGGACCGCCCGCCACGCTGGGACGTGACGGCGATCACGGCCGTCGGACCGGCCCCCGCGACCGAAGGAGTATCGGATGATCGGGAACGTGCTGATCACCGGCGGGGCGTCGGGCCTGGGCAGGGCCGCCGCGACCGCCGTCGCCAAGGCCGGCGGGCGCCCGCTGGTGATCGACCTGGCACCGGCGGAGAACGGCGCCGATCACGTCGTCGCGGACGTCGGCGACCGCGAGCAGGCCGAACGGGCGGTAAGGGAGCTGGCCGAACGGGCCGGTGGGCTGGACGGCGTGGTGACGGCCGCCGGGATCGACCGGTGCGGGCCGCTGGAGCGGGTGCCCGGGGAGGAGTGGGAGCGCGTCGTGCGGGTCAACCTGTTCGGCACCGTGTCCGTGGTGCGCGCCGCGCTGCCGTACCTGGAACGCTCGGGCGGGCGGGTGGTGACCGTCGCCTCGACGCTAGGCCTGCGCGCGGTGGGCGACGCGACCGCGTACTGCGCCGCCAAGTCGGGTGTCGTCGGCTTCACCCGGGCGCTCGCCACCGAGACGGCCGGGCGGGTCGGGGTGACGCTGCTGGTGCCGGGCGGCATGCGCACCGGCTTCTTCGACGGCCGCGAGGAACAGTACCGGCCGGGGCCCGGTGCCCGCCTCAACCAGCCCGAGGACGTCGCCGCCGCCATCGTGTTCGCCCTCGGCCAGCCGCCGGGCTGCGAGGTCCGCGAGCTGGTGGTGTGCCCCGACACAGAGACGTCCTGGCCATGAGGCGCGGCACGTGGCCGGCGGGGTCCCGATGAGCGCGCGGCGGGTGCTGGTGACCGGGGGCGCGGGGTTCCTCGGGTCGCATCTGTGCGAGCGGCTGCTCTCCGAGGGGGCGTCCGTCGTCTGCATGGACAACTTCCTCACCGGGTCACCCGCCAACGTGGAGCACCTGCTCGGCCGGCCGCGCTTCCGGCTGGTCGAGTGCGACCTCACCGGGTACGTCCACGTGCCGGGCCCGGTGGACCTGGTGCTGCACTTCGCCTCGGCCGCCTCCCCCGCCGACTACCTGCGCCACCCCATCGCCACGCTCAAGGTGGGCAGCGTCGGCACGCTGCACGCGCTCGGGCTCGCCCGCGAGAAGGGCGCCAGGTTCGTGCTGGCGTCCACCAGCGAGGTGTACGGCGACCCGCTGGAGCACCCGCAGCGGGAGACGTACTGGGGGAACGTGAACCCGGTGGGGCCGCGCAGCGTGTACGACGAGGCCAAACGGTTCGCCGAGTCGCTGACCACGGCCTACCGCAACTCCCACGGCGTGGACACCGCCATCGTGCGCATCTTCAACACCTACGGCCCCCGGATGCGGCCGCACGACGGCCGGGCCATCCCGACGTTCGTGCGGCAGGCCATCCACGGCGAGCCGCTGACCGTCACCGGCACCGGCACGCAGACCCGGTCCATCTGCTACGTGGACGACACCGTGCGGGGCGTGCTCGCCCTCGCCGCGAGCGACTTCCCCGGGCCGGTCAACATCGGGAACCCGGCGGAGTTGTCCATGCTGACGCTGGCCATGACGATCCGGCGGCTCACCGGGTCGCGCTCACCCGTCGCGTTCGTGGACCGGCCGGTGGACGACCCGGAGGTGCGGCGGCCTGACACCTCGCTGGCGGCGGCCCGGCTCGGGTGGACTCCGGAGATCGACGTCACGACCGGGCTGCGCCGCACCATCGCGTGGTTCGAGCGGGAACTGCTGGAGACCCTTCCGGCGTCCTGAACGTCCAGCCCGCTGAACGGGCCGCTGTAATTTTCAGTTTCCGCCGGTGGCGGGCCTGGCGATAGCGCCAGGTGAGCCCGGCACCCCGCGGCGTGCCGTGGCGGCGGCGGGGGGCGTCCATGGCGCCCTCCAGGGGTTTCGCTTATGTTTCGCGCAGATCACCGGCTGGTAGGCGTTCGTGCCGACTTCCCGGTTCCCCGAATCGAAGCGCTTCGATTGCGCCGCGGAAAGGATCGCCATGCGCGAGAGCGCGAAACACCCCGTCCGCCGGCTGGCCGTCACCTTGTCCGCCGCGGCCGTCGCCCTGGCCGCGACGGTGACGTCACTAACCGCCAACGCCGCCGCGGTGGCCTGCGAGGTGCGTTACACCGTCGCCACCCAGTGGGGCGGCGGGTTCAGCGCCAACGTCACCATCAACAACCTCGGGGACCCGGTCAGCGGGTGGCGCCTGGTGTGGAGCTTCGGCGCCGGGCAGCAGGTCACCCAGGCGTGGAACACCACCGTCACCCAGAGCGGCGCCCAGGTGACCGCGGCCGACGCCGGGTACAACGCCTCCATCCCGAGCGGCGGGAACGTGTCGTTCGGCTTCAACGCCTCGTGGAACAACTCCAGCAACCCGGTGCCCGCATCGTTCACCTTGAACGGCGTGCTGTGCGACGGCGGCTCCGGCCCCACCACCACCCCGACACCCACCGTGACCCCGACCGTGACCCCCACGGTGACGCCGACCGTCACGCCGAGCGTCACGCCGACGGTCACCCCGACGCCGACCCCGACACCGACACCGAGCAACGGCAAGCAGGTCGAGCGGCTGGACCGCGGCCTGATCAGCGTGCGCTCCGGCAGCGGCAACCTCGTCTCCTGGCGGGTGCTCGGCACCGACCCGGCGGGGGTGGGCTTCAACCTCTACCGCGGCGCCACCAAGGTGAACTCCTCGGTCCTCACCGGCGCCACCAGCTATCTGGACAACGGCGCCGCGTCCGACGCGTCGTACACCGTGCGGCCCGTCGTGAACGGCGCCGAACAGGCGGCCTCGGAGGCGTCGCTGCGCTTCACCGGCGGCTCCTACCTCGACGTCCCCATCCAGCCGCCCGGCGGCGGCACCACTCCCGACGGCGTCAGCTACAGCTACAGCGCCAACGACGCGAGCGTGGGCGACCTCGACGGCGACGGCCGGTACGAGTTCGTCCTCAAGTGGGACCCGTCCAACGCCAAGGACAACTCGCAGTCCGGTTACACCGGCAACGTCTTCGTGGACGCCTACCGCATGAACGGCACCCGCCTGTGGCGCATCGACCTCGGCCGCAACATCCGCGCCGGCGCCCACTACACGCAGTTCCAGGTGTACGACTACGACGGCGACGGCCGCGCCGAGGTCGCGATGAAGACCGCCGACGGCACCGTGGACGGCACCGGCCGCGTCATCGGCAGCTCCTCCGCCGACCACCGCAACTCCTCCGGCTACGTGCTCGCCGGCCCCGAGTACCTCACCATGTTCAACGGCCAGACCGGCGCCGCCATGTCCACGGTCAACTACGACCCGCCCCGCGGCACCGTCTCGTCCTGGGGCGACAACTACGGCAACCGCGTGGACCGCTTCCTCGCCGCCACCGCCTACCTGGACGGCCGCCGGCCCAGCCTGATCATGGCCCGCGGCTACTACACCCGCACGGTGATCGTCGCCTGGGACTTCCGCGGCGGCGCCCTGACCCGCCGCTGGGGCTTCGACTCCAACTCGTCGGGCAACGGCGCCTACGCCGGCCAGGGCAACCACAACCTCTCGATCGCCGACGTGGACGGCGACGGCCGCGACGAGATCATCTACGGCGCGATGGCCCTGGACGACACCGGCCGCGGCCTGTGGAACACCGGCCACGGCCACGGCGACGCCATGCACGTGGGCGACCTGGACCCGTCCCGCTCCGGCCTGGAGGTCTTCAAGGTCAGCGAGGACGCCAGCAAGCCGAGCTCCTGGATGGCCGACGCCCGCACCGGCCAGATCCTGTGGACCACCCCCGCGAGCGGCGACAACGGCCGCGGCGTCTCCGGCGACGTCTACGCCGGCAGCGCAGGCGCCGAATCCTGGTCCTCCGCCTCCAGCGGCCTCCTCGACACAAGGGGCCGCAACATCGGCAACAAGCCCGGCTCCGCCAACTTCCTCGCCTGGTGGGACGGCGACCCGGTACGCGAACTGCTCGACCAGACCTACATCGCCAAGTACGGCACCGGCGGCGACACCCGCCTGCTCACGGCTTCAGGCGTCCACAGCAACAACGGCACCAAGGCCACCCCGTCCCTCTCCGGCGACCTGCTGGGCGACTGGCGCGAGGAGGTCGTCTGGCCCACCTCCGACAACCGTGCCCTCCGCGTCTACTCCACCACCTCGACCACCGACCGCCGCATCACCACCCTGATGCACGACCCCCAGTACCGCGTGGCCATCGCCTGGCAGAACACCGCCTACAACCAGCCTCCCCACCCGAGCTTCTTCATCGGCAACGGCATGTCCGAGCCCCCCAGGCCGAACGTCTACACCCCCTGACCGCCGGAGCACCTATACCGGCGAGCGGTGCGCGGTCAGCTCCAGCACGGCCTCGGCGGCGTTGCCGGGGCCGTCCACCGCGGCGTACAGGTCGCGGACGTGTCCGGCCGCGGCGCGGAACGACGGTTCGGCCAGCACCCGGCCGGCTGCCCGGGTGAGCCGGTCGGTTCCCGCGCGCCACGGCTCGACCAGGAGAGCGGCGCCGCACCGCTGCGCGAGCGCGACGTTGAGGTCCTGCTCGGCGTGCAGCGGCAGGCCCACCAGCGGTGTGCCCGCGGCCAGGGCGGTCTGCACGCTGCCCTGGCCGCCCGCGGTGACGGCGAGGTCCACCCGTGGCATGACCAGGTGGCTGGGCAGCACCCCGCCGACGCACGCCTGTTCGTCGGCGAGGTCGCCGAGGTCGTGCACGGTGCCCGCGACCAGGACGCGCACGTCCAGGGGCCGCAGCGCCGCCACGAGCCGGCGGACGAAGCGCGGCGAGGTCGAGGTGACGGCGACGTACACGACCGGGCCTGGCCGGTCGAGGAACGCCCGCACGTGCTCGGGCATGGGGACGTCGAGGTGGGCGTACAGCGGCCCGCTGTACCGCAGCCGGGTCGTGCGCCGGTGGTGCCGCCCGGACGGACGCCAGGCCTCCAGCTCGGCGGCGGGCACACCGAACACCTCGGGAACCTCGGGCACCAGCGCCAGGTCGCCGAGCACCAGCGCACCCAGGCTCGGCACGCCCTCCACGCCCAGCTTCGCGGCGACGCGGTTGAACCCCGAGCAGTAGAACCGCGTCCGCGGCAGCACCCGGTTGGCCAGCGACCGGCCGACCGGCCCGGGCAGGAACCGGGCCGCGCGAAAGGTGGGCGCCGGCACCAGGCCGCGCTCGAACGCGGCCGGCACCCAGCAGCAGGCGTGCTCGGTGACCAGCGCCGCGCCGGCCAGCCGGGTCGACAGCATGGTGGTCAGCGTGTATCCGGTGACGACGGTGCGCGTGCCGTGCGTGCGGAAGTACTCCGCCTCGGCGCGGACGTAGGTCTCCATCTCGTCGTCGGGGTAGATGCTCTGCCGCACGTCGCCCAGGCCGGTGGCGTTGGCGACGACCTCGGCCGAACGCCGCGGGCTCATGTGCGGCCCGACGATGTCGTACTCGATCCCGGCGGCGCTCAGCAGTGGCTCGTAGGTGCCTCCATGGGTGGCCATCCGCACGCTCGCGCCCCGTCGCGCGAGCGCCCGGTGGATCTCGATCATGCGGGAGGTCTCGGACAGGTAGCCGCAGTGCGGCATCACCACGATCTGGTGTTCGACGCCCATGAATAGGTAATATATTGACTATGTCCCGACGTGACAATACGGGCTTGTTCGGCGAGGAGCTCACCACCCCCGTCCACGCCTTCCGCGCCACCCTCTACCTGGCTCAGCGCCTGCGCTACCTGATGGACGAACGGCTGCGCGCCGACGGCCTGACCACCCAGCAGGCCGCGCTGCTGACGGTCGTCTCCGCGCTCGGCACGCCGTCACTCAAACAGGCGGCCGCCGCCCTGGGCACCACACACCAGAACATCGCCCAGCTCGCGCAGGCACTGCAGCGCAAGGGCCTGCTCGACGTGCTCGACGACCCCGCCGACGGCCGGCGCAGGCTGCTGTCGGTCACCGACGCCAGCCGGGCCTACTGGGCGGGCCGCGACGACGGCGACCACGCCGCGGTGGCCGACTGGTTCGCCGCGCTGTCCGACGACGAACTGGCCACCTTCGTGGCGCTGACCGACCGGCTGGTGTCCGCACTGGACACCGCCCGCTGACCCCCGCCTTCGCCCTGGCGCCGCTCGCGGGGACAGGGACTCCGATCTTGATGTGGCGGCCCTGCGCGCTCAGGTGAGGTAGATCGTGCTCCCCTGGCTCCTGGCGGTCAGGGACGCGAGCAGGCGCTTGGCGAGGTGGCCGGGGAGCAGGGCGGCCGCCTCGCTCGGCTCGAAGAAGCGGTACTCGTCGAGTTCCTCCTCCTGGAGGATGATCTCCTCGTCCCCGGGCACCTCACCGCAGTCGAACAGGAAGTGGATGAGGGGAATCGGGCGGTCGTCGCGTGGGGCCACCCAGTGGACGACCAGCAGGCGGCCCACCGGGAGGGTGAGGCCGACCTCCTCGGTCACCTCGCGGGCGCAGGCCTGGTCAGGGGTCTCGTGTTCGTCCACGTGGCCGCCGGGCCAGCCCCAGTGGTCGCGGTAGTTGGGCTTCACGAGGAGCACCCGGCCCTCGGGGTCGGTGATGAGCGCGCCGGCGGCGGCGACGGTCTTGTTCAGTTGCGCGTAGAAGACATGCGCCGGCAGAAAATTCATGATCCGACGGTATCCCCGTCTCCCCCTAGGGATGGTCCCGTAGGTCTCCAGGCGGACGGCGTGCGGAGCCCTACCCCTGGGGCAGTACCCGCCAATTGCCATTCTCGGCTGATGTATCCCCCATTTCTCACTTCTACCTTCAGGAGAAAACAGAGCTGGGGGAAAGCAACGATGAGACGGCGGAGAAACCTGGCCGCGTCCGTGGGCGGGTGGAGTGCCCGGCACCGGTGGGCGGCGATCATGATCTGGATCGCGTTCGTCGCGGTGGCCACCATCGCGGGCAGTGCCGTCGGCACGGCGCAGATGAAGGCGTACGAGACCGCGAACGGCGACTCCCGCGAGGCGGGACGCATCCTCGACGGGGCGAAGTTCCCGGACGTCGCGAGCGAGGTCGTGCTCGTGCAGACCGGGAGCAGCGGGCCGGTGGTCACCGACGCGCGGTTCCGTGAGGCCGTCACGCTGGTGAAGGACGCCGTGACCGCCACCGGGCAGGTCACCAACGTCCGCACGCCGTACGACGACCCGCCGTCGCCGGTCACGCCGGACAAGCACACCACGCTCGTGCAGTTCGACATGAAGGGCGACAACAAGACGGCGGCCGACCGGGTGCAGCCGGTGCTCGACGCCGTGGCCGGTGTGCAGAAGAGCTTCCCTGACCTGCGTATCGAGCAGGCGGGCTCGGCGAGCGGGGACAAGCTCATCGGCGAGGCCATCGACAAGGACTTCGTACGGGCCGAACAGCTCTCGCTGCCCATCACCTTCGGCATCCTGCTCGCCGCCTTCGGCGCGCTGCTCGCCGCTCTGGTGCCGCTGGCGCTGGCCATGACCGCGATCATCGCCGCGACCGGGCTGCTCGCGCTGACCAGCCAGCTCCTGCACGTGGACGCCGCCACGCCGAACCTCATGCTGCTGATCGGCCTCGCGGTCGGCGTGGACTACTCGCTGTTCTACATCCGCAGGGAACGGGAGGAGCGCGCCAAGGGCCGCGACAAGCGGCGGGCCATCGAGATCGCGGCGGCCACCTCGGGACGGGCCGTGCTGATCTCCGGCATCACGGTGATCGTCGCGATGGCCGGCATGTTCCTCACCGGCAACGGCATCTTCATGGGCTTCGCCGAGGGCACGATCCTCGTGGTGCTGGTCGCCATGGCGGGCTCGCTCACCGTGCTGCCCGCGCTGCTGTCCCTGATCGGCGACAAGATCAACGCTCGCCTGATCCACGGCACCGTGCGCACCGTCACCCGGGGCCGCGTCACCTGGGAACGCCGGCTCGGGCGCGGCGGCGAGGGCCGTCTGTGGAACGCCGTCCTGACCCCCGTGCTGCGTCACCCGCTGGTGTCCGTGGTCATCGCGGGCGGCCTGCTGATCGCGCTCGCCATCCCCGCGTTCGGCCTGCGCACCGGTCCGCAGTCCATCGACGACCTGCAGGGCAACTACGCCATCGCCGACACCTACAAGCGGATCGACGCGGCGTTCCCCGGCGGCAACGCCCCCGCGGTCGTGGTGCTCAAGGCCGCGGACGTGACCACACCCGAGGTCAAGAGCGCCATCGACTCCTTCAAGGACAAGGCGATGGCCACCGGCCAGGCCAACGAGCCGTTCAACGTGGACGTCAACCCCGACAAGACCGTGGCCCGCGTCACCATCGGCATCAAGGGTGAAGGCGCGACCGCCGAACAGGCGATCCGCACCCTGCGCGAACAGGTCATCCCCGCGACCCTGGCCGGGGTGGGTTCGGCGCACGTCACCGGCGAGATCGCCGGCTCGATGGACTTCAACCAGCAACTCGCCCGCACCATGCCCCTGGTGTTCGGCTTCGTCCTGCTGCTGGCCTTCCTGCTGCTCCTGGTCTCGTTCCGCTCCTTGGTGGTGGCCGTCAAGGCGATCCTGCTCAACCTGCTCTCGGTGGCGGCCGCCTACGGCGTCCTGGTCCTGGTCTTCCAGCGCGGGTACGGCGAGGACCTGCTCGGCTTCACCTCGACGGGAACCATCACCGACTGGCTCCCCCTGTTCCTCTTCGTCATCCTGTTCGGCCTGTCGATGGACTACCACGTCTTCATCCTGAGCCGCATCCGCGAAGCCTTCGACCGGGGAATGCGCACCGAGGACGCCGTGGCCTTCGGCATCCGCACCACCGCGGGCGTCGTCACCAGCGCCGCCTTGATCATGGTCGCCGTCTTCGCGACCTTCGCCACCCTGTCCCTGCTCACCTTCATGCAGATGGGCGTAGGCCTCGCCGCCGCCATCCTCATCGACGCCACCATCATCCGCGCCGTCCTGCTCCCCGCCACGATGAAACTGCTCGGCGACTGGAACTGGTACCTCCCCCGCTGGCTGAACTGGCTCCCCCAGCTCTCCCACGGCGACGACGACGATGACGACCACCCCGACCCCGTCCAGCCCCGCCGCGAACCCCTGCCGGTCGGCTGACCCAAGAACCGCCCCGGGACGGACACCGACGTCCTCCCGGGGCCCACAACTCCACAACGGGGGCCGGCACCCTCCGGCGTCACCTACGAGGGGAAGGTGACACCGGAGGGCGCCGCAAAGCGCACCCCGGACGACCATGGCCCTCGCTCCGCTCGGACTGTTCTTTTCGGGGCTCCCGCCCCGAACCCCAAGGCAGGGGCGCTGCCCCCACACCCCCGCCCCCCGTCTGCGTGATGCCTGCGGAGGTAGGGCGACTGTCCACCCAAGTGGAAGAACCGACAAAAGATCCGTGAGCCGTCTTCGTCACAGGCCGGAGGCCGACGTATCAGACACCCCACAAGCGGGGCACCCCTGCGGCACCTGTCACGCCAGCTCAGTGAAAGGCTCAGCGAAGTGAGAGGTGCCGATGGATCCGCCCTTGGCACGGACGCCGTCCAGCACGGCCCGCCTGCTGGCAACCGCCCGCTCCGGGTCCTCGTCGTTGGCGTAGAAGACCCCCGGGTTGACCACCTGCACCGGATGGACCACCAGGTCCCCGGTCAGCGTGACGTCCCCCACCTCGACCACCTGATGCCCCGGCGTGTGCCCCGGCGCCGCCACCACCCGCACCCCCGGCATGACGCCTGCCTCGCCGTCCACCGCGTCGATCAGCATGGTGAGCGGCCGCACGACCCGCTCCAAGGTCGGGTTGGGCCCACCGTTCTCGATCCAGTCGATCTCAGCCCGCTGAATGACATGCCGAGCATTCGGGAAAACGGGCACCCCTTCGGCGATCGTCCCACTCGCGTGATCACTGTGCAGATGCGTGAGCACAACGGTGTCGATGTCACCAGGCATGACCCCATGCCCCGCCAGCTCGGCCACCAGCCCACCCGGCACAGGCGCCCAGGTGGAAGCCGGAGAATCGACCCCACCGATCCCCGCGTCCACCAGCACGACCCGCCCATGCCGATCCCGCAGCAGATAACACCGGAAGTGCAACACCCACTCCCCGTCCCCGGCCACAGCCCAATCCTCCGCCGCCCCACCGGGAAACAACTCAGTCAACGGCCGCCGCAACCCCCCACCCAACGGCCCCACCGCATCCAGCAGCGGCGTGACCTCCACCCCGTCCACCAGCCTGGGCGCGTACGACATGGAACCCCCACGGATCGGCATACCCGCCCAGACTAGATCATCGCCGATCTCGACACCGGCTCGATCAGGCATGCCGGCGATAGTCGGTCATGAGTTCGCGTACCTGCGGTACGTCGCGGTAGGGCTCGAGCCGGTTGAGGACGACCCGTGTGCGGTGGGCGGTCCGATCGCTGGCCACCTCCGCGGACAGGCCGAGCATCCGCCTGGCTGCTAGTACCGCTTCTTCCGGTTCGTTGGCATCAGCCAACGCGACGGCGAGCCAGGACAGGTACAGGGCCAGTTCGCGGGTGTGGGTGGCGTCGTAACGGCCGAGTACGTCGGTCAGTATCGGGACGGCGCGCAACGGCCGTCGTAACTCGGTGTACGCACGCGCCTTCATGATCTGGAGTTCACCGTCGTCCACCCAGTACAGATACTCCGGTTCGGCTTCCTCGTTGTGGCCGGCGAGTGCCTCGTCCGCTTCGGCGAGCGCGCGCATCGTCGCTTGCGCTTCTCCCGCGCGTGCGTATGCCCAGGCCAGACGATCCCAGCACAACGCGCGTGCCCGAGGGGACGCATGTGGTCCCGCCGCGTCCAGTGCCGTGTGAGCGAGTGCCACGCCTTCACTCGGGTCGCCGGAGTTGGCCACCTGGTATGCGAGCGATCCGATGAGGTTCGCTGAAAGATTCGCATCTCCGGCGTTATGTGCCGCACTTATGCCCAGCCGATAGGTCTCTGCCGCTTGACCGAGATGTCCTGCGTCGCTGGCGACCCATCCGGCGATCTGGGCGAACTCCCCGATCGCCACCAGCAAACCTCGGCTGACGTCTTCGGTGTAAACCGATTGGCGATACATCCGTACGGCCGCTTGGAGTTCGCGAAACGCGGGCTGGATCAGGTCTCGTCCGGCGAGCACGTCGTCGGCGAGCCGCAAGCCGTGGACTCGCGCCGACAGATCGGTCAGGGTCTCCGTGCCGATACGACGACCTCTGCGGTTCCCGTTCTGCACCAGAGGGTTTCCCTTGCGAAGCAACTGCTTGAGAACGTCAGCGGGTGGACGGCGAGGCGAAGCCACTTCATCACTGAACAGTTCATCTTCATCCATACCAAACACTCTGCAGTAGAGCACTGGGTAGGGGTCTTTAGGCCGATGCTTGCCCGACTCCCAATATTTGATCATACGGGTCATCGAGTCTCGTTCAGGAAGGCGTGTGCGAGTGTGCTCGTCGGCAGCGTCGGCGAGTCGCTTGGCCATTTCCCGTTGCGACCACAGCCTGTCGCGCCGACCGGCACGAAGCCGCGCGGCCCAGGCCGGGACGTCACTCATCGCATGCTCCTCGGGGAAACGACGGGACACGCGTCTTTCCCTCAGTTTCCCCTATCCGCACTGTCGGCGCATGCGTATGGAGCTGTGGGATGAGTGCGACGGTGGAAAGGCGGGGCCCCACAGGCGTTAGCGGTGCCCACGGGTTCCTGATCCGCACAGCGGAGGTGAGATCTGTTGACACAACCTAAGCCCACTTTGCCCCATCACAATAATGGGGCAAAGGGTAATGTTCTCGGCGTAATCCATCTAGTCGGCGCTCCCGAATCAGCACGTACAGCACGGGATTTCGTCAAGCAGGCCCTCGGCGCGAATCATCCGGCGCTGGACGCAGTGGTGCTCCTGGTCTCGGAGACGATCACGAACGCGGTGATCCATTCGAATTCCAGGGACGGCGGCCGGGTGACCCTCACGCTCATCGACTGCAACGACCTCATCCATATCGACGTGGCCGACGCGGGTGGTACGACGATTCCCCACGTGCGCGGCGGCCTGCTCGACGAGGGCGGGCGCGGACTGATGCTGGTGGACGCGATCTCACAGCATTGGGCCGTCGTCGAGCGTGAGGAAGGCCGGACGCTGTGGTTCCAGGTGCCCTGCACACCGACATGAGGGCGCCGCCTCCCACCGCGTGCGGCGGCGACAGGTCGGTGAGGTCGCGCCAAGAAAAATCCGCGCCGAAGGCACCGTTTCGAAGGACACCGCAAGCATCAACACAACACCGGCCGGAGTGTTCTTCAGGCCCCACGCTCGTCGCGCGACGGCGGGTAGTGGGTGCGGCGAGGGTCGCCCTCAGAAAAAGCGCGCCGAAGGCACCATTTCGAGGGGCGTGGCCGAGTCACGAGGGGCACGACGCGGCCGGCAGGAGGAAATGTGATCTCTGCGGCTCGGGGGGAAGGCGCGGGCTGCGCGAAGGGTGGCCCGCGCCTCGGCGAGGTGGGGTCGGTCAGTAGGCGACACCTACGGGTTGTTTGACGGTGGCGGGGTCATCCAGGGCGGCGAGCATGGCGTGGGCCAGGTCGGCTCTTGAGAGGAAGTGGCCTCTTGGGACGTTGCCGCCTATTTCTCGGCGGTAGCGCTCGGTCAGGGGCTTGTCGGTGAGGCGGGGTGGGCGGATGACGGTCCATTCGGTGGTGCTGCGGCGGGCTTCTTCTTCCATGGCGGCCAGGTCGGCGTAGGCGTCGCGGAGGAGGCGGCGGAGGAGTGGGTAGAGGATCACGCGGAAGATCGGGTTTTCGCCTTCGGGGATGGGGCCTACGGGGACGGCGCTGAGGAGGACTATGCGGCGGATGTCGGTCTGGTCCATGGCGCGGAGGATGACGCGGGTGGCGTTGGAGGTCACGCCTACGTCTTTGCGGGTGCGGGGGCCGATGGCGGAGATCACGGCTTCGCGGCCGGTCAGGGCGGGGCGGAGAGGGGCGGGGGCGGTGAGGTCGGCGGTGATGACTTCCAGGGCCGAGTGGCTGATCGGGAGCCGGGCCGGGTCGCGGACGACCGCGGCGACCTCGTGGCCGGCGTCCAGGGCCTGGCGGACGATGTGCTGGCCCGTGCGGCCGGTGCCGCCGAAGACGGTGATTTTCATACGTCGTCTCCCCATGGTTGGTGAGTACTCACTTACATCCTAGGATGGAGGTACTTCTGGCGCGTCTCAAAGTTCCGTCCGGTGAAAGGCAGAATCCGCACGATGCCTCACGAGCGCAGTGGCGCCCTCACCCGGGGCCGCATCCTGGACGCCGCCGTCGAACTCATGCGGACGCTCGGGCTGGCGCGGGTCACGACCAAGGAGATCGCCAGGGCCGCGGGCTGTTCGGAGGCCGCCCTCTACCGCCACTTCTCCGGCAAGGAGGAGCTGTTCGTCACGGTGCTGCTGGAGCGCATGCCTCCGTTCACCGCGCTGCTCGCCCGCATGTCGGAGGACTCCGGCGACCGCACCCCGCTGGAGTGCCTCACCGAGATCGCGGAGGCGGCCACGCGGTTCTACGAGGCCACCATGCCCGTCGGCTCGTCGCTGTTCGCCGAGCCGGCCCTGCTCGAACGCCACCGCGAAGGGCTGCGCAAGATCGACGCCGGGCCGCACAAGCCGCTGAAGTTCCTCACCGATCTGCTGCGCACCATGCGGTCACGTGGCGCTTTCCATGAGGACGCCGACGTGGAGTCCGCCGCCGCGCTGCTGCTCGGCGCCTGTTACCAGCGCGCGTTCCTCGGCCACTTCATGGGCCCTGAGGTGCACGAACGGCCCCTGGACGACTTCACGGCGGGTCTCGCCCGCACCGTGTTGCGCGGCATCGCCTGACCGGCCGCCGGGTACGCCTCCGAGCAGCGGCGTGGCATGATGTTACCCGCGAGTAGCATCTAGCCGTGAAGCCGCTCAACAGCGAGGAGCCAGCCCGTGCCAACGTCTCGTGACGTCGTGTTCGTCGACGGCGTGCGCACACCGTTCGGCAGGTCCGGGCCGAAGGGCCTGTACGCCGAGACACGCGCCGACGACCTGGTGGTGCGCGTCATCCGTGAACTCATGCGCCGCAACCCCGGCCTGCCGCCGGACCGGGTGGACGAGGTCGCCGTCGCCGCCACCACCCAGATCGGCGACCAGGGCCTCACCATCGGCCGCTCCGCCGCCGTGCTCGCCGGCCTGCCGAAGTCGGTGCCCGGCTACGCGATCGACCGCATGTGCGCGGGTGCGATGACCGCGGTCACCTCGGTCGCGGGCGGCATCGCGTTCGGCGCCTACGACGTCGCCATCGCGGGCGGTGTGGAGCACATGGGGCGTCACCCGATGGGCGAGGGCGTGGACCCGAACCCCCGGTTCCTGTCCGAGAAGCTGGTGGACGGTTCCGCGCTGGTCATGGGCATGACGGCGGAGAACCTGCACGACCGCTACCCCGAGATCACCAAGGAGCGCGCCGACGCCTTCGCCGTCGCCTCGCAGGAGAAGGTCGCCAAGGCGTACGCCAACAACAAGATCCAGCCCGACCTGGTGCCCATGGCGATCCGCACCGGCGCCCTCGGCTGGGGCCTCGCCACCGAGGACGAGCCGCCGCGCCCCGGCACCACCATGGAGGGCCTCGCCGCACTCAAGACGCCCTTCCGCCCGCACGGCCGGGTCACGGCGGGCAACGCGGCGGGCCTGAACGACGGCGCCACCGGCTGCGTGGTCGCCGCGGCGGACGTCGCCGAGGAGCTCGGCCTGACCGCGAAGATGCGGCTGGTCTCCTACGCCTTCGCCGGGGTGGACCCCGAGGTCATGGGCGTCGGGCCGATCCCGTCCACCGAGCGGGCGCTGCGCCTCGCCGGGCTGTCCGTCGACGACATCGGCCTGGTGGAGATCAACGAGGCGTTCGCCGTGCAGGTGCTCGCCTTCCTGTCCCACTTCGGCATCGCCGACGACGACCCGAGGATCAACCCGTACGGCGGGGCCATCGCGTTCGGCCACCCGCTTGCCTCCTCGGGCGTGCGCCTGATGACGCAGCTCGCCCGCGAGTTCGGCGAGCGGCCGGACGTGCGGTACGGCCTGACCACGATGTGCGTCGGCATGGGCATGGGCGGCACGGTCGTCTGGGAGAACCTCGCCTGGGAGGGCGCCAAGTGAGCGGCATCACCGAGATCTTCGACGACGAGGTCGTCACCCACGCGCTGGTGCGCGACGTGAAGCTGCCCGGCGGCGCCGGCACGATGGCGCTGATCACGCTGGACAACGGCTTCGACCACACCAAGCCCAGCACCTTCGGGCCGCGCGGCCTGACCGAGCTCGGCGCCGCGCTGGACGCCGTCGAGGAGCGCACCGACCTCGCCGCGGTCGGCGTCACCGGCAAGCCGTTCATCTTCGCCGTCGGCGCCGACCTCAAGGGCGCGGCGCTGGTGCGCGCCCGGGAACAGGCCGAGGAGCTCGGCAGGCTCGGGCACGAGGTGTTCCGGCGCCTCGGCGAGATGGAGCTGCCGACGTTCGCGTTCGTCAACGGCGCGGCGATGGGCGGCGGGCTGGAGATCGCCCTCCACTGCAACTACCGCACGATCTCGGCGGGCGTCACGGCGGTCGCGCTGCCCGAGTGCTTCCTCGGCCTGGTGCCCGGCTGGGGCGGCACGCAACTGCTGCCGCGGCTGATCGGCCCCACCAACGCCATCAAGCTGATGATCGACAACCCGCTCGCGCAGAACCGGATGATCGACGGCAGGGAGGCGTACCGGCTCGGCGTGGCCGACGCGATCTTCGACGCCGCCGACTTCCTGGAGGAGTCGCTGCGCTGGGCGGCCCGCGTGCTGACCGGTGAGGCGGCCGTCGCCCGCCCGCCGTTCACGTCGGACGCCGGCGCCTGGCAGGCCGCCGTGGACGCGGCACGCGGCGCCCTCGACCTCAAGGTGCGCGGCGCCTCACCCGCGCCGTACCGGGCCCTGGAGCTCGTGGAGCTGGCCCGCACGGCGAGCAGGGACGAGGGCTTCGCGGCCGAGACCCGCGTGCTGGCCGATCTGCTGATGGGCGACGAGCTGCGCGCCGGGCTGTACTCCTTCGACCTCGTGCAGCGGAGAGCCAAGCGGCCCGCGGGCGCTCCGGACAAGGCCCTGGCCCGGCCGGTCACCAAGGTCGGCGTGGTCGGGGCGGGCCTGATGGCCTCCCAGCTCGCCCTGCTGTTCGCCCGCCGCCTGGAGGTCCCGGTCGTGCTGACCGACCTGGACAGGACGCGGCTGGACAAGGGCGTGGCGTACGTCCACGACGAGATCGGCAAGCTGCTCGCCAAGGGCAGGATCGACGCCGACAAGGCCAACCGGCTCAAGGGCCTCGTAACCGGGTCGCTGACCAAGGACGCCTTCGCGGGGGCGGACCTCGTGATCGAGGCGGTGTTCGAGGACCTCAAGGTCAAGAAGCAGGTGTTCGCCGAGGTCGAGGACGTCGTCGGGCCCGAGTGCGTGCTCGCCACCAACACCTCCTCGCTGCCGATCACGGCGATGGCGGCCGACCTGCGGCACCCCGAGCGGGTCGTCGGGCTCCACTTCTTCAACCCGGTGGCGGTGCTGCCCCTGCTGGAGATCGTGCGGGGCGAGCGCACCGACGACGCCACGCTGGCCACCGCGTTCGCGGTCGGCAAGGCGCTGCGCAAGTCGAGCGTGCTGGTGAAGGACGCCCCGGCGTTCGTGGTGAACCGGCTGCTCGTCCGCCTCATGGGCGAGGTGATCGGCGCGGTGGACGAGGGCACGCCCATCGAGGTCGCCGACCACGCGCTGGACCGGCTCGGGCTGCCCATGTCGCCGTTCACCCTGCTCCAGCTCGTCGGGCCCGCCATCGCCCTGCACGTCGCCGAGACGCTGCACGAGGCGTTCCCGTCCCGGTTCCGGGTGTCGGGGAACCTCGCCGAGCTGGTGAAGGCGGGCAAGCCCGGGGTGTACGCCCCGGACCTGAGCATCGACCCCGAGGCGCGGGAGATCTTCGCGGGGGAGGGCACAGGGCCGGACGCCGACGAGGTGCGGGAGCGGGCGCTGCGTGCGCTGGCCGAGGAGGTGCGGCTGATGCTCGACGAGGGTGTGGTCGCCGCCCCCGAGGACATCGACCTGTGCCTCATCCTCGGCGCCGGCTGGCCGTTCCACACCGGCGGCATCACCCCGTACCTGGACCGCACCGGCGTCTCCACCGCCGTCAACGGCCGCCCCTTCCTCGCCCCCGGGGTCGCCTCGGTCCCGGCCTGAGCCCGGTCCGGCCCCGGTCACGCATGTCCGGGCGTGGCCGGGGCCGGAGCCGTTCCCGGGGTCCGGGATGATTGGGGCATGCTGGCCGACGTCATCGAGCATCTCGCCTGCCCGGTGTGCCGGGGAGATCTCGTCCTGTCCGGAGGGACGGCGCGGTGCGCGAACGGCCACGGCTTCGACGTCGCCCGGCAGGGGTACGTGAGCCTGCGCACCGGGTCGGCGCCGGCCGGCACGGCGGACACCCCGGCCATGGTGGAGGCGCGGGCACGGTTCCTCGGGGCGGGGCACTTCGCCCCGGTGGCCGAGCGCCTGCGTGAGGTGGCCGGGACGGCGGGCGTCGTGCTGGACGCGGGCGCCGGGACCGGGCACTACCTGGCCGCCGCGCTCGGGCCTGACGCGGTGGGCATCGCCCTGGACATCTCCAAGCACGCCCTGAAGCGGGCGGCCCGGGCCCATCCCCGCATCGGCGCCGTGGTGGCCGACGTGTGGCGCCCGCTGCCGGTGAAGGACGGCAGAGCCGGGGTGCTGCTCAACGTCTTCGCCCCCCGCAACGGCCCGGAGTTCGCCCGGGTGCTGGCCCCCGGCGGCACGCTGGCCGTCGTGACCCCCACCTCCCGCCATCTGGAGCCCCTGGTCGGCGAGCTGGGCCTGCTGTCGGTCGGCGAGGACAAGGAGCGGCGCCTCGGCGAGACCCTCGCCGGCCGTTTCGCCGAGGCCGGGCACATGATCGAGGAGTACGAGATCATGCTGGGCCATGAAGACGTGGAGGCCGCCGTGGGCATGGGACCGAGCGCCTGGCACACTGACCCGGTGGCACGGAAGATCGAGATAGCGCGGCTGCCCGGCGTCCTCGCCGTGAATGTGTCGTGCAGGATCTCCATGTTCCGTAAGATCACCTGAACGCCAAGAAGTGAGATTTTCCCCGACTTTGTAGGCCATCTTCTGTTTAGAAGCGACATACTTAACGGCAACCCGCCGATCCCGACCGGGAGAGCGTGAGGGAGGGGCACCCCCATGAAGGCCGAGGAACGCTGGCAGGCCAGGTTCCGAGCGGCACGTATGACGCTGCCCATCTGGGCACGGCTGGCACCCGCCAGGGCCGTGTATCGATGCAACAGCTCCGGCACGTGGGAGATCCACGCCTGGGACCGTTCGGTCGGCTCCACCCGCCAGGTCACCAGCCGTCCCCGGGGCACCTCGCACGCGGCGATCGACCCCACCGGGCAGTGGATCTGGTGGTTCGCCGACACCTACGGCGACGAGTACGGCATCTGGATGCGCCAGCCGTTCGCGGGCGGCGACGAGAGGCCCGCCCACCCCGATCTGGCCCCCGGCCACCCGACGGGGCTCGCCCTGGCCGCCACCGGCACGGCCGCGGTGGGGCGCAGCAGCCGCCACGGGTTCCAGGTGCTGCTGGCCAAGGACTGCGGGGAGAAGCCGGCCGTCATCTACGAGTCCCGGGAGTTCGCGCAGGTCGCCGGCGTGTCCCTGGACGGCTCGCTGATCGCGGTCAGCCACAGCGAGCACGGCGACTCGCGCCACCCGGCCCTGCGCGTGCTGCGACCGGACGGCCGGGTGGTCGCCGACCTGCACGACGGTCCCGGCAAGGGCTTCTCCGGCGTACGCTTCGCGCCGTCCCTCACCGACCGGCGCATCCTGGCCCTGCACGAGCGCCGCGGCCGCCGCGAGCCGCTGATCTGGGACCCGATGACCGGCGAGCAGCGCGAGATCTGGCTGCGGGTGCCCGGTGAGATCACCGCGGACTGGTACCACGACGGGCGGGCCCTGCTGATCGGCCACAACAACCGGGCACGGACCGAGTTGTTCCGTTACGACCTCGGGGGCGGCGACCTGACGCCGATCAAGACGCCGCACGGCGTCATCCACGACGCGCTGCCCCGCCCGGACGGCGTCGTCGAGTACTCCTGGTCCAGCGCCGCCCACCCGCCGGTGATCAGGTCGAGCGGCGGCCACGTGGTGATGAACCAGTCAGGGCCGTCCGCGCCGCCGTCGGTCCCGCTGGAGGACGTGTTCGTGGAGGGCCCCGGCGGGCGCATCCACGCCCTGGTGTCGCGGCCGGAGACCGCCGCGAACCCCAACCCCACGGTGTTCCTGCTGCACGGCGGCCCGGCCGCCCAGGACGACGACTCCTTCCTGCCGAACGTCGCGGCGTGGGTGGACGCCGGGTTCACCGTGGTGCGGGTCAACTACCGCGGCTCCACCGGGTACGGCTCGGCGTGGCGGGACGCGCTGCGCGGCGACGTCGGCCACATCGAGCTGGCCGACGTGGCGGCGGTGCGCGACTGGGCCGTCGACCAGGGCGGGGCCGACCCCGAGCGTCTGATCCTCGCGGGCGCCTCGTGGGGCGGCTACCTGACGCTGCTCGGCCTCGGCACCATGCCGAAGGCGTGGGCGGCGGGCATCGCCGCGGTCCCGATCGCCGACCACGCCGCCACGTACCGCGACGAGACCGAGGGCCTGCGCGCCTACCACCGGGCGCTGTTCGGCGGCTCGCCGCAGGAGATGCCCGACCGGTACGCCGGCTCCTCCCCGATCACCTACCTGGACGCGCTTGAGGCGCCGCTGCTCGTGCTGGCCGGCGAGAACGACCCGCGTTCGCCGATCGGCCAGATCGAGCAGTACCTCGCGGGGTTGAAGGAGCGCAAGCACGACTTCGACGTCTACCGCTACAACGCCGGGCACGGCACCCTGGTCATCGAGGAGCGGATCAAGCAGATGACCATCCAGATCGACTTCGCCCGCAAGCACACCGGCCTGGACAAGGAAGTGCCCCGCCGGTCCTGACCGGGATCACGGGCTCACAGGGTCACGGGACGGCAGGGTCCGGCCACTCGGCCCGCAGCACGAGGATCGCGAGGTCGTCGGCGCTCGGCTCGATCGCGAAGTCCTGGACGGCGCGGTGGATGCGCTCGGCGACCGCGCGGGCCGACAGGTCGACGCACTCGGCGAGCAGCTTGCCGAGGCCGCCCTCGTCGTCCAGCAGCCGCGAGCCCGACCGGCGCTCGGTGACGCCGTCGGTCACGCCGAGCAGCACGTCGCCCGGCGCGAGGAACACCTTCTCGGCCTCGAACTCGGCCTCGGGGAAGACGCCGAGCAGCGACTGCGCGGTCACCACGGCGTCCACCACGCCCGTCGGCCGCAGCCGCAGCGCCTCGGGGTGCCCGGCGGAGATCAGGGACAGCTCCAGGCCGGCGTCGGTGCGGGTGATCTCGCCGTGCAGCAGGGTGAGGAACCGGGCACGCTCCCCCTCCTCCAGGATCGCCCGGTTGAGCCGGGAGACGACCGCCGCCACGTCGTACTCCTCGCGGGCGAGCAGCCGCAGCGTGTGACGGGCCAGGCCGGTGACCGCGGCGGCCTCCGGGCCGGTGCCGCAGACGTCGCCGATGGCGAACCGCCACGTGCCGTCACGGGTGGCGAACAGGTCGTAGAAGTCGCCGCCGACCTCGTTGGTCTCGCCCGCGGGCTCGTACACCACCGAGTAGTCGAGGCCCGGGGTGACCGCGGGGACGCCAGGCGGCAGCAGGCTGCGCTGCAGGGCGCGGTTGGCGTCGGCCTGCTGGGCGTACAGGCGGGCGTTGTCCATGGCGAGCGCCGCCCGGCGCGCGAGGTCCTCGGCGAGCTGGGCGATGTCGTCGGGGAAGCGGCCGCCCCTGCCGAGGCACATGACGCCGAGGCTGCGGCCCTTGGCCACCAGCGGGAAGGCGAGCGACTGCCAGGCGGCCAGGGAGATCGGCCGGGGCCGCAGATCGTCGGCCGAGGGGATCGCCGCGGCGGCGAGCTGCTCGCGGAGGGTGTCGATCTTGGACTCGTCGGCGTGCCAGAGATAGGCGAGGCTCTGGTCCCCGCCCCCGCCGGCGTCGGCGGTGTAGACGGCGCACCAGGTGGCGAGGCGCGGCACCACGATCTGCGCGATCAGCGCGGGGACCATGTCGGGGTCGAGGGTGCCGGCCAGCAGGTCGCTGGCGTCGGCGAGGTAGCCGAGCCAGCCGGGGCCGCGGACGGTGGGCTCGTCGTCCCGGTCGTCGTCCCCGGGGAGCGGCAGGGGTTCCGGCAGCTCGAGCCGGGCCCAGGTGGTGCGCTGCGTGCCGGTGAAGGTGATGCCCCACGTGGCCACGGGGGTGGCGGGCGCGGCGGGGGCGCGGTCGTCGTCCGCCCTCTGCCGGACCTCGATCTGGACGGTATCCCCCTGATGGTCCCATACAATCTCAAACGGGACATCGCCTACTTCTGATACGAATTCTCCTGTGAGCCGCTCGGCGTCCGCGAGGATCGACGTGGCGGCCCACGCGGTGAGCACCTCGTGCGTGAACCGTTTGGCGGCGGGTAGGGCCGCCTTGCCCGCCACGAACGACGCGGCCAGCACACCTCGGGAAGAATTCGTCATCACACCGTGCATACCACAGATGGCCGTCACATGCGGTCGGCGGAGCAGGCGACCGCATAGTGTCCTTCATGCCAGACTGGCACTACTCCATGTCCCGCCCGAACAGCGTGAAGGAGGCTTCATGAAAGGCACCGCGACACTTGCGGGGTCCGGTTCGGAGCGGTCTTACACCGAGTCCGATCTCCGGCCGTTGCTGGAGACCCTCGTCGCGTGGCGTGACGGCGACTTCCGGCGGCGCGTCCCCCATGCGGCGCCCGGCATCCTCAGCGAGGTCCGGCTTCTGATCAACGAAGTGGCCGACCGCCGCGAGCACCTCGCCAACGAGCTCCTGCGCGTGCGCCGGGAAGTGGTCAAGGAAGGACGGTTCGGCGTCCGCCTGACCCCAGGCCCCGGCGTCGGCTCCTGGGCCGAGAGCGTCCACTCGGTCAACGATCTCATCGACGCCCTGGTGGGCCCGGTCAGCAGCGCGGCGGACGTGCTCGACGCGGTGGCCCAGGGCGATCTGTCGCGCCGTATAGATATGGACCGCACGGCCAGGGGCGAGGTCCGCCGCCTCGGCAAGGCCATCAACGGCATGGTCGACCAGCTCGCGCTGTTCAGCTCCGAGGTCACCCGCGTCGCCCGCGAGGTCGGCTCGGAGGGCCAGCTCGGCGGGCGGGCCAACGTGCGCGGCATGTCAGGAAGCTGGCGCGACCTCACCGAGGCCGTCAACACCATGTCCAGCCGGGTCTCCGCCCAGGTCCGCGACATCGCGGTCGTCACCACGGCCGTGGCACGCGGCGACCTGTCGCGCAAGGTCACCGTCGACGCCGTCGGCGAGATGCTGGAGCTCAAGAACACCGTCAACACCATGGTCGACCAGCTCTCGGCGTTCGCCGAGGAGGTCACCCGTGTGGCCCGCGAGGTCGGCACCGAGGGCGAGCTCGGCGGCCAGGCCCGGGTGCGCGGCGTGTCCGGCGTCTGGAAGGACCTCACCGACAACGTCAACGTCATGGCGTCCAACCTCACGAGCCAGGTGCGCAGCATCGCCACCGTGGCCACGGCGGTGGCCCAGGGCGACCTGTCCAAGAAGATCACCGCGGACGCCCAGGGTGAGGTGCTCCAGCTCAAGGAGACCCTCAACACCATGGTCGACCAGCTCTCGCTGTTCGCCGACGAGGTCACCCGCGTGGCCCGCGAGGTCGGCACCGAGGGCCAGCTCGGCGGGCGCGCCGACGTGAAGGGCGTGTCGGGCGTCTGGAAGGACCTCACCGACAACGTCAACTCGATGGCGGCCAACCTGACCTACCAGGTCCGCAACATCGCCCAGGTCACCAAGGCCGTCGCCGACGGCGACATGTCCAAGAAGATCGACGTGGACGCCCAGGGCGAGATGCTGGAGCTCAAGTCCACGATCAACACCATGGTCGACCAGCTCTCGCTGGTGGCCTCCGAGGTGAGCCGGGTGGCCCGCGAGGTCGGCTCGGAGGGCCAGCTCGGCGGCCAGGCCCAGGTGCACGGCGTGTCCGGTGTGTGGAAGGACCTCACCGACAACGTCAACTTCATGGCGAACAACCTGACCTCCCAGGTGCGCCAGATCGCGGCCGTCTCCACCGCCGTGGTGCAGGGCAACCTGTCCAAGAAGATCACCGTGGACGCGCAGGGCGAGATCCTGCAGCTCAAGGACACGGTGAACACCATGGTCGACCAGCTCTCGCTGTTCGCCGACGAGGTCACCCGCGTCGCACGCGAGGTCGGCACCATGGGCCAGCTCGGCGGCCAGGCCCGCGTCCGAGGCGTGTCGGGCGTCTGGAAGGACCTCACCGACAACGTCAACCTCATGGCCACCAACCTCACCTACCAGGTGCGCAACATCGGCGAGGTCACCACCGCCGTCGCCCGCGGCGACCTGTCCCGCAAGATCGACGTGGACGCCCAGGGCGAGATCCTCGTGCTGAAGACCACCATCAACAAGATGGTGGACCAGCTCTCGTCGTTCGCCTCCGAGGTCACCCGCGTGGCCCGCGAGGTCGCCTCCGACGGCCGTCTCGGCGGCCAGGCCCGGGTCGAGGGCGTCGAGGGCACCTGGAAGCAGCTCACCGAGAGCGTCAACGAGCTGGCCAGCAACCTGACCACCCAGGTGCGAGCCATCGCCGAGGTGACCAGCGCGGTCGCCCGTGGCGACCTGACCCGCTCCATCAGCGTGGAGGCGCAGGGCGAGCTGGCCGACCTGAAGGACAACATCAACACGATGGTGTCCAACCTCGTCGCCACCACCAAGGCCAACCAGCAGCAGGACTGGCTGAAGTCCAACCTGGCGCGCGTCTCCCGGCTGATGCAGGGCCACCGCGACCTCATGGAGGTCGCGAAGCTGATCATGAGCGAGCTGACCCCGCTGGTGTCCGCCGCGCACGGCGCCTTCTACATGGTCACCGGGCCGCGGGACGGCCGGCTGCGGCTGATCGCCGGGTACGGCGTGCGTCCCGGCGGCCGGGCGCGGCAGAGCTTCCAGTTCGGCGAGGGCATCGTCGGCCAGGCCGCCGCCGAGGGCCGCCCGATCGTGCTGGACGAGGTGCCGGCCGGGTTCCTCACCATCGACACCGGGCTGAGCAGCTCCACCCCGGCCCAGATCGTCGTGCTCCCGGTGCTCTTCGAGGACCAGGTGCTCGGCGTGGTGGAGCTGGCGTCGCTCGGCCGGTTCGACGACGTCTCCCTGGCCTTCCTCAACCAGCTCGTCGAGACCATCGGCGTCACGATGAACACCATCATCGCCAACAGCCGCACCGAGGGCCTGCTCACCGAGTCCCAGCGCCTGACCACCGAGCTGCGCGAGCGGTCGGACGAGCTGCAGCGCCAGCAGGAGGAACTGCGCCGGTCCAACGCCGAGCTGGAGGACAAGGCGGCGCTGCTCGCCAAGCAGAACCGCGCCATCGAGATCCAGAACTTCCAGATCGAGCAGGCGCGGCGCACGCTGGAGGAGCGGGCCGAGCAGCTCGCCGTCTCCTCGCGGTACAAGTCCGAGTTCCTCGCCAACATGTCCCACGAGCTGCGCACCCCGCTGAACAGCCTGCTGGTGCTGGCCAAGCTGCTCACCGAGAACAGCGAGGGCAACCTCACGTCCCAGCAGGTCGAGTTCGCCCGCACCATCCACGGGGCCGGGTCGGCGCTGCTGCAGCTCATCAACGACATCCTCGACCTGTCCAAGGTCGAGGCCGGCCGCATGGACGTCCACCCGCAGCAACTGTCCATGCCGAAGCTCGTCGACTACGTCGAGGCGACGTTCGCGCCGCTGGCCAGGGACAAGGGCCTGTCGTTCAGCGTCGAGGTGGACCCCTCGGTGCCCGAGGAGCTCCTCACCGACGAGCAGCGCCTCCAGCAGGTGCTGCGCAACCTGCTGTCCAACGCGGTGAAGTTCACCCCGAAGGGCGAGGTGCGGCTGCGCATCACCCGCGCCACGGGCGAGGTGCCGTACATCGACGAGACGCTGCGCGGCGCCGACGACATCCTGTCCTTCTCGGTGGTGGACACCGGCATCGGCATCGCCGCCGACAAGCTGGACGTGATCTTCGAGGCGTTCCGGCAGGCCGACGGCACCACCAGCCGCAAGTACGGCGGCACCGGCCTCGGCCTGTCGATCTGCCGCGAGATCGCGCGGCTGCTCGGCGGCGAGATCCACGCCACCAGCGAGCCGGGGCGCGGCAGCACCTTCACCCTCCACCTGCCGATCAACTACGCCGGGCCGCTCGCGGACGGCGACGGCGGCGCGGCCGTCAGTGTGGTGCCGGAGGACAACGGGCGTCCGCTTGAGCCGGAGGTGCCCGAGCTGGTCATCGAGCCGCCGCTCAGCGACGACCTGCAGATGCCGTCGCTCAACCTGAACCCCGCCGTCAAGACCTGGCAGGGCGAGGACCCGCTGAACGGCGCCAAGGTGCTGATCGTGGACGACGACATCCGCAACGTCTTCGCCCTGACCAGCGTGCTGGAGCGCCACGGCGCCACCGTCGTCTACGCCGAGAACGGCCGCGAGGGCATCGAGCAGCTCGAACGCAACGAGGACGTCGCGCTCGTGCTGATGGACATCATGATGCCCGAGATGGACGGCTGGGCCACGACGTCCGCGATCCGCCGCATGCCGCAGTTCACCGACTTGCCGATCATCGCGCTGACCGCCAAGGTTATGCACGGCGACCGGGAGAAGAGCATCTCCTCGGGCGCCTCGGACTACGTGCCGAAGCCGGTGGACGTCGACCGGCTGCTGGAGCGCCTGCGCGGCTGGCTGACCCGCCACCGCGTGGGCTCGGGAGAGGCCAAGGAGGGACGCGGTTGATGGCTGAGCGAGCGAAGATCCTTCTCGTGGACGATCGCGAGGAGAACCTGATCGCCCTGGAGGCCATCCTCAGCTCCCTGGACGTGGTGGCGGTGCGAGCGAGGTCCGGCGAGGAGGCGCTGAAGGCGCTGCTGGCCATCGACTTCGCGCTCATCCTGCTGGACGTGCGCATGCCTGGTATGGATGGCTTCGAGACCGCCGCGCACATCAAGCGGCGTGAGCGCACGCGCAATATCCCGATCATCTTCCTGACCGTGGTCGACAGCGCGCCCGACTACGCCTTCCGCGGGTACGCCGCCGGGGCCGTCGACTACCTCACCAAGCCGTTCGACCCGTGGGTGCTGCGCGCCAAGGTGTCGGTGTTCGTCGAGCTGTACAACATGAACAGCCGTCTCTCCGACCAGGCGGCCCTGCTGCGCGACCGCCTGGCCGTGGAGCTGCCGGACGGCACCGGCACCGAGGTGCTGCCCGAGTTGTCCCGCCGGCTCACCGCCGTCGAGGAAGAGCTCGCCCGGGTCAAGGAGCTCGCCGCCAAGACCCAGGGCACCAACCCCCTGACCGGCCCGCTGCGCGACCTGTCCGAGCGTGTGCTGCATCTGCGGGCGGGCTTCGACGCCCTGTCCTGACGGCCCCATCGCGATCAGGTGGTCTCCTCCGGGCCGGTGGAGTGGGCGTTCTCCTTGGCGAGACGCGTGACGAGGTCGTCGAGGTCCACCGTGCCCGCCGTGACCGCGGCGTACAGGTCGTCCAGCTCGCGGTGGCCGAAATGCTCGGCGACGCTGCGGGACACCCCCTGGCACTCCAGGTCGAGCAGGTCCAGGCCCTCGGCGGCGACCGCCTCGGCGACCATGCGCCGGCCCTTGTCCGCGGCGTCGTCCCCCTGCGTGGCCAGGTGGCGCCGGATCAGCAGCCGGGCCATCGGGGTGGTGGCGGCGTCCAGGCCGGCCGCGGACGGCGAAGCGGTCTCGTCGGTGAGGATGTGCACCACCGCGCCGTTGTCCACCCGGGCGTGCAGCGGCACCAGCCTGCCGTTGATCAGCGCGCCGATGGCGTGGTCGCCGGTCTGCGGGCCGAGGGCGTAGGCGAAGTCGATGGACGTCGCCCCGGGCGGCAGCGGGATCAGCTCGCCCCCGGTGGTGAAGGCGGCGATGCCGTCGGGCCGCAGGTCGCCGCGCAGCGACTCCAGGAAGTCCGCGGACGTGGCGTCGTTCTGCCAGGCCAGCAGGCGGCGCAGCCATTCGAGGTCGATGCGGCCCGCGACGTTCGCCCCCGGGCCGCGCGCCATCTCGTGGATGTGCGCGGCGAGGCCACGCTCGGCGAGGCGGTGCATGCGGCGGTTGCGGATGATGACGTCCATCACCTTGCGGCCGTCCGCGATGACCCGGGTGTGCAGGGCGCGGTAGAGGTTGAAACGCGGCAGCGAGATGAAGTCCTTCAGCCGGCCGGGCACCGGGTTCATGCACGCGTGCACGGCGCCGAGCGCGATGTAGCAGTCGCGGTCCTCGCCGTCCACCACCACCAGCAGGCGGAACTGGTCGGCGGGCTGGAGCGTGTCCAGACGGTCGCCCACGTCCAGGTGGACGGCCCACAGGTGGCGGCGGTACAGCATCACCTCACCCGCGACCTTGTGCTCCTTGAGCGCCTCGCGCAGACGGTCCACGGCGGGCCGCAGCAGGTCGCGGCCGGCGGCCTCGCGGGCGTCGAGCGCGGCCTTGATCTCGTGGTGCGTCTCGGGCTGCAGCACCGAGAAGCACAGGTCGTCCATCTCGCGTTTCAGCTCGTACATGCCGAGGCGCTCGGCGAACGGGATCAGCAGTTCCTGCGACTGCCGCGCGATGCGCCGCTGCTTGTGCGGCGGCTGGAAACCGAGGGTGCGCAGGTTGTGCAGCCGGTCGGCCAGCTTGATGAGCAGCACCCGCAGGTCCGCGGCGGCGGCGAGCACCATCTTGCGGAACGTCTCGGCCTCGGCGCGCTCGCCCCACTTGGAGCCGTCCAGCTTGGTCACGCCGTCCACCAGCACCGCGATCTCGTCGCCGAAGTCGGCGCGCAGCTCGGGCAGGGTGTAGTCGGTGTCCTCGACGGTGTCGTGCAGCAGGGCCGCCTGGAGCGTCGCGGTGTCCATGCCGAGCTCGGCGAGGATCAGGGTGACCGCGAGCGGGTGGATGATGTACGGCTCGCCGGACTTGCGGACCTGGCCGCGGTGCGCCAGCTCGGCGGTGTCGTACGCCCGGCGCACCGGGCCCGGCCGGGGCCGCGGATAGCCCGCGCGGTGCGCACGCAGCACCACGTCGATGTCGACCTGATCGTCCGCCCGCGCCGCACGGTGAACCGGATCCCGAAGGCTCCGTCCGCCGCGCCGCCCGGAAGGCCGCTCCTCACCCATGGGTACCCCCTCGCCGGTGTACCTGAGTCCTTGAGCAACTCCAAGCAAACTATGAGCAATTGTGTGCGCGCACGCGCATGACGCCCACGTTAGCGCCGGGCACGCTCCAAGGCATCCCAGAAACCCCGGCGCAACGCGTGGCGCACTTCGTCGTGCAGCAGGAAGTCGATGGGGAGCGACGATCCCTGGAGCAGTCGTGCCTCCAGGTCAGACGGCATACGTGGCTTCCGCGCGAGCACCGCCTCCAGCCAGAGGGCCGGCGCGTCCCGGGCGACGGACTCCCCGAAATCGTGGCCTTCCTTGTGAGCGGCTTTCACCGCGTCCGCCAGCGTGGTCGTCCCCGGGGGCGTGTGCGTCGGCACCGGCGCCGGCTGCGGCCCCGTGTAGGGCCCGAGCTGCCCCCCCGAGTACGGCGGCGCCCCGCCCGCGTGCCCACCGGCCCCGCCCGCGTGGCCACCGGGACTGTACTGCCCCGGCACCGCCTGAGGCGGCACCGGCGCCGGCATGGGCCCGGTCAGCGGCCCCGGCCCCGGCCCACCCGGATCCGCCGAGAACCCCCCCGAATACCCCGCCGCGGGCAACGCCGCCTGCGCCCCCCGCTGCCCCGTCCCACCGTCCTGCGCGGCCCCATGCCCCCCACCGGACCGCCCTCCGTGCGCCCCGGCCTGCCCACCGGCCTGATGCGCCCCCCCACCTCGCGCCCCCGCCGACGAATGTCCTCCGGCACCACCCGCATGCCCACCGGCCCCACCGCCGTGCCCACCCGCACCACCCGCGAGACCACCGGACCCACCGGCGTGCCCACCCGCACCGCCCACATGCCCACCGGACCCACCAGCGTGACCCCCGGCACCACCCGCATGCCCACCGGACCCACCAGCGTGACCCCCGGCACCACCCGCATGCCCACCGGCCCCACCGGCACCGCCCGCGTGCCCACCGGCACCGCCCGCGTGCCCACCGGCTCCGCCCGCAGGACCACCCGCCCCACCAAGACCGGTCGCACCGCTCGCACTGTCGGCGTGGCCATCCGTCGCGGTGCCGTGGCCACCGGCGCCGGGTGCGTGACCACTGGCCCCGGGAGAACGACTCGCCGCCCCCCCGGCGTGCCCACCCGTTCCGGCCTGACCCGACGCGTTCACGTCCCCCGTGCCGTGAAGGCCTCCCGCCCCGTAACCACCGCTCGAAACGCCCCCTCCGGCAAGCGGGCCACCACCCCCGGCGGCCCCCCCTGTCCCTGCTCCATGCGCACCGCCACTGTGAGGACCACCCGCGACACCACCACCGAGCGAACCGCCCGCCGTGCCACCGCCGAGCGAACCCCCCTGCGTCCCACCCCCCAGAGAACCACCAGCCGGCGCCCCACCCAGAGAACCCCCCGGCGTCATGCCACCCATGGAGCCGCTCTCACCCGCCCCACGTGCACCGTGCACGCCACCGGCGAGAGACCCTCCCGTACCAAGCCCACCCGAACCGTGCCCACCCGAACCGAGCCCACCGGAGCCATGCCCGCCGGACCCGGGACCACCCGCACTGTGCCCACCGGACCCCAGCCCACCTGAGCCGGACCCGGGACCACCCGCACCGGGACCACCCGATCCGGGGCCCCCGGCACCGGGGCCGGCCGCCGGGCCCAGGCCGCCCGTGCCCGGGGAACCGGCGCCGGCCGGTTCGCCGGGGACGGCGGCAGCGGGCGGTGCGTCCATGAACGTGCCGGAGACGTGGGGCTCAGCGGGAGGCCGGCCGGCTGGTCCGTAGGAAGCGCCGAGGCCGTACGACCCCTGGGCCGGCGAGCCGGCGCCGGGGGACTCCGCGGCGTACCCGCCCGGACCGGGAGAACCGTGCGCGGGGGTGCTCTGGGGGGAGTCCTGCGTGAGGCCGTGGGCCCCCACCTGCCCGCCCTGCCCGGTGCCGTACGCGGCGGCGGCCTGGCCGTACGCGCCACCGGGACCGTAGGCGCCGTAGGTGGACTCCCCGCCATAGGGAGCAGCGTCGCCGCCCTGCTCACCGGGCCGGCTCTGCCCACTGGCCGCCCGCCCGGCGGGCGGCGCCGAGCCGCTCGGCCCGGGCGCGAGCGCCCCCTGGGCGTACCCGGGTGACCCGTGGGACGACGTGGTGGACAGGCCGGAGGCGGAACGGCCGTTGCCGTGCCCGTTGCCGGTGTCCGCCGGGCCCGCGACGTTGCCGGTGACGAGATTGACGTACGGCCGCAGATGCCCGCCGCTGATCTCGATGAGATCGTCGCACTCCTGCTGCAGAGTCCGCGACACCGCCCAGCTGCCCTCGGCGGCGATGTGGATGACGGTGACCCGGATGCCGAGGTCCTGCGCGTCGCTCACGACCTGCGCCAGGTCCTCGTCCCCGCTGACCACCACGGCGTCGCAGATGGCGTTGTTGCGCGCCAGCGTCATGAGGTCCCGGTGCACCTGGGCGTCGACACCCTCACGGCGGCCGGGCCGGATGCGGGCGAGCCGCAGCTTGAGGCCGGGGATGTCGGCCAGCGCGTCGTGCTCCGGTGTGCGCCGCCCCTCGACCGTGGCCTCGTACCAGTAGCACCGCAACAACGGAAGATCGGTGCGTTCACGCGACAAAGTGGACAGCAGTTGCAGCAACCCCGGGAAGTCCCAGGTGACGGCTTCGCGATGGCGGGTCCCATGCACGGCCATCGCGCCGTCCGCCAGCAGGTAGCCGGCGTCAACGAACAGCGCGCAGCGATCCACGCGACACCGCCCTTTCTACGTGGGTCAGGCCCGGTGGCAGCCGAAGCCCGGCCCTATCTCAGGGTAATGAAGCCTCTGATCGCGCGCGGGTGAATCCCGGCGATTCGGCCCGCGCATGACCATATCTATGGACGTCCACGCCGACCGTACCAGTTTGTTCTTTAAGCCCGACCTGCAGTGATTAGGCGGTGCCCGGACGGCCCCCACACGGCGGTGTTCTCTAGGCTGGCCCCATGAACGACCGTGCGAATCTGCTGGACGAAATCATCAAAAAGGGGGTCGTGCACGGCCGCGTCGTGCTGTCCTCCGGCCGTGAGGCCGACTGGTACGTGGACCTGCGCCGGATCACGCTGGACGGCACCGCGGCCCCTCTGGTGGGCCGCGTGATGCTCGACCTCACCGAGGACCTCGGGTACGACGCCGTGGGCGGCCTGACGCTCGGCGCGGACCCGGTGGCCGCGGCGATGCTCCACGCGGCGGCGGCGCGCGGGCGGCGCCTGGACGCGTTCGTGGTGCGCAAGGAGGGCAAGGCGCACGGCTTGCAGCGCCGCATCGAGGGCCCGGACGTCGCGGGCCGCCGGGTGCTCGCGGTGGAGGACACCTCGACCACCGGCGGTTCGGTGCTGACCGCCGTGGAGGCCCTGCGCGAGGCGGGCGCGGAGATCGCCGGCGTGGCGACCATCGTGGACCGCGGCGCCGCCGCGGCCATCGAGGCCACCGGCTTCCCCTACCGCACCGCCTACACCCTCGCCGATCTCGGTCTGTCCTGAACGTTTCACCTGGCGGCGGATCGGATCAGCCGTCGCGTTCGGCGGTGAAGGTCTGACGTTCGCCGGGTTTGCCGGGCTTGCGAGGCTCGCCGTTCACCTCGACGTACACGCCGGCGGCGTCGCCCAGCACCACGTCGAGCCGGGGCTGGTCGTAGATCGCCTGCTGGCCGCGGCTGAGGTCGCGGTCCTCCACGACGTCGCCGCCGCTGACCCGCACGAACAGCGGGCAGCGGTCGGCGCGGCACTCCACGAACAGGGTGGGGGCCGTGCCGGTGGCCGGAGGCGCCGAGGGGACGCTCGCGGACGGGGCGGACGACACGGCGTCCTTCGGTGCCGGAGGGTCGGAGCTCAGGGACCCGATGAGGGCCAGCACGCCGAGCACGATGAGCGCCACCACCACGAGGACGGCCACGCCCGCGAGCAGCAGGCGGGCGAGCCCCATGGGGTCGGTTCTGTGGCGTCCCACATATCGGAGGGTAGCCGCTCCGTGGCGGTGAACGGCCGCTCATCAGGACAATCGTCTGACGGACGGCCCGCGGCCCCGCTACATGGGAGAGGCGGGGTCCCGGTGGTGACGCCCCCGGGGCTGCTCGCCGGCGGCGGGCGGCACGGCCCCGGCGCCCTTCACGGGCCCGGTCAGCGGGACGGCACGGGCCTCCTTGCGACCCTTCATGATCTCTCGGATGATCGGGATGATCGAGAGCAGGATGATCACCGCGGCGCCCGGCAGGATGTACCGGTCGACGTTGGGGATCGAGCTGCCGAGGAAGTAGCCGAAGAGCAGCAGCGACTCCGTCCACAGGATGCCGCCGATCACGTTCCACAGGAAGAACTTCGGCGCGGGCATGCGGAGCATGCCGGCCACCGGGTTGAGGAACGTGCGGACGATCGGGATGAACCGCGCGAGCACCACGGCCTTGGCCGGGCCGAACTTCTGGAAGTAGTGCTCGGCCTTCTCGACGTACTCCTGCTTGAACAGCCGGGAGTCGGGCCGGGAGAACAGCCGGGGGCCGGTCTTGGCGCCGATGTAGTGGCCGAGCTGGGCCCCCACGATGGCACAGAACGGCGCCCCGATCAGCAGCACGGCCAGCGGGAACGGCGCGTCGAGGCCGACGGAGGCCGCCACGGCGGAGGATGCGCCCATGCCGGCGACGACCAGCAGGGAGTCACCGGGCAGGAAGAACCCGATGAGAAGCCCGGTCTCGGCGAAGATGATCGCCAGGATGCCGATCAGCCCGAAGGTGACGATCCACCACTGGGCGTCCAGAAGATTCGTGAGGTCCATCACGGACGAGACTATCCTGGCGAGCGGGTTCCGCGCGCGAACGGGTACGACGAGGTATATCGAGCGAGCGCCGGCCTCCGGCGGCGCCGGATGCCACGGCACTCCGGCACCAGGCCGGTCCGTGGTTTCCCGACTCGCCGCTACTTCGCAATACTTGCTGTCTGCCCCGTAATGCTCGTCCTGGCCCGTGCGCGGCCATCAAGATCCGTTCAGGGAGATGACTTCCGATGCCTATCGCGACCCCAGAGGTCTACGCCGAGATGCTCGACCGGGCCAAGGCCAATGGTTTCGCATACCCGGCGATCAACGTGACGTCCTCGCAGACGCTGAACGCCGCGCTCCGCGGTTTCGCGGAGGCCGAGAGTGACGGGATCATCCAGGTCTCGACCGGCGGCGCCGAGTACCTCTCGGGCCCCACCGTCAAGGACATGGTCACCGGCGCCCTGGCGCTGGCCGGCTACGCCCGCGCCGTCGCCGACAAGTACCCCGTGCAGATCGCCCTGCACACCGACCACTGCCCCAAGGACAAGCTCGCCGGGTTCGTGAACCCCCTGCTCGACCTCTCCCGGCAGCGTGTCGCCGAGGGCAAGGACCCGATCTTCCAGTCCCACATGTGGGACGGCTCGGCGTGCCCGCTCGACGAGAACCTCCAGATCGCCCAGGAGCTGCTGGAGAAGGCCCGCGAGGCCAACGTCGTGCTGGAGGTCGAGATCGGCGTCGTCGGCGGCGAGGAGGACGGCGTCGTCGGCGAGATGAACGAGAAGCTGTACAGCACGCCCGAGGACGCCCTGGCCACCGCCGAGGCGCTCGGCGTCGGCGACCGCGGCCGGTACCTGCTCGCGGCGACGTTCGGCAACGTGCACGGCGTGTACAAGCCGGGTCACGTGAAGCTGCGGCCGAGCGTCCTCAAGGAGATCCAGGACGCCGTGGGCGCCCAGCACGGCGCCGAGAAGCCGTTCCACCTGGTGTTCCACGGTGGTTCCGGCTCCTCGCTCGACGAGATCCGCGAGGCGATCGCCTACGGCGTGGTGAAGATGAACATCGACACCGACACGCAGTACGCCTACACCCGCCCGGTGGCCGAGCACATGTTCCGCAAGTACGACGGCGTGCTGAAGGTCGACGGCGACGTGGGCAACAAGAAGGACTACGACCCGCGCGCGTGGGGCAAGTCGGCCGAGGCCGGCATGGCCGCCCGGGTGGCCCAGGCGTGCGACGACCTGCTGTCGGCGGGCAACAAGCTCTGATCATGGCGCGCTTCCGGCGGGGCGGTGCGCCACGCCGGTAAGGCGTCTGATATGCGAGAGAAGGGGCAGGTCTCATGACCTGCCCCTTCCTTGTGAGTTCCATGAGAAAGGCTGGAAAAAGCGGTAATAAGCGGACTCATGCCCCAATCATCTCGCTAGCCTCATGGAAATGTTCATCTCCTACCGGGCGCGGCCATATGTCTGCGGTGCCATCGGTAAGTGGGATGCACGCGTGGCGGACCGCATGCTGGCCGCCTCTCCCCCGAGCCTCGACGAGGTGCACCGATCCCCCACGGCCGTCCTGTGGTCCACGGGCGAGCCGGAGAACTGGTCGGCCGGGTCGCGGTCCGGCTACCTGTGGTGGCCCGCCGCGGGCGGCCCCCCGCAGCCCTCCTCGTGGCGGGACGCCGCCGAGCGGCGCCTGGCCGCCGGGCTGGTGGTCGACCCCGGCGGCGTGGTCCTGCACACCGACGCGCTCGGGCTGAACGAGCTGAACGTCCGGGCGCACGGGGACGCTTTGTACTTCTCGGTCCGCGTCGATCCGCTGGTCCACCTGGACGACCGGCCGCTGCGCGCCGACTGGTCGGCGCTCGCCAACCTGCTGGTGCTGATGACCCCGATCGGGGACGAGACGCCGTTCGCCGAGATCAGGCGCCTGGAGCCCGCCACCGCGTGGCACGTCCCGGCCCGTTCCTCCGGGCCCGCCCGGCGCGAGCGCTTCGAGCCCGCCTGGCTGGCGCCGGGGGCGCCGCCCTCGCCGCAGGAGATGACCGAGCTCATCGCGGCCCGCGTCCCGCGCCGGGCGGGGCCGGTCACCGTCGGGCTGAGCGGCGGCTGGGACTCCCGGCTGCTCGCCGCGCTCGCCGTGCGCCGCGGCGTGCGGGCACAGGCCTGGACCACCAGCACCGACGACGGCACGGACCTCGACGTCACCTGTGCCCGGGGGGTCGCCGCCGAGCTCGGCCTGCCGCACCGCGTGGTGACGCCAGGACCGGAGGCGTGGCTGGAGGAGTACCGGCACGTGTGGCGGCGAACGCAGTACCAGACGCTGCACCACGGGTGGGCCATGCCGTACGCCCGCGCCGTCCACGAACTGCGCGGGCCGCTGGTGGACGGCTGCCTCGGCGACGCGCTGCTGCGCCGCCGTCCCGACCACGGGGACGTCGCGGCGGCGGCCGGTCCCGCCGAGGCGCGGCGGGTGTCCTGGCGGGCCCTGTCGCCGCACTTCCCCCGGCACGAGGGCATCTGGGCGCCGGGGATCGGCGAGGCCGTGGCGGCGCTCAGCGCGGCGGCGTTCGACCGGGTGACGCGGCCGGTGGAGGACCATCCGGCGCTGCCGATCCTCGCCCGGCTGCTCACCCGGTACCGGGGCATCTACGCCTCGCCGAACTGGCTGCTCGGGCCCGAGGCGGAGGTCGTGCTGCCGTTCGCCGACCCCGAGATCATCGCGGGCGCCCTGCGGGTGCCGCTCGCCGCGCGGGAGGACCACGCCTACTACCGGGCGATGCTGGCGTACGGCGCGCCCCGGGTGGCCGGGCTGCCCTCCACCAACGACCCCGGCGAGCGCCCCGCTCCCGGGCCGCGGCGGGCGACGAGCCCGGCGGCGCTGGCCGCGCTGGCGCGGGACGTCGCCGGCTGCGCCGAGGTGCGTGAGCTGCTCGGCCCGCGAATGCTCGCCGTGCTCGACGACCCGGAGACGCGGGCGCGGCAGGCCCGGTGGTCCGGGCCGCTGTACGTCCTCCAGTGGGCCGGGCTGCTCGCGCGGTGGCGTGCGCGGTACGGGTCCCGTATCGAATGGCGCCCCCTTGACTGAATTCCCGTATCGTGAAATAGCCCTTTGCCTGCGAAAACTCTCAAAGAAAGGGTAAAAATGCGGACACCACCTCCACGCCTGCTGCTGGCCGCCGGCGCGGCGACGGCCGGGCTCGCGGTGCTCGCGCTGGTGCCGCTGTCCGCGTCCGGACTCGTCGAGCCTCTCCAGGCCGTCCAGCTCGCCGTCTCCGTCGTGACCCTGGCCGTCGCCGCGGTCCTCGTCGCGAACGTCCGCCGCACCGACGGCAAGGCACAGCGCATCGACGCCCGCACCAAGCGCCAAGAGGCCGCCCTGGCCCAGACCGGCTCGGACCTCGCCCGCGTCGCCGCCACCCTGGACGGCCTGGCCTCCCGCCTCGACGAGAGCGCCCGCGAACACGTCCGCCAGGTCCTCACCGCCCTCGGCGAGGACCGCATGGAGCTCACCGCCCAGGCCGGCCGCCTCACCGACCTGGCCGGCGCCGTCACCCGGCTGGACGCCGCGGCCACCGACGTCGCCGCCGCCCTGGCCGGCCTGGCCCGCGACCACCGGACCACCGCCGCCGACGTCCGGACCGTGGCCGAGCACCTGCCCCCGCTCACCGCGGCCGTCCGCGAGACCCGGGGCGCCCTGACGGCCACCACCCGCCAGACCTACGCGCAGTTGGAAGCCCTCATCGACCTGCGCTCCCTGCTGCAACCTCACGCCCCGCTGCCCCCGCTGCGCGGCTGGGCCGCCTCCCCCGACGTCCTGCGCCTGCTGGTCGAGAGGATCGCCGCCACCCACCCGAAGACCATCCTGGAGTGCGGCAGCGGCTCCTCCACGATCTGGCTCGCCTACGCCGCCCAGCGCTTCGCCGGCGCCCACGTGGTCGCGCTGGAACACGACGAACGCTTCGCCCAGGCCACCCGGGACCTCATCCTCGCCCACGGCCTCCAGGACGTCGCGGAGGTACGCCTCGCGCCCCTCACCTCCTGGACCCACGAGGGGGAGAGCATCCCCTGGTACGACGTGCGGGCCGTGCAGGACCTCCCCGAGATCGGGCTGGTGTTCGTTGACGGGCCGCCCGGCGCCACGGCGGCCGCGGCGCGGTACCCGGCGGTGCCGGTGCTGCTGCCGCACTGCTCGGCGGACGCGTGGATCGTGCTGGACGACGCGGACCGGCCGGCGGAGAAGGAGATCGTGGAGCGCTGGCTCGCGGAGTACCCCGAGCTGACCGCCGTCAGCCACAGGGCCGAGAAGGGCGCGGTCGTGCTGCGGCGGGGCGACTGATGGCCGTCACCCCCGTGCCCCCCGAGGTCGCCGCGGAGCTCCGGAAGGGCGGGAAGGTCGCGGTCGCCACGGCCGGCGTCGCGGCCGCGGATCTGGACGAGCTGCTGCCCGGCGTGGCGTACGAGGCGGCGGACGTCGACGTCATGGGCCCGGCGCCCTGGGCCGTGGACGAGCCGTCGGCCGTGGCCGTGGTCGCCAGGACCCCCACGGACCTGCGGCGTGCCGTGGCACTCGGGGACGCGCTGCCGGACGCCCACGTGGTCGCGGTGATCGTGCTGGAGAGCCCGCAGTGGTGCGACGCCCCGGGAGTGCGCCTGTCCCCGGGGCTCGGCAGGAAGTTCCTGCGGGACCTCGCCGTCTCCCGGCACGGCAAGAGCGGCTGGCGGGTCAGGACCCGCTTCTCGCACCCCCGCCCGGCCGGGGAGGTCGCCGCCGCCGTGGCCCGGGGCTTCGGGGCGCACCAGCTCGGCGGCTACGCCCTGCCCGCCGCGGGCCTCGCCGGGAGCGGCCTCGCCGCCTGGCGCCCCGGCGACCCGGGTGCCCGCTTCAGCGACACCCACGGCCCCGCGCCCGACCGCGCCGACGTCCCCGCCGCCGACCTGGCCGTCCGCGCCGCCGTGGCCCCAGGGGCCGCCGCGGAGTGGAACGACGAGCGGGTCACGATCGTGGACCGGGACGCCGACCCGTCCTGGGCACGCATCGGCGCCCCGGGCGGCTACGGCGTCCTGCGGGACGTCACGATCGAGCCGGACGCCGTGCCTCCGGTGGACGAGCGCTCCGTCAACCCCCGCGGCTTCCTCAAGACTCCTGCCAAGGGCTACGGCACCCTGGAACGCCACGACGGCGCCACGGTGGTCCGCCTGGAGGACCGCACCCTCACCCGCCTTCCCGGATCGGGCGCCGTGACCGACGCCGACATCGGCAGGCTGCGCCGCCTGCGGGGGGTGCGCGTGACCTGGCGCCACACCCACGGCGGCCCCATCGCCGCCGCCCGCACCGTGGCGTCCCTGGCCGCCGCCGGCGTCCCGATGCTGTGCGACCCGGTGCCGGACTGGGCGGCCCGGGGGCTCGGCCCCGGCCTCACCGTCCTCCTCACCGGGGCCACCGAGCGGGAGCTCGCCGACGACCTGCGCCGCGAGGAGCACAGCGTGCGGCTGCGCCGCACCGCCCTCGGCACCCACGGCACCACCGCCCGCTGGCGCTCCCTGGCCGCCGGGTCGGGGGTGCCGCTGCCCCCGGACCCCACGGTGTCGGTCGTCATGTGCACCCGCCGCGCCGGCCTGGTGCCGTTCGCCCTCGGGCAGATCGCCCGCCAGCGCGGGGTGGACGTCGAGGTGATCCTCGGCCTGCACGGGGTAGCCGCCACCGCGCCGGAGGTGCGCGACGCGGTGGCCGGGTTCGACGGCCGGGTCACCGTGGTCGAGGCCGAACCGGAGGCGCCGTTCGGCGTCGTGCTCAACCGGGCCGCCGCACGCGCGAGCGGCTCGTTCATCAGCAAGTGGGACGACGACGACTGGTACGGACCCGACCACCTGGCCGACCTGGTGCTGGCCCAGGGCTACTCGGGCGCCGAGCTGGTGGGCGTCGCCTCGGAGTTCTTCTACCTGCAGCAGATCGACGTGACGGTGCGGCGCAACTGGACCAGCGAGACCATGTCCGACCACGTGGCCGGCGGGGCGTTCATCGTGTCCCGCTCGGCGTTCGAGGCGCTCGGCGGCTTCCGCCCGGTGCCCCGCGCGGTGGACGTGCAGTTCTTCCAGGCCCTGCTGCGCGCGGGCGGCGCGATCTACCGCACCCACGGCCTCGGCTTCGTGGCCAGGCGCGCCGCCCGCGGGCGGCACACCTGGCAGGAGCCGGTCGGCTACTTCCTGGCCCGCGCCAGGGACCAGTGGCCGGGTTTCCGGCCGAGCGGCTTGATGGACGCCGGGGCGTGACCGGCGCGACACGACGACCGGGCGACGGAGGCCGGCCGGCGGAGGGGGAACGGTGACAGTGCCGACGGGGACACCGGGGACACCTGGGACAACGGACGGGCCGGGAGCATCGGGGGCGTCCGGGCGGCCACCGAGGATCAGGCACAACGACTACGGGGTGCTCGCGCCGCCCGAGCCGGGCACCTGGCGCCCCAGGCTGTCGGTGAGCGTGGTGATCGCCGCCTACGGCCACCAGGACAAGCTCGACCTGACCCTCGCCGCGCTCGCCGCCCAGAGTTACCCGTCCCACCTGACCGAGGTGATCGTCGTGGACGACGGCACCGAGCCCGCGCTGCGCCTGCCGGACATCGTGCCGGAGAACACCGTGCTGCTGACCACCGAGCCGGGCCGCCGCGGCCGCTCCGACGCGCGCAACACGGGCCTCGCCCACGCGACCGGCGACGTCGTGCACTGGCTGGACGCCGACATGGTGACCTTCCACGACGAGGTGGAGGAGCACATGCGCTGGCACCACCTCGCCGACCACCTGGTGGTGATGGGATACGTCCGCTACGTCGAGCACCGCCCGGGCAGCCCCACCCCCGCCGAGGTGCACGCCGCGGTGTCGGCGGGCGCGGCGGACAAGCTCTTCGACGAGGAGCGCAGCGAGCCGCACGCCTGGATCGTCGAGCTGGCCGAACGCACCGACGGCCTGCGCACGGCCGGCGACACGGCGTTCCGGGTGCACGTCACCAACGCCGCGTCGGTCAACGCGCGGCTGCTGCGCGAGGCGGGGCCCCTGGACACCGCCCTGGTGCTCGGCGAGGACACCGAGCTCGGCTACCGGCTCGCCCAGGCAGGGGCGGCGTTCGTGCTCGCCCCCGGCGCCCGCAGCCGCCACCTCGGGCTGTCCATGATGATGCGCGACAAGGAGCGCATCCGGCGGTACAACCACGCCTACGTGCCCGGCTTCATCCCGCACATGCGGTGGCTGCGCGCCCACCCGCGCCGCCAGTGGCCGGTGCCGTACGCCGAGGTCGTGGTGGAGGCCGCCGGGGCGTCCTACGAGGACGTGCGCGCCACCGTGGACGGCGTGCTCGCCGGGTCCCTGCACGACCTCGTGGTCACGCTGGTCGGGCCGTGGGACGCCGCGCGCGAGGACCGGCGCAACCCGCTGCACAGCACCCACCTGGACCTGCTGCTGCTGCGCGGCCTCTACCGGGGCGAGCCCCGGGTGCGGTTCGCCGCCACCGTGCCGCCCACCGCCGCGCCCGCGCCGTACCGGCTGGTCTGCCCGCCCGGCTGGGTGCCGGGCCCCGAGACGCTGCGGCGCCTGGTGGAGCACGCCGCCCAGCACGGCCACGGCCTGGTGTCGGTGGCGCTGGACGAGGGGGAGGACGCGGTGCTCGCGGCACGCCTCGAACACACCGGCGCGTTCGCCCGCGCCGCCCTGGTCCGCGAGCCGGGCGAGCCGCTGGACACCGCCGTGCACGACGTGTCAGGGACCCACTGGATGGACGGCGCGTCGCTGGGCTTCCTGCCCGCCGCCGAGGCCGAGCCGCCCAAACGCGGCAGGACCGACGACCCGGCGCTCACCAGAGAGATGGCCCGGCTGCGCGCGGACAACGCCCGGCTGACCGAAACCCTCGCCGCGCGCGGCGGTTCCGGTGCCCCGGCCGCCGTGGAGCCCACGATCCCCTCACCCCGGGGGCGGTGGTTCCGCACCTCGCGGCGCTGATCGCGACGGCGGCCCGGCCAGGCCGGGCTTCGCGGGTCGTCCCCGCCACGGCGTGAGGTGGTATGACCAGACGACCGGAACTCAGGTAAGACTGGGTTCATGGAACCCGAGAACCTTATGGCCGGCCCACCGCCCACCCACCTTCCGGACACCCCGGACGCGCGGGAGGCCCTGGAGTCCGGCGCCCAGGCCAGTGACGTCGCCGCCCGTTTCCCCGCCTACTCCGCGGCCTGGGCGGCCCTCGCCGACGAGTCCTTCGCCGCGGGTCACGCCGTCACCTCATATGCCTTCGCCCGCACCGGCTACCACAGGGGCCTCGACCAGTTGCGCCGCGCCGGGTGGCGCGGGCACGGCCCGATCCCGTGGGAGCACGAGCCCAACCAGGGCTTCCTGCGCTGCCTGCACGCCCTGAGCCGCGCCGCCCAGGCGATCGGCGAGAAGGACGAGGCCGAGCGGTGCGCCCAGTTCCTCCGGGAGAGCAGCCCCGCGGCCGCCAGAGCCCTGGCCGCGTCATGACGCCGCGCTTGGGTGACATCGGCCCACTCGGGTAGTCTCACTACGCAAGAGCCCCTGTCGCGCTTGCGTCAGGGGTTTCGTATTTTTCGTGGGAGTCCAACGATGCCGGCTGTCGTTCTCGTAGGCGCCCAATGGGGCGATGAGGGCAAGGGTAAGGCCACCGACCTTCTGGGCGGCGAGGTCGACTTCGTCGTCCGCTACCAGGGCGGCAACAACGCCGGCCACACCGTCGTCATCGGCGACCAGAAATACGCCCTGCATCTGCTACCCACCGGCGTGCTCTCGCCCGACGTGGTGCCGGTGATCGGCAACGGCGTCGTGATCGACCCCGGGGTGCTCCTGTCGGAGATCGACGGGCTGAGGAAGCGCGGCATCACGTGCGACCGCCTGCTGATCTCCGCCAGCGCCCACTTGATCATGCCCCACCACAAGGCGCTGGACAAGGTCACCGAGCGCTACCTCGGCAAGGCCCGCATCGGCACCACGGGCCGCGGCATCGGCCCCGCGTACGGCGACAAGATCGCGCGGATGGGCGTGCGGGTGCAGGACCTCCTGGACCCGGGCATCCTGCGCCAGAAGATCGAGGTCGCGCTGAACGAGAAGAACCAGGTGCTGACCAAGGTCTACAACCGCCGGGGCATCGACCTCGGCAAGGTCCTTGAGGAGTACCTCGCCTACGCCGAGCGGCTGAAGCCGTTCATCGCCGACACCTCGCTGATCCTGAGCAAGGCGCTCGACGAGCACAAGGTGGTGCTGCTGGAGGGCGGCCAGGGCACGCTGCTCGACATCGACCACGGCACCTACCCGTTCGTCACGTCCTCCTCGCCCACCTCGGGCGGGGCGTGCGCGGGCTCGGGCATCCCGCCGACCCGGCTCACCCGGGTGATCGGCATCCTCAAGGCGTACACCACCCGTGTCGGCTCCGGCCCGTTCCCGACCGAGCTGACCGACGACATGGGCGAGTGGCTGCGCAGCACCGGCCACGAGTACGGCACCACCACCGGCCGCGACCGCCGCTGCGGCTGGTTCGACGCGATCATCGCCAGGTACGCCACCCGCGTGAACGGCCTCACCGACTTCTTCCTCACCAAGCTGGACGTGCTGACCGGGCTGGAGCGCATCCCGGTCTGCGTGGCGTACGACGTCGAGGGCACCCGCCACGACGAGATCCCGATGACCCAGACCGAGTTCCACCACGCCAAGCCGATCTACGAGGAGCTGCCCGGCTGGGACGAGGACATCACCGGCGCCAAGACGTTCGAGGACCTGCCGAAGAACGCGCAGGACTACGTGCGTGCCCTGGAGGAGATGAGCGGCGCGCCCATCTCCGCCATCGGCGTCGGCCCCGGCCGCGACCAGACCCTCTCGCTGCGGCCGCTCGTCTGACCTGCCCCGCCCTTCCGGCGACTCCGGCACCCCGGCCCGCCCCGCCGTGCGCACGGCGGGGCGTCGATCCGGCCCGCTCGGCGCTCGGATGGGCGTCTCCACCGGCCACCCCGGCCCCGCCTGGACGAGGCGGGGACGGGTGACCGATAGAGTGCGCCGTTGTGCAGGTTGAGATACACGGCCACCGGGGGGCACGGGGCCTGCGCCCGGAGAACACCCTTCCCGGCATGGCCTACACGCTGGAGCTCGGCGTCCACGCCATCGAGCTCGACGTCGCGCTGAGCGCCGACCGTCAGCTCGTGCTGACGCATGACCTCACGGTCTCGGAGGTCACCAGCGCGGACACCGGCCCCGCCACGCCCGGCGACGCCGCGTACCCCTATGTCGGCAAGCCCATCCGGTCGCTCACGCTGCAACAGCTACGCACGCTGGACGTGGGCACCCGGCACCCCCGCCGGCCCGACGACCCCTACGCGCGCACCCAGACGCCGGTGCCGGGGGCCCGCATGCCCACCCTCGGCGCGGTGCTCGGCCTGATGGCCGCCTACGAGGCCGACGGCGTACGGCTGAACGTCGAGCTCAAGTCCGACCCCACCCGGCCGGACCTGTCGGCCGACCCGGTGGAGTTCACCGAGCTGGTCGTGGCGGAGCTGGAGCGGCACGGGCGGCTCGGCGGCGCCGCCCTCCTCAGCTTCGACTGGCGGGTGCTGCGCGCCGCGCGCGACCTCGTGTCCACGCGGTACGCCCTGGTCGAGAAGGCGACGCTGCGGCCGGAGTGGCTCGGCCTCGACCACGTGGCCGACTTCGGCGGGGACGTCGCGGCGGCCGCGGCGTCGATCGGGGCCACCACGCTGTCCCCGGACCGTGTGCTGGTGGACGCCGAGCTGATGGAGGGGGCGCGCAGGGCCGGGCTGCCGACGGTGGTGTGGACGGTCAACGACCCCGAGGAGGCGTCCCGCCTGATCGGGCTCGGCGTCGCGGGCGTCGTCACCGACTATCCCGACCGCATGCGCGCCCTGTGGGCGGCGCGCGGGCTGCCCCTGCCCGATCCGGTGCCCTTCCTCCGCCGTTCACCGGCCCGCGCCTAGCGTTTCTCGAACGAATTCGCGAAACGCGCGCGTCACAACATCAACTGGAGTGCCCGCGGGAGTATCGTGCGGAGAACTGAAGTGCGGGTGCCCCGCGGAGAGGGGCACCCGGCCGCGCCGCCGGATCGGAGGTCGCTCATGCGGGGAACACAGGTGTCGCAGATGTCGTCGTGGGCCACCGAGCGCTTCGGCGAGCGCGCGGCCCAGGTGCGCGGGCAGCTCGCGGCGTCCCTGCTCGAGGCCGCGGGCAACGCCAGGGACGCCCAGGAGTCGTCCCGCAGCGGCAAGCGGTACGCCTACGGCTCCACGCTGATGGCCCGGCGCTACGAGGCCCTCCTGGACGGTTTCCGTGGCGTCCCCGGCTTCCAGGCCGTGCGGCCGCACGGCTCGCCGCACCACCTGGTCGTGCTGGACGGCAATCTGTTCCTGCCGTTCCGCTACGCCGAGGACGACACCACGCCCATCAGCGAAGCCCGCGTGGGCGACGGCCGGGTGTCGGCGCTGGTGCGGGAGCTGTTCAACCGGTTCGGGCCCGCGCCCTCCTACTACCAGGAGGCCCTGGACCTCACGGCGGGCCTGCCCCAGGAGGCCGAGGCGGAGGAGGCCGAGCTGGCCGAGCTCGCGGCGGCGCGGCCGGTGCTGGCCCAGTTGCCCGGCGACACCCGGCTGATCCCGGTGGCTTACGCCGCCAACGCCCAGGCGGGGCTGCTGCGGCTGTACTGGGGCGAGGCGGAGCTGATCGACGACATGGGGCGGGTGCACTGGGTGCACTGCGAGCAGATCCCGCTGCTCAGCGCGCTGCCGTGGGTCACGCCCGCCGCCTCCTCGGCGCAGCGGTTCGACGAGGGCGACGAGCCCGGCCTGGACCTCACCCGGCGGCCCGCCGGGGAGCGGTCCCTGTTCCCGGTGACCGGCTCGGGCGAGGTCACGCCCATCGCCGCCGCAGATGACCGGTCGTGACCGGGAGCCGTCCCCGCAGGCGGTCGCGGACGCCTTCGACCAGGCCAGGCTCACCCAGGCGCGGCGGCTCGCCGGGCTGACCAAGAAGGACCTCGCCGAGCGCATCGGCGTCACGCCGGCCGCGGTGGGGCAGTACGAGACCGGCACCACCCACCCCCGGCCGGACCTGATCCCGCGGCTGGCCGACGTGCTCGGCGTCCCGATGGCGTTCTTCCTGACCGGCAGGCCGCACGGCAAGCTGGACGGCTCGATGGCCCACTTCCGCAGCCTGCGCTCCACCCGGGCCCATCAGCGGGCCAAGGCGGTGGCGTTCGTGGAGCAGGTGTGGGAGCTGACCCACGCCCTGGAACTGCTGGTCCGGCTGCCGCCCGTCGACCTCCCCGGTTTCTCCGGCGGCGAGGTGCACTCCGGGGTGGAGCTGCCCCGCGAGCCCGCCGCCGCCGCCCGCGCCCTGCGCGCCCACTGGGGGCTCGGCACCGGCCCCGTCGCCCACCTGGTGCGCCACATGGAGGCGCACGGCATCGTCGTGGTCTTCCCCCCGCCGGACGAGGACGCCACCACCGTGGACGCCTTCTCCACGTCGCAACTCCCCCGCCCCATCGTCGTGCTGACCGCCAACCGCTTCGACGACATCCACCGCCACCGCTTCACCGCCGCCCACGAGCTCGGCCACCTCGTGCTCCACGGCGACACCGCCGCCGGCGACCCCCAGCAGGAGCGCGAGGCCGACGCCTTCGCCGCCGAGTTCCTCACCCCCCGCGACAGCATCCTCCCCGAGCTGCCCCGCCGCCTGGACCTGCGCCGCCTGGCCGCCCTGCGCCAGATCTGGGGCGTCTCGGTCGACTCCCTGCTGTACCGCTGCCGCGAGGTGGGCCTGCTGTCCGACTCCTCCACCGGCCGCGCCTACCAGCGCCTCGCGGCCCTGCGCGACCAGCCCGGCTTCACCGCCGAACCCATCACCACCTACCCCGGCGAACATCCCACGATGCTCCGCAAGGCCTTCGACCTCGCCTGCGCCGAGACCCCCCTCACCCTCCCCCGCCTGGCCACCCGCCTTGCCTGGCATCCCCCCAGGGTCCGCGCCCTCCTCGGCCTCCCCGACCACCGCCCCGAGCTCCGCCTCGTGCCCTGACGGCGATCCGCCCGATCTGTACCTCCTCAGGGGAACCGTGAAACGATGCGGCGCATGCCGTCCCTCGGGCCCGCGGAGCTCATCGTCCTGATCCTCCTTATCGTGGTGATCATCGGCCTTGTCGTCGGCGTCACGGGACGTTCCCGCAGAAGGGACGGGACGACCGTCGCCGTGCCGGCGCCTGTGCCGCAGGACCTCGAACAGCTCGTCGGGGGGCTCGTGCGGGAGCGGCGGCAGATCCAGGCGATCAAGGAGCTGCGGCAGCGGACCGGGCTCGGGCTGGCGGACGCCAAGGCGGTCGTGGACGGGGTGGCGGCGGGGCAGCCGCTGCACAGCCACCCGATCATGGCCAGGTTCCGGCCGGTCCAGCGCACGCCTCTGCCGTCCACCCCGCAGGACCTGCCTCCCGACCTCGCGACACGGGTGCGGCAGCTCAAGGCCGCGGGCCGGGAGGAGCAGGCGATCTTCCTCGTGCGGGGGGAGACCGGCATGGAGGAACACGAGGCCCGGTTGTTCGTGGACAGTCTGTAGGTCAATACGGTGGACCCATGACCGTCGATGAGTCCGCACCAATCTCTGTGAAGGCGTCGGAGACCTCGTTCAGCGCGGAGCTGTGGCAGGCGATCGAGCCTGTGTACGCCGCGATCCTCGCTCATCCGTTCATCACCGGACTGGCGGACGGGACGCTGCCGAAGGAGGCGTTCGGGCACTTCGTCGTGCAGGACTCGCACTACCTGCGGGACTACGCCCGCGCGCTGTCGGTGTGCGCGGCCAAGGCGCCCGACGAGGACGACATCCGGGCGTTCGCCGGGGACGCGGTGGGGGCGGTGGCGGCCGAGCAGGAGATGCACGGGGCGTTCATGGCCGACCTCGGCGGCGCCACGGAGCACGACGCGCCGGTGGCGCCGACCACGCGGGCGTACACCAGCTACCTGCTCGCCACGGTGTACGGCGGCTCGTTCCTTGACGGGCTCGCCGCCGTCCTGCCCTGCTACTGGATCTACGCCCGCGTCGGCGAGGCGCTGCTTGAGCGCTCGTCCCCCGACCCGCTGTACCGCCGCTGGATCGCCGCCTACGGGGACGAGACCTTCCAGGCCGTGGTGCGCCGCGTGGTCGCCCTCACCGACCACGTGGGCGCCGAGGCCACGGACGCGCAGCGCGCCAGGGCGCTGGAGCACTTCGTCACCACGTCGCGGTACGAGTGGATGTTCTGGGACGCCGCCTGGCGCCGCGAGACCTGGCCGGTGTGACGCGCAACCAGACTCACAACCAGCTGTTGCGCCGGAACCCCCGGTACAGCAGCGAGCAGATGACCAGCATGGTGCCGATCACCACGGGATATCCCCACAGGGCCGACAACTCCGGCATGTGGGTGAAGTTCATGCCGTAGATGCCCGCGATCATGGTCGGCACCGAGATGATGGCGACCCACGCCGAGATCTTGCGCATGTCCTCGTTGGCCAGGGCGTTCGACCTGGCCAGCGCGGCCTGCAGGATCGAGTTGCACAGTTCGTTGGACGACTCCACCTGCTCGCACACCCGCGCCAGGTGGTCGCCGACGTCGCGGAAGTAGTCGCGCATGTCGGAGGGGATCATGCGGCGCTGCGGCAGGGCGCCGAGCGGCGTCCGCAGCGGCGTGACCGCGCGCTTCATCTCGATCATCTCGCGCTTGAGCTGGTAGATGCGGCCGATGTCCCGGGAGCTGACGTCCGCGAAGACCGCCGCCTCGACCTCCTCCAGCTCGGCCTGCATCATGTCCGCGACGTTCAGGTAGCGGTCCACCACGTGGTCGGCGATGGCGTGCAGCACGCCCGAGGGCCCGCGGGACAGCAGCTTGGGCTTGGCCTCCAGCCGGCTGCGCACCTCGGCCAGGGAGCAGTGCCGCCCGTGGCGCACGGTCACCACGAAGTCGGGGCCAACGAACACCATGATCTCGCCGACGCCGATGATCTCGCTGGACGCGGTCAGCTCGTCGTGCTCCAGGAAGGCCACGGTCTTCAGCACCACGAACAGCGAGTCGCCGTACCGCTCGACCTTGGGCCGCTGATGGGCCTTGACGGCGTCCTCGACCGCCAGGGGGTGCAGGCCGAAGACCTCGGCCAGCCACTCGACCTCGGGCGCCTCCGGCTCGTGCAGCCCGACCCAGACGTACGCCTCGGCGGCCCCCGCGGCGTTGTTGTGCTCCCTGACCAGGCTCACGGCCTCCGGGATGCCCGGCACGTCGACCCGCTTGCCACCGATGTAAGCGCCGAACTCCACCAGCGAGTCACGCGGCGGCACACACCTGGCGTCCGTCACCGGACGCCGCAAAGCGGGCGCGACGGCCGCGCCGATCCGTACGTGCGTGGTGCGGGGGTGACGGTTGATCCGCTGGAAAAGCGTGGACGAGCGCATGATGGTCCCTTCCCGCCCGGCACAGCGGGAGCCGCGCACGAAGACGCGGCCGACGTCACAGGAAAAGGACGCGTGGAGCTCAGCCGGGCACCGAATTGGAGTGGTCGGGTTTGCGCACGACGTACGTGCGCGAGCACGTACTGCTGGGATCACCAGATGTCATCCCGATTCCACCTCCAATCAGCCGAAGACAGACCAAAGCCGCCCCAACCTACCATGGGCACGACTCCTGGCCTAGCTTACCTCGCTCTTACGCCCCCCGATCATGGGACGCCTGCGATGCGATCTATTTCAGGCTTGGCTTATATAAGTGACCTGTGATATTCATGGACTCGTGCACGCGTTCGATATCCTCGGCGACCCGGTGCGCCGCAGGATCCTTGAGCTGCTGGCCGGCGGCGAGATGGCCTCAGGGGCGGTGTCCGAGGTCATCCGGCACGAGTTCGGCATCTCACAGCCGGCCGTGTCCCAGCACCTGCGGGTGCTGCGTGACGCGGGCTTCGCGAACGTCCGCGCCGCAGGCACCCGCCGCCTGTACACGGTGAACACCGAGGCCCTGCGCGAGGTGGACGTGTGGCTGGACAACTTCCGCCGCTTCTGGACACCGCCGCTGATGGCCCTCGGCACCGAGATCGCGCGGGGCAGGCGGGAGCGGCGGCTGAGCGAATCCGAAGCCGGGAACGGCACGGAAGACCACGACGAAAACTCAGGGAGTACCCCATGATCGATACGTCCGAGCAGATCAGCGCCGTCCAGCGCACCATCGGCAGCCGTGTGCTGGAGGCCGGGGAGGCACGGGTGCTGACGGCGACCCAGACCTACGACGCGCCCATCGAGGACGTGTGGGACGCGCTCACCAACATCGAGCGCATCCCGCGCTGGTTCCTGCCCGTCACCGGCGAGCTGAAGGTCGGCGGCAGCTACCAGTTCGAGGGCAACGCCGGCGGCACGATCGAGCGCTGCGACCCGCCGTCGAGCTTCGCCGCGACCTGGGAGTTCGGCGGTCAGGTGAGCTGGATCGAGGTCACGCTGACCTCTGCCCCGGCCGGCGGCACGACGTTCCGCCTGGAGCACATCGCCAGCGTCGACGACGGCATGTGGACCCAGTTCGGCCCCGGCGCGGTCGGCATCGGCTGGGACATGGGCATACTCGGCCTGGCCGGCCACCTCGGCACCGGCGCCTCGATACCGCCCGGCAAGAGCGCCGAGGAATGGGCGGCGTCCGACGACGGCAAGCGGTTCATGGCCCTCAGCAGCGACCGCTGGGCCGACGCCAGCATCGCCGCCGGCACCGACGAGGCCGAGGCCCGCGCCGCCGCCGCCCGTGTCCTCGCGATGTACACCGGCGCCGACCAGCCGGAGTAACCCTCCACGGCCCTCGGACAGCAGAAGTGGCCCCGGCCGGGGCACCTCCTCCTCCACAGGCCCCCGGGCGGCCTGCGGGACACGAGTGGCGCTTCCGCAGGTCGCCCGGGGGTGTGCGGGTCGTCCACAGGTCGGGCGGCGTGGGGACGGGCGGGCCGTAGACTCCGTGCGTGCGCGTACTTGTGATTGGATCCGGTGGGCGGGAGCACGCTCTGTGCCGTGCCCTCGCGTCGGATCCCGAGGTGTCCGAGCTTCACTGCGCCCCCGGTAACGCCGGCATCGCGTCGGTCGCCGCCGTTCACCCGGTGGTGGCGACCGATCCCGGGCAGGTGGTGGCGCTCACCGGGCGGCTCGGGGCCGATCTGGTGGTGGTCGGGCCGGAGGCGCCGCTGGTGGCCGGAGTGGCGGACGCGGTGCGGGCGGCGGGGGTCGCGTGTTTCGGGCCGTCCGCCGAGGCGGCGCGGATCGAGGGGTCCAAGGCGTTCGCCAAGGAGATCATGACGGCGGCCGGGGTGCCGACCGCCGGGTCCCGGGTGTGCGCCACCCCCGAGGAGGCCCGTGCGGCGCTGGAGGAGTTCGGCGCGCCGTACGTCGTGAAGGACGACGGGCTGGCGGCCGGCAAGGGCGTCGTCGTCACCTCCGACCTGGACGAGGCCCTCGCCCACGCCGCCGCCTGCGAGCGTGTGGTGATCGAGGAGTACCTCGACGGCCCCGAGGTCTCCCTGTTCGCCCTCTGCGACGGCACCACCGCCGTCCCCCTGCAGGCCGCGCAGGACTTCAAGCGCGCCCTGGACGGCGACCAGGGCCCCAACACCGGCGGCATGGGCGCCTACACGCCCCTCCCGTGGGCTCCCGAGGGCCTGACCGGCCAGGTCATGAGCGAGATCGTCCTCCCCACCGTCCAGGAGCTGGCCCGCCGCGGCACGCCCTACACCGGCGTCCTCTACGCCGGCCTGGCGCTCACCGAGGACGGCCCCAAGGTCATCGAGTTCAACGCCCGGTTCGGCGACCCCGAGACCCAGGTCGTCCTCGACCGGCTGGAGACCCCGCTCGCGACCCTCCTGAACGCCTGCGCCACCGGCACCCTGGCGGCCCACCCTCCGCTGCGTCACCGGGAAGGCGCCGCCGTCACCGTCGTGCTCGCCGCCGAGAACTACCCCGCCTCCCCCGTGACCGGCGACGTCATCGAGGGCCTGGACCTCCCCCTGAAGGACGCCTACATCCTCCACGCCGGCACCAGGTCGACCTCCAGCGGCGACGTGGTCAGCGCCGGCGGCCGCGTCCTCGACATCGTCGGCACCGGCACCACCCTGGACGAGGCCCGCACCGCCGCCTACAACGCCCTGAGCGGTGTCCACCTCAGAGGCTCCCACCACCGCACCGACATCGCCGCCCGCGCCGCCCGCCACTGAGCCCCGCCCCGCCGGCGTGCGCCGGGGAACCGAAACGCCGTACGTGGTAGCGCCGGGTGGGGCGGGCGCGATATGCCGGGGCGTAGGCGAACCCTGGAGGAGTGGGATGACAGCCGAACCGACGGTGGGTGCCGGGGCGGGCGTGGACGCCGTTCCGGGCGGCGGGGACGTCAGTGTGAAGGGGATGTCCCGGTGGGCCGGGGTGTGGCGGGTCTACATCTGGGCGCGGGGGGCGGAGCTCCGGGCGGAGGCGGAGCGGGTGGGGACGTTACGGGGTGGCGAGCCGGGGGTCGCTGGGGTGCGGGGGGCGCTGGGGGGGCATGTGGACGCGGCGGTGGGGTACGCGAACGGGCGGCCGGGGTGGCGGCGGTGGTTGACGGGGCAGGCCGTCGAGGGGGCCTGGTCCAACACCCACAGCGCGACGGTGCTGTTGTACGGGATCTTGCCGGTGGAGGAGCTGGAGGGGCGGGCGCCGGAGGTGCTGGCGACCGGGAGGGCTTATCTCCCGGCGGACGACGTGCGGGTGCAACGGCTGGCGGCGCGGGTGGCGGCGGGGGACGTCGGGGAGCGGGACCGGCCGTTGTTGCAGTCGGTGTTACGTGCGGCCTATCAGGCGGCCGCCGTGGAGAGCGGGCGGGTGCGGAGTTTCCGCAACATGCTGCTCGGCGGGGTGCTCATCCTCACGCTGATCGTGGGCGGGCTGGTGGCGCTGGGGGCCGCCTTCCCCTCGTGGATCCCGATGTGCGGGAACGGCACGCTGCTCGCCACGCTCGGGGCGAGCCCCGCGATGCAGCAGGTCTGCCCGACCGGCACCGGCATGCCGAGCCACGGCGACGTCCCCCTGGTGGCGCTGCTCGGCATGCTCGGCGCCGCGCTGGCGACCGCGGCCTCCCTGTCCACCCGGTCGGAGCTGGCCACCCGGTACTCCCTGGCGGTCGCGCAGAACCTGCTGAAGGCCCCGGCGGGCGTGGCCACCGCGATCCTCGGCCTGCTCATCCTGAACTCGGGGTTCGTGCCGGGGTTCACGGGGCTGAGCTCGCAGACCGCGATCCTCGTGTGGGCCATGGTGTTCGGGTACGCCCAGCAGGTCGTGACGCGGTTCGTCGACCAGCGGGCCAACTCGCTGCTGCAGGCCGCGTCTCCGAACGTTCCCGCGAGCGAAGCGCCCCGATGAGCGGTACGGCCGGGCGGGCGGCCCTGCAACGGTTCTGGACCGTGTGAACAGTGCGGTCAAAGTGGCCAGAGCCTCATCTGGAAAGCACTACTGTGGGCGGATAACTCGGCCGCCGTCCGCTCGCCGGCGGGTCCCGCGTGGCCGCGCCGCCTCCGATTTCGAGGAGCCCCATCACATGGTTCGTTACCGCGTGCGCGGTGGCAACGCCCTGCGCGGAACCGCCTTCATCCAGGGAGCCAAGAACGCCGTGCTCCCGATGATCGGGGCGGCGCTGCTCGCCACCGACGGACGCACGGTCCTGCGCAACGTCCCGATCATCGAAGACGTGCGGCGGGCCGTCGAGCTGGCCGAGGCGGTGGGAGCCAAGGTGCAGTTGCACGAGGCCGAGCGCACGCTGGTGATCGACGCGTCCAAGCTGACAAGCCCGGTGCTGCCCGCCGAGATCGCCCGCCGTTTCCGCGGGTCGGTGCTGTTCGTCCCCGCGCTGCTCCACCGTCTCGGCGAGGCGGTCATCGAGGGCATCGGCGGCTGCAACCTCGGCAGCCGCAACCTCGACTTCCACTACCTCGGCTACAAGCGCCTCGGCGCGATCGTCGACGAGGGCGAGAGCGTCATCCACGTCAAGGCCGCGGGCCTGACCGGCGCCCAGCTCTACCTGGACACCCCCTCGCACACCGGCACCGAGAACCTCATCATGGCGGCGGCCCTGGCCAAGGGCACCACCGTCATCGAGAACGCCGCGCTCGAGCCCGAGGTCCTGGACGTCATCGGCATGCTCACCCGCATGGGCGCCAAGATCAGCGGCGGCGGCACCGGCTTCATCACGGTGGAGGGTGTGGACGAGCTCACCGCGGTGGAGCACCGGGTGATGCCCGACCGGCTGGACGCCGGCGTGTTCGCCATGGCGGCGGCCATCACCGGCGGTGAGGTCAACCTGGTCGGCACGTCACTGGAGCACCTCGGGGTGGTCCGGTGGAAGCTGGAGCAGATGGGCGTGGAGTTCTCCACCGACGGCGCCGTGCTCACCGTGCGCCGCCTCCGGCCGCTGCGCCCGATCAACGTCATCACCGACACCTACCCCGGCTTCGCCACCGACCTGCAGTCGCCGATCATGACGGTGGGGTGCCTCGCGGACGGCGCGAGCTATATCCACGAACGCATCTTCGACGGCCGTTTCGCGCTCGCCGGGGAGCTCAACAAAATGGGCGCCCGGATCCAGGTGGAAGGCAGCCGCGCGGTCGTGCACGGCCCCACTCCGCTGACCGGAACGGAGGTAACGGCGCACGATCTGCGATCCGGAATCGCGCTCGTGCTCGCGGGCCTCGCGGCCGAGGGCGAGACCGTCATCGCCCCCGGTTATCTCATCGACCGGGGCCACCATGACCTCGCGGCGCGCATGAAGGCCCTGGGTGCGGATGTGGTAAGAGAGATTTCCCCTACGACGTGACTCAGCCCGTAAACCGCCTCTGACCTGTTCATATGACCGATCCGGCCATACCTTGTCGGCATGGCCGGATGGTATTCCGGCAAATCCGGGCGTGACATTAGTGCCTTGGCGAGCGATCGTTCCAAAGAGGACTAGACCGGATGGGCGACGAACCCGAGCCGGGAGCGCCGTCGTTCGCCTTTCCGGTGGCCGCGCGGCGGTCTCCGGCGAGGGCGAATCGGCCAGTTGATTGGAGAGGCGGCCAGGCCGGACGAGGCCCGGGCGGGAGCACGCACGACCCCCCGGCCCGCGCGGTGTGGCGGCCTCGAACAGAGGTATGGCGGGATGGGACGAACATTGGTCGAGCGGACCGAAGACAGTTCGCGAGGGTCGCGGGTGGGCACGTCGGCCCCGGACCTCACGATCGGGGTGGTGGGACCACACGACCTCGTCGAACGAGTGATGCTCATGGGTCACGCGGCGGCTCCGGTCCCGTGCCGGTTGGTGGCCGCTGCGTATCGTGATGAGCAGGAGGCGGCCGACAAGGTCGTACGCCTCGGCCCGGGGGTGGACGCGTGCCTGTTCGCCAGCCCGGTTCCCTATGAGCTTGCACGACGCTCAGGGGTGCTCACGATCCCGGCGACGTACGTCCAGCTCGGCGGGCCCGCGCTGACGGCGGCGCTGGCACGGGCCGCGCTGGATGAGCGCATCGACCCGCGGCGGGTGAGCATTGACGTGCTGACCAGGCCGGAGGTGGAGGAGGCTTATGCCGACCTCGGCCTGCCGGCCACCGGAGTGCAGACAAGGGAGGAGTCCGGGGCCACCGGCACGGTGGCCGGGTACCACGAGAGATTGATCAGGCAGGGGGCGACGACCGGCGCCCTCACGTGCCTGCCCGCGGTGGCCGACCGGCTGACCGCGGCGGGTGTGCCGACCGTGCGGATCCGTCCGACATCGGCAGCCGTGCGCACGGCGCTGCACACGGCCGCGCTGCTCGGCGCGCACCACAGGTTGGAGGAGTCGCAGCTCACGGTGGTGCTGATCGAGGTGCCGACGTTACGTGAGCCCGTACGGCGGGCGGCTCCGAGGTATTGGCGTGACGAGCTGCGGTTGTCGTTGCACCGCCTGCTGGTTCAAGAAGCCAATCGGATGAACGCCGCCGTATGGGCGATCGATGATCACAGCTACCTGGTGACGGCGACGCGGGGCTCCATGTCCGCGGCGACCGACGGTTTCCGGGTGCTGCCGTTCGCGGCGCGCATCCGCGACGACCTGGGCCTGGCGGTCGAGGTGGGGGTCGGCATGGGCCGTACCACGCACGACGCCGAGACGCACGCCCGTGCCGCGCTCGCGCGGACGCAGGCGGGCAAGCAGCCTCAGGGCTTCGCCGTGGACCGGGAGGGCCGCACTCTGGTGCCGGCGCCCCGGATGCCTCCGCAGGCCCCGGGACAGGGCAGGCCGAAGGGTGTCGAGGTGCTCGCGCGGCTGGCGGCGAAGCTGGAAGGTGGGGACACGATCGTGGACGCGGAGAGTGCCGGGCGCATGCTCGGGGTCACTCCGCGCACGGCTCGGCGGCTGCTGCGCACGCTGGTTGACGAGGGACTCGCGTGGCCGCTTCCGCCGAATCGAACCCCGCAACCGGGCCGCCCACGCCAGCTCTACCGGCTGATCGTGGAGAAGCTCGGCCCGCGCTGACTCCGGGACCGGGCGCGGCCGCTCCGGCGGTCCGCCCGGTCCGACCCGGAGCCCGGTCCGTCCACAGCCTGTGGATAACCGGCGGCCTGTGGGGGGCCGCCCGAGGGCCGGTTCAGATGCGGAAATGTGATGTACGGGCACCCCTGACCGACTGGTTATCCACACGATGTGGAAAAAACTGTGCTACAAGCAGGGCTTCGATAGCTGCGGATAATGTCCGTTTCCACCGGTCGGGACAGACCCGTCTCAAGGGGTGAAATCACCACAGGTCTCTTAAACGCGCCCCGATAGTGTCATTAGTCATGGGGCAGAACACTCATGACATCAAGGTCTGGGCCGCGCTGGCAGCCGTGTACGTGGTCTGGGGCTCCACGTACCTCGGCATCATGGTCGCGATCGAGAGCATCCCGCCGCTCATCAGCGGGGGCCTGCGGTTCACCGCGGCCGCCCTCGTGCTCGGGGCGGTGCTCGCCGTGGTCAGGGGCCGCCGGGCCTTCCGGATGACCCGCAAGGAGTTCCTCAGCGCGGGGCTGGTCGGAGTGCTGCTCCTCGCCACAGGCAACGGCATGGTGGCCCTGGCCGAGAAGCACATCAGCTCCGGCCTCGCCGCGCTGCTCGTCGCGTCGGTGCCGCTGTGGCTGGTCGTGTTCCGCGTGCTCGCCCGCGACCGGCCGCACCTGCTCACCCTCGCCGGCGTGCTCGTCGGCTTCTGCGGCGTCGCGGGCCTGTCCCTGGACGGCGGCGGCCCGGGCGGCACCACCGGGATCGTCATCGTGCTGGCCGGGTCCCTGTCCTGGTCCGTCGGCTCGTTCCTCGCGGGCCGCCTGCCCATGCCGAAGGACCAGTTCGCCGCCAACACCGTGGAGATGACCGTCGGCGGCGTCGGGATGCTCCTGGCAGGACCCGTCATCGGCGAACGGCTGCACGTCACCGAGGTGACCACCGCGTCCTGGCTCGCCCTGGCCTACCTCGTGTTCCTCGGCTCGCTGGTGGGCTTCACGTCCTACACCTGGCTGCTCGGCAACGCGCCCATCTCGCTGGTGTCCACGTACGCCTACGTCAACCCGGTGGTCGCGGTGCTGCTCGGCCTCGTGATCCTGCACGAGACCGTCACCCCGCAGATGCTCGCCGGCGGCCTGGTGATCGTCATCGGGGTCGCCCTCGTGGTGTCCACGGAACGCCGCAGACGGCCGGACGGACACGCACCGGCCGCCGAACCCGGCGAGGCGGAGCTCAGCCGGTCCTGAAGTCCTCCGCGGCGGCCAGCAGCACGTCGTTGGCCTCCGGCGAGCCGATGGACACCCGGGCGCCCTCACCGGCGAACGGCCGGACCGCGATGCCGTACGCGGCGCAACGCTCGGCGAACGCCATGGTGCGCTCCCCGAGGCGCAGCCACACGAAGTTGGCCTCGCTGGGCGGCACCGCCCACCCCTGGGCCAGCAGGCCGTCCCGCACCCGGGTGCGCTCCTTGACCACGGCCTCCACGCGGTCGAGCAGTTCCTCCTCGGCGGCGAGCGACGCGACCGCCGCCGCCTGCGCCAGGGCGTTCACCGCGAACGGCACCATGGTCTTGCGCACCGCCTCGGCCACCGGCGCGTGCCCGATCAGGTACCCGACCCGCAGCCCCGCCAGCCCGTACGCCTTGGAGAAGGTGCGCAGCACCGCGACGTTCGGCCGGTCCGCGTACAGCCGCACTCCGTCGGGCACGTCGGCGTCCCTGACGTACTCGTGGTAGGCCTCGTCCAGCACGACCAGCACGTCCTGCGGCACCCGGTCGAGGAACGCCACCAGCTCGTCGGCGTGGTTCACCGTGCCCGTCGGGTTGTTGGGGTTGCACACGAACACCAGCCGGGTGCGCGGCGTGATCGCCTCCGCCATCGCCTCGAGGTCGTGCGTCTCGTCGACGAGCGGCACCCGGACCGACGTCACCCCCGCCAGGCCGGAGAGGATCGGGTACGCCTCGAACGACCGCCACGCGTACACGACCTCGGCCCCGGGCTCGCCCACGGTCTCCAGCAGTTGCTGCGCCACCGTGACCGACCCCGCCCCGAGTGCCACGTGCTCGTACGGCACCCCGTACCGCTCGGCCAGCGCCTCGGTGAGCCGCACGCACGCCGGATCCGGATACCGGTGCATCTCCCGCGCCGCCGCGGCCACCGCGTCGACGACAGCGGGCAGAGGGTCATAGGGGCACTCGTTCGACGACAACTTGAACGACCGCCCGTCAGGAGCGACCACGGTCTTCCCCGGCCGGTACACCGGCAGCTCATCCAGAATCCCTCGAAATCGCGGCATGCCCCAACCTTATGCCGACCGCGCCCGCGCGCACCCGGTAAGCCGCGGGCCGGCCCGGGCGGCGCTGTCTGGCGGGTGTTCACATGGTGGAGGGTCGCGCGGTGTAACGTGCCTGCCATGGTTCCGCGCATTCCCGTCAGCGTGGATCTCGTCGTCCTCACTGTGCGCAGTCAGCAGCTCTGCGCGCTCGTCTGGAAACGTGACCGCCCGCCCTACGAGGGGCGCTGGGCGTTGTCCGGGGGCTTCATCCAGTTGGAGGAGGACCTCCCGGCCGCGGCCGCCCGGGTGCTCGCCGAGCGTGCCGGCCTGCCCGGCGCCCCGGTGCACCTGGAGCAGCTCCGCACCTACGGCTACCCCGACCGCGACCCCCGCCAGCGGGTGCTGAGCGTCGCCTACCTGGGCCTCGCGCCCGACCTGCCCGCCCCGAGCGAGGCGCACATGAGCTGGCAGGCGGTGTCCTCCCTGACCGCCATGGCGTTCGACCACCGCCGCATCATGCTCGACGGCATCGAGCGCGCGGGCGCCAAACTGGAGTACACCTCCCTCGGCGCCGCGTTCTGCCCGGCGGAGTTCACCGTGGCCGACCTCCGCCGCGTCTACGAGATCGTCTGGGGCCGCGCCCTGGACCCCCGCAACTTCCACCGCAAGGTCACCAAGGCCGACGGCTTCCTCGTGCCCACCGGCCACACCACCACCCGCGACGGCGGCCGCCCCGCCATGCTCTACCGCCGCGGCCCCGCCGAGCTCCTCCACCCCCCGATGCTCCGCCTGGCCGGCTAGCCCGGGCTCACGACGCGCGGTGCAGGTAGACGGGGGCGTTGCTCTTGCGGCCGTCCTTGGAGGTCACCTCGATCTTGATCCAGGCGTCCTGGGGGACGGTGGACCAGTCGACGGGGACCCAGACCTTCTGGACGGCGGGCGGGAGGCCGGCGATGGGGGTGCGGTCGGTCCAGCCCACGGTGGCGGAGTCGACGGTGCGGGGGGTGTCGTTGCCGTGCCAGGTCAGGCTGACGACGCCGTCGGCGAGGTTGTAGCCGCGCACCTCCACGCCCTGCTGGATGCCGCGGCCGGCCGCCAGGGCCTGGATGGGGATGGGGCGGTCCCAGTCGGCGGCGACCTGGTCGGCCAGGGTGGGAGTGCCGCAGGTGAAGAAGCTGCTCCACTTGTAGCTGATGATCTTGGAGACGTAGGGGCCGACGAAGGCCACGGCCTCGTCCAGGCGTTCCTTGGTGGTGGCGCCGCGCTTGCCGCCGGGCTCGCAGGCGCCGTCGCCCTCGGGCTCGAAGGCCTCGACGTTGGCCCAGAGCTGCAGGTCCTCGCCTTCGGCGCGCAGCTCGGCCAGCGCCTCGGCCATGGCGCGGTAGTAGTCGCGGGTGGAGCCGTAGTACGCGTCACGGTACGTGGTGTCGCCCACGACGGGCCTCAGGCGCTCGTCCACGGGCAGGCTGTTGAGGTTGGGCCAGAACAGGCCGACCTTGCCGGTGCCGCGGCTGTCCTGGGGGGCCACGATGCCGACGCCGGTGCGGGCCAGGGCCATGAAGCCCTTCCTCACCTGCTCGGGGGTGGAGGTGAACTCCTTCTTCCTGCGCGCGTCCAGGTAGGGGCTGACCATGATCGGCTTGCCGGGCAGCTCCTGCTGCACGATGTCGTGCTGCTCGGCGTACACCCGCAGGGTCGCCACCACCGACGGGTCGGGCCAGTCGCGGATCTGCAGCTCGAACGGCTGGTACACCCCGCCCAAGGACGCGCGGTCCTTGAAGCGGTCGCCGTAGTCCTGCAGCACCCGCCGGGTGAGCGTGGTGAGGGTGCCGATGTGCCGGGGGTCGGCCTTGGTGGGCTCCACGCGGTCGCGCGGGGCCACGGGCAGCGCGGGGAAGACCTTCATCGCGAAGCGGTCGGCGAGCCCGAGGATCTCGCTGAGGGAGTCCTCGCGGGCACCGTCCACGAGGATCAGGTGGTAGCCCTTGCCCTTGGACGTGAAGTCGCAGGTCGGGTCGTCGGTGCCGTCGTCGGGGGCGAGGATGCGGTAGAAGACGTCCTCGCCGACGGTGACGGTGTGCTCCATCTGCGGGCAGCGGAACACCCCGGGGCCGAACGCCTCGTCGGTGCGGTAGACGTACGTCCAGGTGATGCGGTTGCCGGGGTTGGCGGCCTTGAGCGCGGACTCGGCGGCCTGCACGCAGGTCATGCCGTTCTCCCGGCACTTCTCGTACCGCGGGTCGGGCTCCTCGCCGGTCATGTCGAGAACGCGGCCGTCGTCGTCCACCGGGCGGGCCTGCAACCCGAAGCCGAGGCGCACCACGGTGTCGCCGCCGACGCGGTGGATGGCCTGGAGCTGGCTGCGCCACGTGCAGTGGTCGGTGGTCGGCACCAGCCAGTACCCGGTGACGGCGTACGGCGTCGGCGTGGTGGTGTCGAAGGTGCCGCACGGGTCGCTGAACGCGGGGGCGGTGGGTGTGGGGCCGGTGGGGGTGCCCTGCGCGGCGGGCCGGGCGGGCGGTGTGGTCGCCGAGGGCGACCCTGGGGAATCGGGGAGGACGATCACGATCGCCGCGACGGCGGCCAGCAGAGCCGCTCCGAACAACAGAGTGAGCCCGCGCACCTTCAGGAGACTACCGTTCTTGGGTTGTGGTCCGGATAAAGCATGATCGGCGGTTCGGGGGAACGGGGGATCGCAGGCCTCACGCAGGTATTGATGTCCGGATAAATCATGATCAGCGGGCGAAGGTCAGCGTCGTTCTCCCGCCCACGCCTCTAACTGGGCCACGAACCTGCGGGCGGAGTTCGGCCAGTGGTGGTTGGCCCGGGCCGCCGCGTACCCGCGCGCCCCGGCGGCGCGCCGCGCACGCGGGTCGTCGCGCAGCCGCAGCACGGCGCTCACCACGGCCTGCGGGTCCTTCCAGGGCACCACGACGCCGCTCTGGTAGCGCTCCACCAGCTCGACGGCCCGCGGCGACGGCGTGGTGATGACCGGGATGCCGTGCGCCATGTACTCCACGATCTTGGTGGGCATGGAGTGCCGGTAGTTCGGCTCGTCGTGCAGCAGCGACAACCCCGCGAGGGCGCCGTCCAGCCGCTTGAGCGCCTCGTCGTTGGGCATGAAGTCCCGCCACTCCAGCACGCCCTCGGCGACCGCCTGGTTGAGCATGGGCCTGCTCTGCGGGTCGGCGTACCCGATGAGCTCGACGGCCACGCGGTGCGGCTGCAGCAGCCTGCTCACCTCGACGGCCTCGCGCACTCCGCGGGCCTCCGAGAGCCACCCGAGGTACACCACGCGGTCGTCGGACGGCTCGCTGACGTGGTCGGGCACCCAGGTCTCGTTGGGCACCACCAGGTGCGCCTGGCGGAACCGCCCGGCGTACGCGGTCTCGGCGAGCAGCAGGTGCAGGTGACGCTCGGCGGTGCCTTCGAGCATCCGCGCGAGGAACCGCGTCGGCGGGCGCAGGAACGACGGCAGCCACGGCTTGAGCGACAACGTGGCCGGGGTGTCCTCGTGCACGTCCCACACCACCGGGGGGCGCCGCCGCACCCCGGCCACCGCGAGCAGCAGCTCGGGGTCGTGCACGATCACGAGATCCACCTGGCCGCGCAGGCTCTTGAACAGCCGCCGCGCCGCACGGACCGCCGTGATCCGCTTACGCTCGGCGGCCCGCGGCAGGTCCACCCCGGTCACCCACGGGCGCGGCACCACGCCGCGCGCGGTGAACGGCGCCGCGTACGTCACGGCATGACCGGCGTCCACGAGCGCGCGGATCTGCCGGTGCAGGATCCGGGCGTCCTCGGGGTGGTGGACCACCGTCATGACGAGCACGTGCACGCAGCGACCCCGCCTTCAGAGCCGCTCGACGCGTTCGCCCTCGGAGAGGACGCCACGGGTGTCGAGCAGGAGTATCGCGTGCTTCTCGACCATCTCCAGGTCGAACGCCGAGTGCTGCTGGAGGAGCACGGTCACGTCGGCCAGCTCCACCGCCCGCCGCAGGTCGTCCTCACGGGGGATCTCGGCCCCGTCGACCCTCCAGTCCTTGACGTACGGGTCGGCGAACGACAGTTCGGCGCCGAACTCGAGGAGGGCCCGTGCGATGGGCACGGCCGGCGTCTCGCGCTCGTCGGCGATGTCGGGCTTGTAGGTGACGCCCATGAGCAGCACCCGCGACCCGTTGACCGGCTTGCGCGCCCGGTTGAGCAGGCGCTGCACCCGGGCCACGACGTAGGCCGGCATGCGCTCGTTGATCTCCTGGGCGAGCTCGACGAACCGGAACGGGTAGCCGAGCTTGCGCACCGAGTAGGAGAGGTAGGACGGGTCGACCGGGATGCAGTGGCCGCCGACGCCGGGGCCCGGCAGGAACTTCTGGAACCCGAAGGGCTTGGTGGAGGCCGCCTCGATGGACTCCCAGAGGTTCACGCCGAGCTCGTCGCAGAAGATCGCCATCTCGTTGACGAGGGCGATGTTGACGTGGCGGTAGGTGTTCTCCAGGAGCTTGGCCATCTCGGCCTCGCGGGTGCCGCTGACCGTCACGACCTGCTCGATGAAGCGGGCGTAGAACGCGGCGGCGCGGTCGCGGCAGGTCTCGGTGTAACCGCCGACGACCTTCGGCGTGTTGCGCAGGCCGTACTTGGCGTTGCCCGGGTCGATGCGCTCGGGCGAGAACGCGAGATGGAAGTCGGCCCCCGCGGTCAGCCCGGAGGCTTCCTCCAGGATCGGCCGCACGACCTCGTCGGTGGTGCCGGGGTACGTCGTGGACTCCAGCACGACCAGGGCGCCCCGCTGGAGGTGGCGCCCCACCGACGCGACGGCGCCGCGGACGGCGGACAGGTCGGGGCGGTGGTCCTCATCGAGCGGCGTCGGCACGCAGATCACGATGGTGGAGCTGGAGGCGAGCACGGACTGGTCGAGAGTGGCCGTGAAGTCGTTGCCCAGCATGGAGTCCAGGTCGGCGTCGCTCAGATCGTCGATGTAGGACCGGCCGGAGTTCAGGGCATCGACCTTGCGCGGGTCGACGTCGACACCGACGACACGAAGGCCCGCCCCCGTGGCTTCTTTCGCCAGGGGCATGCCCACGTATCCGAGGCCGATGACCGCGAGATCGTATCCGCTCACGCCGCGACCTGAGGAAGTCCGAAAGAACACTGCATGGTGGCAAAGGCTATCTCAAGTCCGCACAGCTCACGTCTAATGCGATTGAACGGGTTACGACACGACAAGTTCCAACCGGTCATGCTACGACAATCACCGGTGCAAGGACTGGTAGATCGCACGATATCCCTCGGCGATCCGGCTCCAGGTCCGCTTGGCGGCGACCACCGCCCGCCCGGCCTCGCCCATCTCGGCCCGGCGCGCCGGGTCGTCGCGCAGCCCGGCGAGAGCCTTGGCCAGCGCCGCCGGGTCCCCCGGCGGCACCAGCAGGCCCGCGCCGTCCGAGCCGACCAGCTCGGCGAGGGCCGGCAGGTCGCTGAGCACGACGGGCTTGCCGAGCGCCATGGCCTCCACCGGTTTGAGCGGCGTGACCAGGCGGCAGACGCGCAGGTCCTCGCGGGGACAGGCGAAGATGTCGAGGGCGGCCTGAGCCTGGAGCGCCTCCTCGGGCCCCACGCGGCCGGGCAGCAGCGCGAGGTCGCCGAGGCCGAGCTTCTCGGCCTGGGCCAGCAGGGCGGGCCGCTCGGCGCCGTCCCCGACGATCAGCACCCGCACCGGCGTGCCGGAGTCGCGCAGCAGCGCGGCAGCGGACAGCAGCGTGGCGAAGCCCTCGTACCCGACGATGCTGGACACCGAGCCGACCACGATCTCGCCCGGCGCGATGCCGTACGCGGCGCGGAACGCGGCGCCGTCGTAGTCGGCGGTGAGCAGCGTGTCGTCAACGGCGTTCGGCGCGAGGAAGATCTTCTCCCGGGGCACCCCGCGCTCGGCGATCTCGGTGGCCATCGTCTCGGCCAGCGTGACCACGGCGTCGGCGGAGCGCATGATGTGCGCCTCGCGCTCCCGCTGGAGCAGGTGCCGCTCGCTGCCGACCCGCGCGGGGTCGCGGGAGGCCCAGGTCTCCTCCAGGAAGCCGCGCACCTCGTACACCACCGGGGTGCCGGTGCGCTCACGCACCGCGAGGGCGACCGAGCCGTTGCGGTGGTCGGTGGCGGCGTGCAGCACCTGCGGGCGCAGCGTGCGCACCAGCTCGGTGACCTCGCCTGCCCCGCGCACCATGCGGCCGCGGCTCTCGAACGGCACCTCGCCGCTCGGCAGCAGCCGGTGGTAGGGCACGCCGTCGATCTCGTCGTACGGCTCGGCGTCCGCGTGCCCCTGCAGCATCGGCCAGCCCCAGCTCGTCACCACGTGCGGGTCGAGCCCCGCGGCGCGCTGGGCGGTCACGATGCGGTGGGTGCGCACGGTGTACCCGGCCTGGGTGTACGGCAGGGCGTTGGTGACGCAGTGCAGCACCCGGCCCTCGATCCGCCCGCCCACGATCACCTTGGACTTCGGCGGGATCGGCACCGGGCTCACCGCGGCCTTCTCGCCCTCGTAATAGGCGATCCTGCGGCGGATGAACGGCCAGCGCGAGTGCGGCCGGAGGATCTCGACGGCCCGGGTCATGTGCCCGCGCTCGAACTCGTTCTTGGCCGACTCCAGCGGCCCGTTCGCCATGCGGCGGGCGATCTTGCGTGCCGTCACCCGCGCGACGCGGGCCACCGGCCAGGCCACCTTGCCGACGGCGGGCCGCAGCCGGGCCGGCATGGCCTCGGCGGCCGCCTGCGCCACCCGCATCGGATCTGACTTGACCTTGGTGACGAAGACCCTGGAGACGATGACCGGATGCTGGATGAAGCCCTTCAGGAAACCTCCGACGCCGGCGCGCGCCGACTTCGGGGTGACCTGATCGGGCCGCCTGGCCTCGGAAACCACGCGGCGACCGTACCATAGGCTCCGCTTGAGCTAAGTTACCCATCTCATGTCGGTTCCTGGGGGAAAGGCAAGGTCAATGAGGGAAAACCCCCTCGTCCTGCACGTGCTCGGCGCCCGGCCGAACTTCGTCAAGGCGGCCCCTGTCGTGCGCGGTCTCGGCGAGCTCGGGATCCGTCAGGGCATCGTGCACACCGGACAGCACTACGACGCCCTCATGTCCGACGTCTTCTTCGCCGACCTCGGCCTGCCCGAGCCCGTCGCCAACCTCGGTGTGGGCTCCGGCACGCACGCCCGCCAGACGGCCGCCCTGCTCACCGGCCTCGAGGACGTGGTCTCCGAGCACCGCCCGGACCTCGTGGTGGTGTACGGCGACGTCAACTCCACGCTCGCGGCGATCCTGGTCTGCGCCAAGATGCACGTGCCGACCGCCCACGTCGAGGCGGGCCTGCGGTCCTTCGACCGCGAGATGCCCGAGGAGGTCAACCGCGTCGTCACCGACGCGCTCGCCGACATCCTGCTGGTGACCAGCCCGGACGGCCTGTCCCACCTCGCCTCCGAGGGCGTCGCGCCCGGCAAGGTCCACCTGGTGGGCAACCCCATGATCGACAGCCTGTTCTCCGCGTTGCCCAAGCTGGACCCGGCCCCGGTGCGCGAGCGCCTCGGCCTGCCCGAGCGGTACGCCGTCGCCACCCTGCACCGCCCGGCCAACGTGGACGACCCCGCGTCGGCCCGTGAGCTGGTGGACGGCGTGCTGGCGGTGGCCGAGCAGGTGCCCGTCGTCGTGCCGCTGCACCCCCGGGGCCGCACCCGCCTGGCCGAGGCGGGCCTGGTGACCGGCGGCAACCTGAGCATCATCGACCCGCTCGGGTACGTCGAGTTCCTCTCCCTGGTGCGCGGCGCCGCGCTGGTCGTCACCGACTCCGGCGGCGTGCAGGAGGAGACCACCATGCTCGGCGTGCCGTGCCTGACCGTGCGGCCCAACACCGAGCGCCCGATCACCATCACGCACGGGACCAACCGCCTGGTCACCCCGCGCACCCTGCCCGCCGAGGCGTCCAAGGCGCTGGCCGACGGCGCGGCCACCCCGACCGGGGAGCTGCCGCCGCTGTGGGACGGCAAGGCCGGGCCGCGCATCGCCCGCGTCATCGAGGCGTGGCTGCGGGGCGACAACCTCTCGCCCGCGTCGCAGGGTGTGCCCCCCGAGGACTCCTGACCTCCCGCCCGGGGCTACGATCTGGGCATTTAGCCGGAAACCACCACTTTCACCCGGTGATAGTCGTACGATCGGACATCCCGCGACAGGCAGTCCGACGCTGAGGGAGCAAGGCGCACCATGGCCCCAAGTGACCAGAACAAGCCGGACGAACCACGCTTCCAGCGGCTCGGCGCGGCCAACTGGCTCCCCGAGGAGCGCAAGGCCGTCGAGCGCTACGAGGACCGCATCCGCGAGCTGGAGCGCCGCCTCGCCACCGCCGAGGCCCGGGCCGACTACGCCCAGTGGCAGCTCGCCGCCACCAAGGCGCAGCGCCCCTACCGCCTCAGCACCGTGCTCGCCGGCGCCCGCCGCCCGGCCGGGCTGGTGCGCCTGCCGCGCGACCTGTCCCGGGCCATCAAGCCCGGCAAGGCCCCGAAGGCCCCGCCGACCGTCGCCGCAAGCAGCCTGACCATCGACGCCACGCTCGCGCACGCCCCCGAGGTGCGGATCCCGCACCTGCAGTGGCCGTCCGGCCCGGTGAACCGGCCGGACCTGAAGGTCGCGGTCATCCTGGACGACTTCTCGCGGCTGGCGTTCCGCTACGAGTGGGAGCAGATCGAGTTCGGGCTCACCGACTGGCGGGAGATCTTCGCGGCCACGCGACCGGACGTGCTGTTCTGCGAGTCGGCCTGGCACGGCAACCAGGGCCGCTGGCGCTACCAGATGACCGGCACCAACGCCCCCAAGCAGGAACTGCGCGACCTCGTGGCCTGGTGCCGCGAGGAGGGCATCCCCACGGTCTTCTGGAACAAGGAGGACCCGCCCAACTTCGACTTCTTCATCGACACCGCCAAGCTGTTCGACCACGTCTACACGTGCGACGGCGACATGGTGCCGAAGTACCGCGAGATCCTCGGGCACGACCGCGTCGGCGTGCTGCAGTTCGCGGCGCAGCCCCGGGTGCACAACCCCGTGCAGACCAAGCAGGGCCGCACCTACGACGTGGTTTTCGCGGGCATGTACTTCCGCGACAAGCACCCCGAGCGGCGCGAGCAGATGGAGACGGTCATCGCGCCCGCCCGGGAGCTCGGCCTGCACATCTTCGCCCGCAACGACAAGGCGGGCGACAAGTACGCCTGGCCCGCCGAGTACCGCCCGCACATCGTGGGCGAGCTGCCGTACGAGCAGATGCTGGCCGCGTACAAGATGTACAAGGTCTTCCTCAACGTGAACTCGGTCATCGACTCGCCCACCATGTGCGCCAGGCGGGTGTTCGAGCTGTCGGCCTGTTCCACCACCGTGCTCTCGGGCTGGTCGCGGGCCATCGAGGAGACCTTCGGGCCGCTCATCCCGGTCGCGCACACGCAGGAGGAGGCCTACAACCAGGCCCTCTACCTCATCAACAGCCCGGAGCTGCGGGCCAGGCAGGGGCACCTCGCCATGCGCGAGGTGTTCGACAAGCACCTGTTCACGCACCGGGTGGACCAGATCCTCACCGACCTCGGCCGCCCGGTCACCGTGCGGTCCAAGAGCGTGTCGATCGTGCTGCCCACCAACCGGGCGGGCCAGCTCGAACACGCCATCGCCCAGGTCGCCCGGCAGCGGCACCGCGACCTCGAACTCGTCCTCGTGCTGCACGGCCTGGACATCGACCCGGCCGTCGTGCGCGACAAGGCCCTCGCCGCCGGCATCCCGGCGGTCACCGTGCTGACCGCCGATCCGGCGCTGACGCTCGGCGAGGTGCTGAACCTCGGCATCGCCCGCGCGGAGGGCGACTACATCGCCAAGATGGACGACGACAACCTCTACGGCGAGCACTACCTGTCGGACCTGCTGCGCGCCTTCGACTACTCCGAGGCCGAGATGACCGGCAAGGGCGCCCACTACACGTACTTCCCCGCCGCCGACACCACGGTGATCCGCCTGCCCGGCCTCGAGCACCGCTACGCCCACCTGGTGCAGGGCGCCACCATCCTCGCCAAGGCCGACCTGCTGCGCGCGTACGCGTTCGACCCGGTCAACGCAGGCGAGGACACCCGCCTGGTGCGCCGCTGCAAGGAGGACGGCGTGCGCATCTACTCGGCCGACCGCTTCAACTTCGTCTACATGCGCGGCGCCGACGCCTCCGCCCACACCTGGAAGGCCCAGGACTACAAGCTCACCCGCAACGCCCAGTTCAGCTTCGTCGGCCACCCCGAGCAGCACGTGATGATCTGATCGAACGACACGTCATAGAAATACCGACGGAAGGCGTGTCAAGCAGCAGCGACCTGCTCCCTCGTCAGATCCAGTTCAGCTACACACAGCGGGTGATCAGAGGACGTGGGAACCGTGGCGACAGTCACTAGTCGCGCTCCTCCGAACAGGACATCATCCACTTGACCTTCGGTTATGGCCGACTCCATGGGAACCGCAAGGCGTCCGAGAACGAGGCTGCGTTGGTCAGTGTTGAAGTCTCCAGCGACGACTACAACATCATCCTTGCACCGGCTCACCTCGTCTGCCAGGTGATCCCACACGACCGAAAATTCGGGTTCCTCCGCGCACCGCTGAAACCGGTGAAAGGGAAACATGTGCACCGAAGCTAGAGTGATTCCGCAACCACCCAGGGTGATCCTCGCCATCACGGTGCCCTTATCGAAGCTGTGCATTTCGTCGGAGACCAGCCCAGGGTTGGGGAGCACGGCTCGCGTTATCTCCCCGAGGGGGAACCGACTTGCGACGACCACACCGGATCGTCCGCCCGGCCGCACGTAGGACGGCGACAAGCTGTGTCCTGCCACGTGTGAGAGCTGGGTCTCGCTAAGCAGGGGTCCGAACAGAGGCGAAACCTCAGATCTACCCAGGAACGGAACCTCCTGCAAAGCAAGCATGTCGAGCCTTTGTTCCCGCACGATGCGGACTATCTCCGGGAGAGTGTCTTCGCCGGAGCCGAGCGCGATCGCTTCGTTGACGTTCCAGGTTCCGATCCGGACATGCGCCGGGACGACCACGCGATCAGTTTCGGCACGCTCCACCAACTTCATGACGATGTAGGCCCGCTTCCCCCAGTGCTGCGTGGAGCACCCCTGCTGTGACCGCCCCCGACTACCCAAGGACCGTCCTTTGATGCATGACAACCCGCGCGCCGAGGTCGAAGCGGATGCGCATGTCTTGGCCGAAGCTCCGCTCAAGGCAAGGCGAGGGTCATCCGGCGCTGTGACGTTACGCAGGCGGCACACGATACCGGAAGGTACGTGATGTCCAATCGCCTACTGTGAGGTGACATGCCCCAGAAGCGCCCGATCGAGCCCCTAGACCCCGCAGTCAGTCTGCGGAATGCCGAGAAATGGCTTCGCTCGGTCTACAAACGCACCTCGGACGGCGCAATGGGGTGGGGACATCACGAGAACGAGGATCCCACGGAGTGGGGCGGGACACTTGACGGCATCCGAGGGATGACCGCTATTGGGGAGCCCGCCAACTCCTCCGACTTGGCGGACGCTGCGAAATGGCTGAAGAGTAGACAAAGGCCAGACGGAGGGTTCCCCGCGCGCGAGCTCGAGTACTCGGCCAGCGAAGCGACAGCATGGGTAGTGATCGCCTTCCACGGCATGGGATGGAACACGAGCAACGACACATGCGTACGTCGAGCTGTGGCTTACCTACACCAGTGCGTGGATCAGGAAGGTGCGGCGGCCACCACCCCGGCGGACGTGGGACGTCCCAGAACCTTTCCCACCGCCCTGGCACTGTGGGCCTTCGCACTACAGCCGGACACCGAACACATGTGCGCGAAAATGATCTCTCGCCTACACAAGATGCAAGATCCAGAGACCCGGGGATGGGGAGTAAGCTTTGGGGCAGCGCCCAATGCCGCGACAACTGCGCAGGTCCTGTATGCCCTTAGCGTGGCTCAGGGACGTTCCGACGCCGACTGGGTACGGGCCGGAGCGGCCTACCTTCTCGAACGCCAAAAACCTGACGGTGACTGGGGGAACAGCCACGACGAGTGGTTCCCAGTAGAGCGTCCCCGCATCCCGTCTCGTTGTATTCACTATGGCACTGCTTGGGCTCTACTCGCACTGACTCGGTTCGCCGAAGACACCGAGTGTCAAGCAGCAGCAGAAAGAGCTGTACGCTACCTTCTCCGCCGCCAGCAGACGTCGGGCGCGTGGTTGTTCGAGGAATACGATCCCGTAGAGTTCGTCTGGTGCACCACTCAGGTCATGGTTGCCTTGGTCGAGTGGAACAAGGTGCGAAGAGCCAGTCTGGGCACCGCAACGGGGACTGACGTACGTGGTGCCGCCGGGCGAATCGTACGCGATATCGCATCCTGGACACGTGACTCCTTTCTGTACCTAGCCGTCGGAGGCCTGGCGGTCGCTCAGTTCTGGGATCACATCAGGTCAGCCTTAACAGAGGTGACCAGCTTCCTCCACCTGGATGGCGCCGGCATCTGGACCAATCTAGTAAGTACCGTGATCTGGTCAGGTCTGGTGCTGCTCGCCGGCTGGGTAGTGAAACGCATCTCCCACTCCACGGGTCGTTCGAACGACAAAAAGGCGTAAATATCACAAACTTCTCCATTTCGGTGTGCATCTAATCGCCCATCATCACCGTCCTCAAATGGGGATGCCCTTGGTTAATCGGCCCGGGTCTGCAAGAATCGACGTAGCAACGTAGCAACATCCCTTAGTTACGGCCCGACACGTCGAGATGGCCATGGAGCCAGCATGAGGAGCTGGTGCGTCGTAGTGCTGCGCCACCCGCATCCCGGTGTGCTCGATGAGACAACAAAGAGCACACACCGCGAAGAGCCGGAAAGGTGAGCCGTGAGTCACTACGTATTTTCGGAGCCCAGTGACTGGAATTTTGACAAACTCGGTCATCGCGGGAAGCTTTTTCACGCTAACTCGAGCGTGGTGCGCAGCAGTTACCTCATCGTAGAGATAGACGGACATCTTCCAACCGTGCTCAGGCAGCACGAGTGCGATTTCGTCTACTATATCCTTGAGGGTACAGGAATATTCGCTGTCGAAGGGCGAACAGAACGCTGCGTGCAAGGCGATCTCGTCACAGTGCCAGCAGGATCGCGCTTCACCTATGGCGGAACGCTTCGCATGCTATTGACCTCAACGCCACCGTGGACGGCTGATCAAGAGGAGCTAATAGAGTTTTCCGGCAGTTCAGCATGTAATGAGGCGGCTGGAAGTGACTCAAGTTCCTCGCATTCCGAACCTCGGAACATCATTTGAGCTATCCGACGCACCGCACTAAAGCCTGAAGCTTATCCACGATTTCAGCGCCCTCGAGGTGCCGCAGAGATCTACGGCTAGGCATTGCCATCCCCTTCGGGACAAATACGCTGGAGAACGTGCGTCGCACCAGGCCGCGGACCACGATGGTCGCCACTAGCGGAGCCCCCTCAGGCGAGGCTAGTACCCGGTGGCATGCCTCGTGGTTCAAGCTATACGACGACCCAGCCATCACGGTGCCATCGAAGACGACGTCGAGCCGATCGGCACCCGTGTGAGCAAATTGGTAGTCACCGAATTTCCCTCCGGCAGGCATGCTAGAACTGTAGCGATCATAATCCTCTCCGCAGGGCAGCGAGCTTAGCATCTGGAACCGCAGCGAGCCCACGATAACTCGCGAACTGAAGTCCCATGCGTGGTTATGGATGCTCTCGTCGGACGGCACTCCCTCCCACCAGAGATGAATCCGTACCTCAGGGCCCGCTGGATCCCGATAGAGCGATATTCGGTCGAACCCATTGGGGTGAGCATAGGAACGCGCGGCAACCGCCTCGACCAAAGTCCGATCCTTACTCAGCGACTTCACTATGCCGGCTAGTGATCCGCGACTGCCAAGTTCTGCCACCACTGCCGGATCGATATGTTGATCAACAGGGTCCAGGATACTTCTGAGCCGATTGAACGCATCACTACTCATCTGGCTCTCTTGAGGCAAGGGATGCTTCCGTCGCCGTAAAGATTACGGGCGCAACCACATCACCTCAAGCCAGTTCAGGCCCTCAGATCCATGGAATGACAAAATCAAGCCCTTTGGGAAGCATCCTTAAACCCGAAATACCTCTCATCCCTATTACGGACACCCGATCAAGAGTGGCGCACACCGACCAGTGGCCACATCCCGCGTCTGGCACCCATCACCGACCGGTAGCCCCACGTTCACCCTGAACAGGCATGTTGTCACCGTCTGTTGCCTATCTAGGTACAGACAGTATCAATCAGGGATGAATGGGAATCTATGCCGATAGATGCTGGTTGCTGGGTCCGGGAATGCGTGCACATTGAGGAGATCGCCACGTGACGACGACAGCCACATCGAAAAGTGTCGGGCTGCGATCGGAACGGGGTCCGGTGCTCGCCGCCGTGATGCTCTGTACCGGGCTGGTCGCCCTGGACAGCACGATCATCGCGACGGCGGTGCCGTCGGTGGTGACCGATCTCGGGGGGTTCTCGCAGTTCCCCTGGCTGTTCTCGATCTACCTGCTCACCCAGGCGGTCACCGTGCCGCTGTACGGCAAGCTCGCCGACCTGTTCGGGCGCAAGCCGGTGATGTTCTTCGGGATCGCGGTGTTCCTGCTCGGCTCGGTGTTGTGCGGGCTCGCGTGGAGCATGCCGGCGCTCATCGTGTTCCGGGCGCTGCAGGGCATCGGCGCGGGGGCCGTGCAGCCGATGAGCATCACCATCATCGGGGACATGTACTCCGTCGAGGAGCGGGCCAGGGTGCAGGGGTACGTCGCCAGCGTCTGGGGGATCTCGGCCGTCGTCGGGCCCGCGCTCGGCGGGCTGTTCTCCGACTTCCTGACCTGGCGCTGGATCTTCTTCATCAACGTGCCGCTCGGCGCGCTCGCGGCCTGGGTGCTCGCCCGGCGGTTCAAGGAGAAGGTGGGCCAGAGCACCCACAAGATCGACTACCTGGGGGCGGCGCTGCTCGTCTCCGGCTCGTCCCTGCTCATCCTCGGCCTGCTCGAAGGCGGCGTGGCCTGGGACTGGCTCTCGGCGCCGAGCCTGCTGATCTTCGCCGCCGGGCTGGTGCTGGTCACGGCGTTCGTGCAGGTGGAACGCCGGGCCACCGAGCCGATCCTGCCGCTGTGGGTGTTCCGCCGCCGCGTCCTCGTCGGCGGCAACCTGGTCGCGCTGAGCGTGGGTGCCCTGATGATCGGCCTGAGCTCGTACGTGCCCACCTACACCGAGGGCGTGCTCGGCACCGGCGCGCTGCTCGCGGGCTTCGCCCTGGCCGCGCTGACCGTCGGCTGGCCGCTCGCCGCCACCCTGTCCGGCCGGATCTACATGCGCATCGGCTTCCGCGACACCGCCCTGATCGGCTCGGGTGTCGTCGTCGCGGGCGCCGTCCTGTGCACCCTGCTCACCGAGCGCGCGCTGGTGTGGCAGGTCGCCGCCGCGTGCTTCGTGGTCGGGGTGGGCCTCGGCCTGTCCTCCAGCCCCACCATGGTCGCCATCCAGTCGGTCGTGGGCTGGGACCGCCGCGGCGTGGTCACCGCCACCAACATGTTCTGCCGCTCCCTCGGCAGCGCCGTCGGCGCCGCCGTCATGGGCGCCATCTCCAACGCCACCCTCTCCGACCGCTTCCTCCACCCGCCCGCGGCCCTCGCCGGCAAGCTCCCCTCCTCACTGGACGCCACCAGCCTCGTCCTCGGCACCCAGGGCTCCGCCGCCCAGAGCCCCACCGCCGCCTACATCCGCAGAGCCCTCTCCGACGCCACCCACCACGTCTTCCTGTCCCTGCTGGTGGTCGCCGCCCTCGCGGTCGTCGCCCTCCTCCTCATGCCCCGCCGCACCGAGGAACTGACCTTCGACTGAGCGCGGAGCTCCTCCGCGTCCGAAGGCGGACAACGGCTCGGTGTACGGCACGTTGCGTTGCACCGTTCGCGTCACGATCGGCACGATCGCCTTACGCTGCTGGACGGATGGAGGGACGACATGACCGAGAGCAATCTGGAGCCATCCGGCCCGGAGGTCGTGACACCCCTGCACTACGAGCCGAACCCTAAGCACAAGCCAATGCCCAGCCCCGGACGACATGGCTCGATTTGCCCGGCGAACGCGAACGGCCCCGCCTTACTCGCCCAAAGGACTCTTGACGGAAGGAAGCGCTACGCGACAGATGGGCAGCAGGCCTTTCTGCGCCCAGCAACACGCGGAGGGCAGGTGGCACGGGTATCCGATCGGCTGGGAAGAGGTGCCGGCGCATGTGATCTCCGCGTGGGTGGCCGGTGAACAGGTCGATCGTAGAACGGTGCGTCGAGCCAGAAAGCGTCGTGAGCTATGACCATCATCTGGGAAAGGTTCTCCGGGAGAACCGACGCCTTCGCTTTCAAGATGACCTTCATGCCCGATCCGGACGCGGGTGCAGGGGCGACTCCGGAGGAGTCGGCATCTTGGGGTTCGTTCCAGATATGGACGTATGGTCAGAACCTGTCCGCCCACGTCAGCCAGGGTGAGTACGTACCCGCGACCCACTGGTATCTCCTACCGCTCCTGGAATGGCTGGCGGAGAACTGGAATCCTCTGTTCCACGAAGAGCGGCTTCCCAATCGAAATCAGGACGAGCCTGCCGCCACGGCGCTGATCTATACGCGTAACGCCCCAGCACTCATCGGCGAGGCGGAAACCGTCGCGTGGGAGGAGGAGTGGTTCGAGTGGTACCAACGTCACGCTCTCCGCTCGGCGCGTGACGGCGGACTCTTCCCGCATGTGGTCGTTCGCCGATTCAGAGATTTGGTGGAGGTGAGTTGGGATGATGAACCTCTTGCAGGCTCACCCCCGGGTTACCGGCACAGTTCCGCCAGAGGCGTGGCTTATTTCTCCCCCGAGGTCGTCGCTTCCCCCCTCTACGAGGTCCTGCGCGAGGCGGCGCGATTCCTGCTCTCACTGTGTCCGGAGAGCAAACGACTGGTGAAGCTGAGCCAGCAGGTCGACGAACTCACTCTTCCCGGCCAGCACAACACCCGGCTGGACTGGCTTGCCGGACTCCGGGCACTTCCTCCTTTGCGGAGCCGACTCCAAGGAAATCTTCCCGAGGCCGAGATGCGTTCACGCTGGGAGGAGATCGTCTCAGAGCTGAGAAACCAGGGGAACAGCGAGGGCGCTGACGCGGCATTGGCGGTGGAGCAATCAAGCCTGGTGATCTCAGGCTCCTGCCAGGCGGCCCTGCTCTTCAGCTCCACGTCCCCTACGGTCACCAGAGATGACGTGCACACACTGGCAGCGATTCTCGTCTCCCAATATACGAAGAACATCGTCACCGCAGCCTTGGAGGAGCTGAGTGAGCAGACCGTTCCCGACCCATCGCTGCCGGCTTGGGAACAGGGTTACGAACTGGCAGAACAAGTGCACTCGCAACTCGGAGACAGGTTCGCGGAGGGCTGGGTAGATGTGGCGGGGGTCCTTGAGGAGCTACAGGTCACCCTTCTTTCGGCAAGACTGCACGACGACAACATCAGGGCCTGCTCCCTCGTCGGCCCGCATCACCGACCGACCGTGATCCACAACGAGGCGTCGCCCTATCAGACCGCTACCGCCAAGCGGTTCAGCATGGCTCACGAGTTGTGCCATCTGTTGTTCGACAGATCACGGGGCCGGAGACTAGCCATCGCCAGCGGCCCGTGGGCACCCAAGATCATCGAACGCCGGGCGAACGCATTCGCGGCGATGTTCTTGATGCCTACAAGGCTGGTGCAGGCGGCACGCGCGGACAGCCCGGATCCCATACACGATCTTGAGGGCATCACCACTTTCGCGGGACGGTTGCGGGTAAGCCGTCATGCCGCCATCGAACATCTTTACAACCTCACACTTATGAGTGAATTCGATCGAGACATGTTGCTGAGACAGGTGCGTGACTGACACACCGATCTGCCGGAGGACGCGACATCACCCACCGGCGCGAGCCAGGCGGGCGCGTTGCGGGACCACGGTGTACTTCGGGTCGGTGGCGGAGGCGCTGCCGGCGGCGAAGATGCCGAAGCGGGTGCAGGCCGCGGCGGCCATCAGGGCGGCGCCGGACAGGGCGGTGGCGGGGCGGCTGCGGGTGGACAGGACGGCGGCCGCGGCGCCGGTGACGGCGAGGATCTCGCCGGCGCGGATGAGCATGCCGGCGCGGCCTCGGTGGTAGGGCTCGGCGACCATGCCCATGCGGTGGCGCATCAGGCGGCCCGCGAGCACTTCCAGTGCGGCGCCGAAGACGGCGGCGCGGCGGGCGGGGGCGGTCTCCGCCGGTGGTGCGGCGATCAGGGCGGCGCCGGCCGCGGTGGTGGCGGCGGAACCCGCGAACAGGAACGGCATCTCACGGTGGCCCTCGTGCCAGGCGGGCACGGCGGTGTCGCTGATCAGGACGGCCGTGTACGTCGTCACGGCGGGGCCGAGCGCGGCCGAGCCGTAGCAGGCGGCCTTGCCGAGCAGCGGGAGACGGCCGGTGAGGTCGGCGTACGCGCTCAGGGCCACCAGGGGGGCGTACCCGGCGAGTAGCCAGGACCCGACGCTCATCGGCGAGGTCGGCTTGAACACCCGCAGCATGTGCAGGAAACGGCCGGGACGGCCGAGGTCCTCCACCAGCGCGGCCAACGACAGGGTGATCCCGGTGAGCGCCGCGACCTTCCCCGCGCGGGCCAGCCCCGGCCGGCCGGTGGCCTGGCCCCCGGCGGCGAACACCGACGAGGCGCCGGCGAGCCCCCCGAGGTACAGGTAGCCGCCGATGTTCAGCGGACGCCACGTCGGCGCCTTCAGCACCGGCCGCCCGTAGTAGGACGCGAACCCCTCCGGCCGCGTGCCCGTCGCGCCCATGGCCGTACCGGCCGTCCTCATCGTGCTCATGTGACGTTCCCTCGCGCGGTCTGTCAGTGGTCCGCCGGCCGCCGGAGGGCACGGAGGCCGCTCAGGACGAGGCGACGTGCAGGGATGCCGTCCAGCACCGGGCGGCGGGCCCGGAGGAGACGGTGGTCGAGCAGGCCGCCCCGGACGGGGCGGCGGGCTCGGAGGGCGGGCAGGGCGCCGGCGGCGAAGGACGCGGCGACGCCGGCGGCCAGCGTGAGCGTGGCCGCCGCCATGCACCGCCACATGCGGGGCAGGTCGCGGGTGGTGTCCTTCGGCGCGGGCGGCAGGCCGTACACCTCGGGGTCGTCGAGCAGCAGGAAGAAGGCGCCGTTGCCGCGCACCCCGTCGGCGGGGTCGTGGCCGTACAGGCGGGCCTCGGTGACGCCGTCCTCGCGCAGGCGCCGCACCCGGGCCTCGGCGCGTTCCAGCAGCTCGTCCAGCGGGCCGAACTGGATGGACTCGGTGGGACACGCCTTGGCGCACGCCGGGGTGAGGCCGTCCACCTGGCGGTCGTGGCACAGCGTGCACTTCCAGGCCAGGCCGTCGTCCTCCCGCTTGCCGATCACGCCGTACGGGCAGGCGGACACGCAGTAGCCGCAGCCGTTGCACACGTCGGGCTGCACGACCACGCTGCCGAACTCGGTGCGCAGCAGCGACCCGGTGGGGCAGACGTTCAGGCAGGCCGCGTCGGTGCAGTGCTTGCAGACGTCCGACGCCATCAGCCAGCGCAGGTCCCCGTCGGCCCGCTGCTCGACGAACGCCACGTGCCGCCAGGTGGACGCCGACAGCTCCACGGTGTTGTCGAACGACATGCCGGTGAACCCGGACGGCTGGTCCGCCGGGAGCCGGTTCCACTCCTTGCAGGCGACCTCGCACGCCTTGCAGCCGATGCAGACAGAGGTGTCGGTGAAGAACCCCATGCGCGGAGGGTGCGCGGTGTACCCGGTCTCCCCCTGCACCTCCGGCAGACCCGTCGTGGTCATCGCGGCACCTCCGACTCGGTCCGTACCGCGCGCCTGGCCGTGGTGGTCTCGACGGGATCCTCGGGCAGCCCCGCCCTGCGGCGGAACGTCTGCGTCAGGCGCAGCCGCCCCGGCCCGCGCGGGCGCCGTCCCGGCTGGATGTCGGCGGTGTACGCCTTGACCTCCTGGATGTCGGCGTTCGGGTCGAGCACGATGGCGCTCAGCTCGTTGGCCGCGTCGCCGGCGGCGCGGCCGTTCGGGCCGAAGTGGAACGGCAGCCCGATCTGGTGCACCACCATGCCGTCCAGCCGCAGCGGCGGCATGCGGTCGGTGACGAGCACCCGGGCCTCGATGGCCCCGCGCGCCGTGATCACCGTGGCCCAGCCGCCGTGCTGGAGCAGCCGCTCCTCGGCCAGTTCCGGCGAGACCTCGCAGAACATCTCCGGCTGCAGCTCCGACAGGTAGGGCAGCCAGCGGCTCATGCCGCCCGCGGTGAAGTGCTCGGTGAGCCGGTAGGTCGTGACGACGTACGGGTACACCTCGCTGCCCGCCGGGTGGTAACGGTTGCCCGGCCGGTCGTACAGCAGCCGCGCCGGGTTGTGCGGCTGCGTGGGGTACAGCGGGTTGCCCATCGGGGAGTCCTGCGGCTCGTAGTGCGTGGGCAGCGGCCCGTCGAGCAGCCCGGCGGGTGCGAACAGCCAGCCCTTGCCGTCGCCCTGCATGATGAACGCGTCGATGCCCGACAACGCGGCCACGCCCACCGCGTCGGGGTCCGGCCGGTGGCCGGGCGGCAGGTCCTCCACGAAGTCCGGCACGTCGTGGCCGGTCCACCGGCGGCGCGCCGCGTCCCACCAGACGTACGCCTTGCGCTCGCTCCACGGCACACCGGTCGGGTCGGCCGAGGCGCGGTTGTACAGCGCGCGGCGGTTCAGCGGCCAGGCCCAGCCCCAGTCGGCCGACACCCAGCTCTGCTCGGTGTGCGGGGTGCGGCGGGCCGCCTGGTTGACCCCGCCGGCGTACACCCCGCAGTAGATCCAGCAGCCGCAGGACGTGGAGCCGTCCCCGCGCAGCCCGGCGTACCCGTCGAGCAGGCGGCCGTCAGGCCCGTACCCGTTGATCTCCCTGAGCACCGCGGCGGCGCTCGGCTCCCGCAGCTCCCCCTCCTCGGGGTAGTGCCAGGCGAGGTCGAGGAACGCCCGGTCCCGCGGCTCCGTGGAGCCTTCGAGGCGCTGCCGGATCAGGCGGTGCAGGTGGTGGACGAACCACAGGTCGCTGCGCCGGTCGCCGGCCGGCTCGACGGCCGCGTCGTGCCACTGCAGCACCCGGTTGGTGTTGGTGAACGTGCCGTTCTTCTCGGTGTGCGCGGCGGCGGGGAAGAAGAACACCTCGGTGGGGATGTCCCGCGTGCGCAGCTCGCCGCTCTCGATCTCCGGGCCGTCCTGCCACCAGGTGGCCGACTCGATGAGCGAGAAGTCCCGCACCACCAGCCAGTCCAGCTTCGCCATGCCGAGCCGCTGCATGCGGGCGCCGGCCGAGCCGACCGCCGGGTTCTCGCCGAACAGGAAGTACCCCTTGCTCGCGCCGTCGAGCTGCGCCATCACCGTGTCGTAGGTGCTGTGCGAGCCGGTCAGCCGCGGCAGGTGGCCGAAGCAGAAGTCGTTGTCCTGTGTGGCCGCGTTGCCGTAGTACGCCTTGAGCAGGCTCACCACGTACGAGCGGGCCTCGGCCCAGAAGCCTTTCTGCGTGGAGATGATGCCGAGGAACGTCTCCAGGTCCTCGTCGGTGTGCGCGTGCGGCATCGGGATGTAGCCGGGCAGCAGGTTGTAGAGGGTCGGGATGTCGCTCGATCCCTGGATGCTGGCGTGGCCGCGCAGCGCCATGATGCCGCCGCCGGGGCGGCCGATGTTGCCGAGCAGGAGCTGCAGGATGCTCGCGGCGCGGATGTACTGGGTGCCCACGGTGTGCTGCGTCCATCCGACGGCGTACGCGAACGCGCTGGTGCGCTCGCGCCCGGAGTTCTCGGTCAGCGCGTCGCAGACCTGGCGGAACAGCTCCGGCGGCACACCGCAGACGCGTTCGACCATCTCCGGGGTGTACCTGGCGTAGTGCCGCTTGAGGATCTGGTAGACACAGCGCGGGTCGCCGAGCGTCTCGTCGCGGAGCATGTCCGGCTCGACCGGCGCCCCGCCCGAGCCGTGCGCCTCGCTCCTGCCGGGGGTGTGGTACTCCGGCAGCCGCGTCCGGCGCCCGGAGGCCGCCTGCACCGGCGGGCACTTGTAGTGCCAGCTCGACGGGTCGTAGCGCCGGTTCACCGGGTCGAAGCCGGAGAACACGCCGTCGAGGTCCTCGGTGTCCCTGAAGTCGTCGCGGACGATCGCGGCGGCGTTGGTGTACGCCAGCACGTACTCACGGAAGTCCTTGCCCTCCGACAACACGTGGTTGATGATCCCGCCGAGGAACGCGATGTCGCTGCCCGCGCGGATCGGCACGTACAGGTCGGCCATGGCGCTGGTGCGGCTGAAGCGCGGGTCCACGTGGATGATCTTCGCGCCGCGCAGCTTGGCCTCCATCACCCACTGGAAGCCGACCGGGTGCGCCTCGGCGAAGTTGGAGCCCTCGATGACGACGCAGTCGGAGTGCTGCAGGTCCTGCATGAACGTGGTCGAGCCGCCGCGGCCGAACGACGTGCCGAGGCCGGTGACCGTCGAGCTGTGGCAGACCCGGGCCTGGTTCTCCACCTGCACCACGCCGAGGCCGGTCATCAGCTTCTTGATGAGGTAGTTCTCCTCGTTGTCCAGCGTCGCCCCGCCGAGGGAGGCGATGCCGAGCGTGCGGGCCACGCGTCTGCCCTCGCACTCCTCCTGCCAGGTGGTGGCGCGGGTGCGCACCACGCGCTCGGCGACCATCGCCATCGCGGTGTCCAGGTCCAGGGGCTGCCAGCGGGTGCCGTACGGCGCGCGGTACAGCACCGTCGACTCGCGGGCGCTCCCGGTGGTGAGCTGCAGGGTCGCCGAGCCCTTGGGGCACAGCCGGCCTCTGCTGATCGGCGAGTCCGGGTCGCCCTCGATCTGCACGACCTCGTCACCGGTGACGTAGACGTTCTGCGCGCAGCCCACGGCGCAGTAGGGGCAGACGGACTTCACCACACGGTCCGCCGCGGTCACCCGTGAGCGCAGCGTCTCGGTCTGCGGCGACCGCACGGCGGCGCCGAGGCCCAGCCGGTCCCGGCCGAGCACCTGCCGCACCACCGGCCACCGCCGGATGCCGGACCCGCCTGCACCGCCGGTCCCGCCCGGCTCGCCCGTTCGACCCGTCCGGCCCATCCCGCCCCCTGTCGCAAACGTGACGTCAGGGGGCGCAAGCGTCTCCTACCCCTCGCGCGGGCCGCCCCAACCGTCCGGGGACCGCCCGGCGGCGATGTCGGCCAGCAGACCGCTCAGGTACGTCTGGGTGGCGGTGTGCAGGCCGCCGCCGAAGCTGACGCGCGCCACACCGAGGGCGGCGAGGTCGGCGATCGAGGGCATGCCGGGACGCAGGTACACGTTGACCGGGCCGCCGATCTCGGTGACCAGCGTGGAGATGACGGCGGGGTCGGCGGCGAGGATGGGGTACACGCAGTCGGCGCCCGCGCGCAGGTAGCGGCGGCCCCGCTCGACCGCCTCGGCGAGGCACTGCTCCGGCGAGCCGGAGCCGTGGAGGAACGTGTCGGCGCGGGCGTTGATCACGAGGTCGGGCGCGGCGGCGCGGACGGCGGCGAGGAAGTCCTCCTGCTCGGCCGGGTCGATCAACGCGCCGGTGCGCGGGTCGGAGTCCTCCAGGTTGACGCCGGCCGCTCCCGCCTCGGCCACCCGCTCGGCCAGCTCGGCCGGCGGCAGGCGGTACCCGCGCTCCATGTCCGCGGTGACGGGCACCGCGACCACGCGCGAGATCCTCGCCACGGCGGCCAGCATCTCGGCGACCGGCGTGTCCTCGCCGTCGTCGTAGCCGAGCGACCGCGCCACGGCGGCGCTGCCCGTCGCCACCACAGGGAACCCGGCGGCCACCACGGCACGGGCCGACGCGGCGTCCCACGCGTTGGGCAGCACGAGCGGCCGCCCCGGCACGTGCAGGGCCCGCAACCGCGCCGCGGCGTCCGGGGCGGCGGTCATCGGGCGCGCGGGTGGTAGTGCCCGGGCTCCATGCGGGTGGGGATGGCGACGCGGTTCCACGCGTTGATGACGATCACGGCCCAGAGCAGCTTGGCCAGCTCGTCCTCGGTGAACTGCTCGGCGGCCCGCGCGTACACGTCGTCGGGCAGCCCCTCCTCCGCGATCAGCGTGACGGCCTCGGTGACCTCCAGCGCGGCCCGTTCACGCGCGGTGAAGAACGGCGTCTCACGCCAGGCCGGCAGCGTGTACAGCCGCTGCTCGGTCTCGCCGCCCGCCCTGGCGTCGACGGTGTGCATGTCGAGGCAGTAGGCGCAGCGGTTGATCTGCGAGGCACGAACCTTGATCAGTTCGAGCAGCGGCTTCTCCAGGCCGCTCCGCTCGACGGCGGCGTTGAGATGGAGCATGGCCTTGTATATCTCCGGAGTCACCCGGTTGAGATCTACCCGTGGCAGGTCCTTCGTGGTGGTGTCATCCGTCGTTGAGGTGCTCATCCCCCCACTTTAGGAGCGCCCCTGCCACCGTCCGGCACGCGGGTGGGCCCGGCACGAGCGCTCCGCCGACGCGCTCGTGCCGGGCACGGTGAACCAGCCGGTGGAACCGTGGATCAGACGGTGTCGGCCGGGTGCTTGGCCGGGGGCTCGGTGCCGTTGAGGCTCGGCGGGGTGGCGTTCGCGAACAGCGAGCGGGCCAGGCCGAGGCCGGCGCCGCCCAGGGTGAGGGCCTTGGCGAGCATCTCCTCGACGCCCTGCGCGCCGTTCAGCACGACCATGTGGTCGATGTTGCCGAACGCCTTGGAGCCCGCCTCCACGATCTGCGGCCAGTTCTCCGCGAGCTGCTGCGCGATGACGGCCTCCTGGTTCTGCGCCAGGGCCTGCGCGCGGGCCTGGATGGCCTCGGCCTCCGCGAGGCCCTTGGCCTTGGCCGCCTCGGCGTCGGCGAGACCGCGCGCCCGGGCGGCCTCCGCCTCGGCGAGGCCCTTGGCCTTGGCGCCCTCGGCGTCGGCCAGGGCGCGGGCCTTGGCCGCGGCCGCCTCGCCCTCACCGGTGGCCCGGGCGGCGCCGGCGGCGGCCTCGGCGCGCAGCCGCACCGACTCGGCGTCCGCGGCGGCGGCCTGCTTCACCTGCGAGGCCTGGGCCACGGCGCGCAGCTCGGTCTCCCTGGCCTCGGCCTCGGCCTGCGCGATGCGGGCGTCCCGCTCGGCCTGCGAGAGCGTGACCGTCTCGTACGCCTTGGCGTCGGCGGGCTTGCGCACCTGCGACTGGAGCCGCTGCTCGGAGAGGTTGGCCTCCAGCTCGGCGGCCCGGGTCTCCTGGACCACGACCTCCTGCCGGGCGGTGGCCTCCGACAGCGGGCCCGCCTGCCGGGCCTTGGCCGCGGCCTGGTCGATCTCGGCCTGGTACCCGGCCTGCTGGATCTGGGACTCGCGGACCGCGGCGGCCTTCTTGGCGGCGGCGGCCTGCTCGGCCTCGGTGGCCTCCTGGTCGCGCTGGGCCTCGGCGATGCGGGCCGCGGCGGCGATGCGGGCGGCGTGCGGCTTGCCGAGGTTGGTGATGTACCCGGTCTCGTCGTCGATCTCCTGGATCTGCAGGGAGTCCACCACCAGGCCGAGCTTGCTCATCTCGTCGGCGGCGCTGCTGCGGGTCTCACCGGTCAGCCGCTCGCGGTTGAGGATGAGGTCCTCGACGGTGAGGTTGCCGATGATGGAGCGCAGGTGACCGGTGAACAGCTCGTGGATGGCGCCGCTCATGCTGTCCTGCTGGTCGAGGAAACGCCGGGCCGCGTTGGCGATCGAGGTGAAGTCGTCACCGACCTTGTAGATGATCACGCCGCGGACCTGCACCGGGATGCCCTGCTGGGTCACGCAGTTCACCTGGAGGTTGGTGGCCCGGCTGTCCAGCCGCAGCCGCCGCGCCGTCTGGAACCCGGGCAGCACCGCGGTGCCCTTCCCGGTGATGATCTTGAAGCCCAGGCTCTCGGCGAGCTCGTTCTTGCCGCGGGCGCCGAGGCCCGAGATGATCAGCGCCTCGTTGGGCTCGGCGACCCGCCAAACGGCCTTGAAAAGGAACGCGGCAACCAGCAGCACGACGATGACGCCGCCGGCCCAGAAGGCCAGCTCGGTGGTGGTCATGGGACCTCCGGATGTACAGGGGGTGTGGGAGAAGTTCAGACGATGGCGCGGGCCACGTAGACCGTCCGCGGTGGCGAGTACTCGACGATGACGACGATCGTCCCCGGCGGGATCTCCTCATCAGGAATCGCCGGGTGGGCATAGAACGCCTCGACGCCCCCGCGTATCGGCACCAGCACCTCACCCACAAGGCCCGGCCCGATCCTGCCGGTCACCCTGCCCTGTCTGCCGACCACCCGTGTGTCACCCCGTCATCGAACGCATCACCGCACGCGAACATTACTCCGTTCGCCCCGTTTCAACACCAGGGAGAACGAAGCCGGCGGCCCCATCCCCGTTGCTCGGGCCACCCGCGCGCACTGCCTTCACCTCGCCCAACGGCCCAGCGAACCCCCGCGTTCCCCGCGCCAGCCGACAAAAATCACAAATCGCAAACATCCCCTCACACCCATTTTCCGCACATCGCCCTCGGCGACCTCCACCGATCACTCACCGACCGCGCCGGATGCACAGAGCACCCGACCAGCGGCTTTTCGGGCTCGTGCCGAAAACAGGCGTACAGCGGGCGCAATAAACGGAGAAAGAGTTCTTCCCGCCGCCGCGCCCCGCCGCTTTCGGTTTTCCGGCGGAGGTGATGATCGCGGAATGACGGCTCATTTCCCGCTTGGCGATGATCTTCCGGGAACGCGGGCCCACGAGCTGGGGATGGACCGGCCGATCAGCCGGCGGGACTTCCTGGACGGGGTCGCGACCGCGGTCACCTGCGCCGCCCTGCCCGCGGCCACCCCGGCCGCCCGGCCCGCCGCCGCGCCGCCCGCCGCGCCGCCCGCACGTCCCGTCCCGCGGGCCCGGCTCGCCGGCCACCCGGCCGCGCGCCGGGAGCAGCGCCACCCGGCCCGCGCGCAGGGGCTGCGCGGCGACACCCCGGACGCCATCGCGGTGCCGCACGCGCTGCGCGACGGGCGTTTCTGGCGGCACGCCGGGACGCCGGAGCCCACCGGGGAGCACTACGACCTCGTCGTGGTCGGCGCGGGCATCAGCGGCGTCACCGCCGCCTACACCTGGACCAGGCGTCACCCCGGCGCGCGGGTGCTGGTGCTGGACAACCATGACGACATCGGCGGCCAGGCCCGCCGCAACGAGTTCCACCCCGCGGGCCGCCTGGGCCCGCTCGTCGCCCACGGCGGCTCAGGCGCGCTGTACGGCCCGCGCGCGTGGTCCCCCGAGGGGCGGGAGCTGCTGTCCGACCTCGGCGTCGTCCCGGGACGTGACTGCGACACGGGTCTCTACCCGGGGCTCGGCATGCACGAGGGCGTGTTCTGCGACCGGGAGAGCTTCGGCCGGGACCGGCTGGTGGTGCTGCGGCCCGGCCGTCCTGCCGCCGAGTGGGTGGCCGAGCTGCCCGTCGCCGAGCGGGCCAGGCAGGACCTCGTCATGCTGTTCGACCACCCGCCGGACTGGTTCCCCGGCCTGCCCGACGGCCACAAGAAGCGGCTGCTCGCCGGGCTGACCTACCAGGGCTTCCTGCGGGACGTCTGCCGCGTGCACCCCGACGCGGTGCGGTTCTGCCAGACCATGCCGAGCGCCACCTGGGCGTACGGCGCCGACGCGCTCGGCGCGCTGGACGCGTGGGCGCTGTCAGGGCCGTTCTCCTACCCGGGGTTCGCCGGCCTCGGCCTCAAGCCCGAGCCGTCGCCGTACAACTCGCCGTGCGTGGCCCGCGGGCGGGCCGCCGGGCAGGCCGACGCGCACTGTTTCCCCGAGGGCAACCAGGCCCTCGTGCGCATGATGACCGGGCGCATGGTGCCGGGCTTCGCCGCCGACGTCTCGGCGGAGCACGTCACCACCACGTCGTTCGACAACTCCGCGCTGGACCGTGCGGGCAACCGGGTGCGGGTGCGCCTGTCCAGCCCTGTCGTGCTGGTGCGCAACGACGGGCCGCCGGAGACGGCGTCCGGCGCGACCGTGGGCTACTACGACGGCACGCGGGTGCGCACGGTGCGGGCCGACGGGGTGATCATGGCCTGCTGGCACAGCGTCATCCCCTACCTCGTGGACGACCTGCCGCCCGCGCAGAAGGAGGCGATGCGGCGCGCCGTGCGCCTGCCGGTGGTGCACGCGACGGCGCAGCTACGGGACTGGCGGGCCTGGCGCGACGCCGGGGTGCACCGGGTGCGGTTCACCGGGGCGTACTGGGCGGGCGCCGAGCTGGCCCCGCCGGTGAGCGTCGGCGCGTACCGCTGCCCGGTCACCCCCGAGGAGCCGGTCACCGCGCACCTGGTGCACACACCCGCCACGCCGGGCACCGCGCCGGGGGCCGCCGCCGTGGCCGGGCGGCGGGCGCTCGCGGGCACGCCGTACGCCGCGCTGGAGTTCGGCGTGCGCGAGCAGCTCGCCCGGCTGCTCGGCCCGTGGGGGTTCGACCCGGCGCGCGACATCGAGGGCCTGACCGTGAACCGCTGGGGCCACGGGTACTCCCCCGCGTACGCGCGGCCCTGGGACGCCTTCCACCCCGACGGCCCGTCCCCCGCGGAGACCGCGCGCCGCCGTTTCGGCCGCGTCGCCATGGCCGGCTCCGACGCCGTCCCCGGCGGCGACGCCGACGCCGCCGTCAGCGCCGCCTTCCGCGCCGTGCGCGACCTGGAGGGCGCGGACCCGGTGTGACGCCCACCCACGTGGCGCCCCGGCATGGCCGGCTCAGCCGCGTGCCCCGGGCTTGGACGGCCTGCGCAGCGCCGTGAAGGCCCACGAGGTGTCCGGCTCGACGGCCCAGTGGGTGAGGCGGCGCACCGGCGGCGTGCAGAGCAGGGTGGCGATGGCCACGCCGAGCAGGACGGCCAGCACCACGCCGGCCGGGGTGCTCATCTCCTTGGCGTACACCTGGAAGACCTTCACGAAGAAGCCGTGCAGCAGGTAGGCGTACATGGTGGCCGCGCCGAGGCCGGAGAACCATGTGCGCCGCGACGGGGTGACCGCGAGGAACGCGGCGAGCAGCGCCGCGCCCGCCGTCAGCATGGCGAGCCGCATCGCGCTGCCGGTGAGGTTGTCCACGCCGATCTTGGCGTTGCTGTCGCGCCACCTGATCCACTCGGTCGCGATGTCGGCGTGCAGCGCGAACGCCAGCGCCAGCCCTCCGGCCAGCACGACGGCGCCGGCCACGCGCACGGCCGGCCGCTTGAGGAGCTCCAGGTGGGCGGGGGTCAGCATCAGGCCGAGCACGTAGAACGGCAGCAGGCCGAACGTGCGGTTCATCGACAGCTCGTCCGGCAGCTCGCTCATGCCCGACAGCAGCGACAGGCCCACCGCGATGACGAGCGGCCACCGGAGCTGCTGCCACACCGGGGTCGACAGGCGCCACAGGAACAGCGACATGAGGAACCAGGTGAGGTAGTACGGGTCGAGCAGGCTGATCTCCAGGTCGCCGTCCAGGAACAGCCGCGGCAGCGAGTACGCCACCTCGAAGATGACGTACGGCACCGCGAGCCCGCTGATGAGCTTGCGCGCCTTGCCCGCGGAGAACGTGAAGTTGCGCGACAGGTAGCCGCTGAGCGCGATGAACAGCGGCATGTGGAAGGTGTAGAGGAAGAAGTAGATCGCGTGCGCCTCCGGGACGTCCCGGAGGTCCTCGATGAGGTGGCCGACGACCACCAGGATGATCGCGAGATACTTGGCGTTGTCCAGGAACGGGTCGCGTTCGCGGGACCGGCGCGTGGGGGGCGGGGCGGCGGGCACGGCCTCGGTGAAGGCCAGGAGACCGGACGGCCTGTCGGGTGCGGCCGGGGTGGGCACCGAAGGCCGCGACGGAGGCACCGAGCCGGGGGCCGCCGGGGCGTCGGGGGTCGTCACGAGCCACCGACCCTAGCGCCGCGGATCGCGGGCCGGGCGAACGCGCGGCGGCTCCCCGGCGAACACCGCACGACGGGTGGCGGGCCCCTTGGTTACGGCGGGCCGCGAAGCATGGCGAAACCGGGCGGTCCGCCGGCGGCGGTCAGGTGCGTGGCGCGGCACGGCGACCCGGGTGGTCCGGCCGGCGGCGGGTCAGGCGCCGCACGGGCCGGGGCCGGCGATGCGTCGCCGGCGGGCCGGCGGCGGGTCGTCAGCGGGTCAGACGGCGGTCTCGGCGGGGAGGCCGGTGGCGGCGAGGCTGGCGGTCCACAGGGCCGCGGCGAGGGCGGGGTCCTCCATCTTCTCCGGGACGGGCGACGGCACGCCCTGTTCGCTGAAGTAGCGGCCCGAGTGGTCGGCGCCGTCGGACGTGGTCGCCAGGCGGACCAGTGTCGAGGCGCCCTGCTCCGGCGTCTTGAAGTAGCCGGGGATGAGTCCGTAGATCTTCATGAGCAGCGTGCCGGCGGCGAACCCGGTGCGGATCACGCCGGGGTGGAAGCAGGTGGCCGTCACCCCGCGCCGGGCGAGCTCGACGGTGAACAGCGCGTTGGCCTGCTTGGTGTCGCTGTACTGCAGCCACCCGTTCCAGCGCCGCGCCTTGCGGTCGAGGTCGGTGGGGTCGAGACGGCCCGACTTGGCGGCCCGCGACGACGTCGTCACGACCCGGCCGCCCGAGGCCACGAGGCGCTCGCGCAGCAGATTGGTGAGCAGGAAACCGGACAGGTGGTTGACCTGCATCATCGTCTCGTGGCCGTCCGCCGTCGTCTCACGCTTGGGGGTCATCACCCCGGCGTTGTTGGCGAGCACGTCGATCCGCTCGTACCGGTCGAGCAGCTCGCCGGCGAGCGTCCGCACCTCGGTGAACGAGGCGAGGTCCGCGGCGTGCGTGTCCGGGCGGCGACCGGTGAGGTTCTCGATACGCGCGGCGACGGAGTCGAGCCTGGCACGGGAACGACCGATCAGGACGACGTCGTGCCCGGCGCGGGCGATCTCTTCGGCGGCTGCCGCGCCGATTCCGGCTGTGGCGCCTGTTATTACAGTAATCATTCGTCCTCCAGTACGCCGGAACCCTATCGGTGCTAGCCTTCTGAGCGATCTTCCGGAGGTGCATTCCCCCCCAAATGCGGCAAGAGCCTCCCGGCGCGCAGGAGTGACCATGGGTTCTGGCAAGCGGTCGATCCGCTTCAAGATCTTTTCGTTGCTACTCCTACCACTGCTTTCGCTGAGTGCCCTATGGGGATTCGTCCTGAACCTGACGGTGGGCGACGGCCTTTCGCTGATGCGGGCCAACACCATCTACCAAAGCCTCGGTGTCACCTCCACAGACCTGGGACTCCAGATTCAGGCCGAACGTTCCATCTCCGCCACCACGTTCGGCGCCGTCCCCCGCGACCAGGACCGCCTGCTCGGCCAGCGCCGCGCCACCGACGTCTCCCTCGCCAAGTTCCGCGCCGCCGCACTCTCCGACGACACGCAGGGCGCACTGAACGACGCCACCAAGGTCGCGACGACCGCCCTGCTCAACGAGCTGGAGCACCTCCCGGGCATCCGGGCCAACGTGGACACCGGGCAGTCCACCCGCCTCGCGAACATCCAGGCGTACAACCAGATCATGGACGGCGTCTTCCGCCTGTACGACCGCATGGTCTCGGTGCCGGACCTGTCCATCTTCGAGCAGGCCGGCGCGATGCAGGCCATGGGCCAGGCCCGCGAGATCATCTCCCGGGAGAACGCCCTGGTCAGCGCGGCCATCGCCCGCGACGGCCTCTCCGACTCCGAGTACGAGGCGTTCTCCGAGTGGGTGGCCAACCGGCGCTTCCAGTACGCCAAGGGCATGGCGATGCTGGAGCCGGACCTGCGCAAGCCGTACGAGGAGGTCTTCGCCTCCCCGACGTTCAAGCGCTTCATCACGATGGAGCAGGACATCATCGACCGGGCCAGGGCCACCGGCCCGCTGCCCCCGTCGGTGAGCCGCTGGCAGGCCATCGCCGACAACCTGTCCGCGATGCTCGACCAGGTGGGCATCAAGGCGTCCAACGCCCTCGCCGACCGCGCCATGAGCGTCGCCACCGGCATCCTGCTGCGCATCGGCCTCGCCGGCGGCCTCGGCCTGGTCGCCGTGGTCACGTCCATCATCATCTCGGTGCGCTTCGGCCGCCGCCTCATCCACGAGCTCGCCGACCTGCGCAACTCCGCCCGCGAGCTGGCCGGCGTGCGGCTGCCGCGGGTCGTCGAGCGGCTGCGCAAGGGCGAGGAGGTGGACGTCGAGGCCGAGGCGCCGCCGATCCCCGGCGGCGACTCCGCCGAGGTGCACGACGTCGCCGAGGCGTTCGGCTCGGTGCAGCACACCGCCGTGCAGGCCGCCGTGGAGCAGGCGGACCTGCGCCGGGGCGTCAGCCAGGTGTTCCTCAACCTGGCGCGCCGCAAGCAAGGGCTGCTGCACAAGCAGTTGCGGCTGCTCGACACCATGCAGCGCCGGGCGTCCGACCCCGAGGCGCTGGAGGACCTGTTCCAGCTCGACCACCTCACCACCCGCATGCGCCGCCACGCCGAGAGCCTGATCATCCTGTCCGGGGCCGCCCCCGGCCGGGCGTGGCGCAAGCCCGTGCCGATGGTGGACGTGGTGCGGGCCGCGGTCGCCGAGGTGGAGGGCTACACGCGGGTCAACGTGTTCCCGCTGCCGAACGCCTTCGTCGCCGGCGCGACCGTCGCCGACCTCATCCACCTCATCGCCGAGCTGATCGAGAACGCCACCGTGTTCTCGCCGCCGCGCACCCGGGTGCAGGTGCGCGGCGAGTCGGTGGCCAACGGCTTCGTCGTGGAGATCGAGGACCGCGGGCTCGGGCTCAGCCCGGAGGAGTACGCCTCCATCAACGAGCGGCTCGCGCACCCGCCGGAGTTCGACCTCGCCGACAGCGACCGCCTCGGCCTGTTCGTGGTGGGCCAGCTCGCCGCGCGCAACAACGTGAACGTCGTGCTGCGCGCGTCGCCGTACGGCGGCACGACGGCCATCGTGCTCATCCCGCGGCAGATGATCGCCGACGACGGCACCCCCACGCCCCTGCCCGGCTCGCTCGCCGACAGCGGCCCGCGCCACGCGCGCGGCCCGCTCCCCGTGCCCGCCGCGCCGGAGACGAGCACGGCGGACGGCACACCGGACACGTCGGACACCTCGGACAGGTCCGGCGCACCGGCCGACGAGCCGCCCGCCGCCCCCTCGCCGTACTTCACCCCCGCGCGGGCCACCGACAGCCCGTCGCTGACCGTCGTGCCGGGCTACGTGGACAACGGCCCGGACACCGACCCCGGGATCACACCGATCACCGACGCCACGGAGCCGCCGTCCACGGTGCCACCGCCGAGGACTCCGGCGCCGAGACCCAAGGCGGCAGGAACCACCGCCGGCGGCACCCACGCGGGCCTTCCCCGCCGGGTGCGGCAGGCCAACATGGCCCCGCAACTGCGGGACAACAAGCAGCAGGACACGCGGACCCGGGAGGGCTCCACGCCTCTCGCCGCCCCCACCCCGGCCGACGACGCGGCCCCTGCCGGGCCGAACCGTTCCCCCGACGAGGCGCGTGCCATGTTCTCTGCCTTCCAGCAGGGCGGGCGCCGCGGGCGGCTGGAGTCCGAGCAGGATTCGGGGGAAAAGTCCGCGGCACAGCACGACCGGACGAATGAGCACCTGAGCAGGCACGACGGCGGGCAGCCGCCGCCGGGCACCGGGCGCGACGAGGGCGACGAGCCCTCCGGGCGCGCGGACCGGCGTGACCCACAGCACGGGCTGCGCGACCATAGTGAGGGCTACGTACATCAGGCGACCGGCGAGAAGGGTGACGAATGACTGGCAAAGTCTCGTCCAACGGCGAACTCAACTGGCTCCTCGACGATCTGATCACCAGGGTCGCAGCGGTGCGCCAAGCCGTCATCCTGTCCACCGACGGCCTGGTCGTCGGCGCGTCCAAGGGTTTCCTGCGTGAGGACGCCGAGCACCTGTCGGCCGTGGCGTCGGGCTTCCAGAGCCTCGCCCGCGGCGCCGGGCGGCACTTCGGCGGCGGGGAGGTGCGGCAGACCATCGTCGAGATGGAGAACGCCTTCCTGTTCGTCACCGCGGCGGGCACCGGCACGTGCCTCGCGGTGCTCAGCAGCGCGGACGCCGACGTGGGCCACATCGCCTACGAGATGGCCATGCTCGTCAAGCGGGTGGGCCAGCACATCTCAACGAATCCCCGGACATCGCCATGACCGTCCACGGGGAGCAGTGGCTGGACGAGGAAGCGGGCCCGGTCGTCCGTCCCTACGCGTTGATCCGTGGCCGCACCCGGTCATCCGCCGACGATCTCGACCTGATCGCTATGGTCACGGCGACCGGTGCTCCGTACACTGGCGAGGCTGGTCTCGGGCCCGAGGAACACCGCATCCTCGGCCTGTGTGACCAGCCGATGTCGGTCGCGGACATCGCCTCCGAGCTCGACCTGCCGCTCGGCGTGGTCCGCGTGCTCCTCGGCGATCTCCATGACCAGGGCATGATCAGCGTACGGGCGCCCGCCCAGCGGGGACCGCGCCCGAACGAGCGCATTCTCAAGGAAGTGATCAATGGCTTACGAGCACTCTGAGGAGCCCGTCGCTCTCAAGATCCTGGTGGCGGGCGGCTTCGGCGTGGGGAAGACCACGCTGGTCGGAGCGATCAGCGAGATCCGTCCCCTGCGCACCGAGGAAGTGCTGTCCGACCGCGGCATCGGCGTCGACGACACCGACGGTGTCGAGACCAAGACGACCACCACCGTGGCGATGGACTTCGGCCGCATCACCATCCGCGAGGGCCTCGTGGTGTACCTGTTCGGCACCCCCGGGCAGGAGCGCTTCTGGTTCATGTGGGACGAGCTGTCCTACGGCGCGCTCGGCGCCGTCGTGCTCGCCGACACCCGGCGTCTCACCGACTGCTTCCCCTCGATCGACTACTTCGAGCAGCGCGGCACGCCGTTCATCGTCGCCGTCAACTGCTTCGACGGCGCCGAGCGCCACGAGGCCGAGGACGTCCGCATCGCGCTGGACCTCGACCCCGAGGTGCCGGTCATCATGTGCGACGTGCGCCGCCGCGCCTCGGCCAAGGTCGTCCTCGTCACTCTGGTGGAGCACGCGCTGCGCACGCTCACCCCCGCCGCCGGATAGGGAGCACCGCAGCCACAGCACCACCCTCTTCACCCCCTCTCGCCGCCCGCACCGGCGACCTCCTCACCCGATCGGAGTCGCCATGCACAAGGGCGTCCCCCAGCCGCGTACCGACGAGCTGACCGAGCGTGCCCGGGAGTGGCAGAACCCGTGGCTGCCGCTGGAACTGCGGGTGGCCAACCGCGTACTCGCGCCGTTCGCCACCCGCCTGTGGCCGTTCGACGCCGACGACCTGAAGGCCAAGGCGCGCAAACGCACCGGGCTGACCGACTTCGGGGACCTGGCACCTCTGGACGAGCCTCTGGGGCTGCTGTGCCGGGGGATGAACGAGGTGACGCAGTTCCATCCCTTCGGCCGGCTGGCGATGCACAGGATGCTCCTGAGCGCCCTCGTGAACCGTCTGCGGCTGGAGGACCTCGCCAAGCGGCGGCCCGAGGCGTTCGAGAAGCCGGTGGAGGCCCCGATCATCATCGCCGGGCTCGTGCGCAGCGGCACGAGCTTCCTGCAACGCCTCATGGCGCGGGACCCGGGGCTGCGCTCGATCCCGTTCTGGGAGATGGTGAACCCGCTGCCCTTCGGGGACGCGGCGGCGCCGGTGCCCGACCCCGACCCGCGGGTCAAGGCGGGTGCCCGGATGATCAGCTACGTGCACCGGTCGTCCCCCGAGATGGTCAAGATGCACGAGATGGAGAACGAGGCACCGGAGGAGGAGCTCGGGATCCTCGCCATGGGCTTCTGCTCGATGGTGTTCGAGGCCACGGCTCCGATGGTGCCGGGCTACATGCCGTGGTACACCGGCACCGACCACACCGCCGGGTACGCCTACCTGCGGCGCGTGCTGCAGGCGATGGCCTGGATCCGCCCCACGGGCAACCGCTGGCTGCTGAAGTCGCCGCAGCACATGGAGCAGTTCGGGCCCCTCACCACGGTGTTCCCCGACGCCACGGTGGTGCAGACCCACCGCGACCCGGTGCGCAGCGTGCTGTCCACCGGCAGCCTGCTGGCGTACTCGTACCGGCAGAGCTACGCCCACCCGAACCCCCACCTGGTGGGGCGCCAGGCCGTCATCATGACAGAACGGCTGCTGCGCGCCGCCGTGCGCGACCGCGACCCCGCCGACGAGCGGTTCGTGGACGTGAAGTTCGCCGAGCTGAACGCCGACCCGATCGGGACGGTCCGCCGCATCCACGCGCGGGCGGGCGCGGAACTGACCCCTGAGGCCGAACGGCGCCTGAAGGAATGGCTGCCGCAGAACGCGCGCGGCAAGCACGGCGAGCACGTCTACGACGCCGCCGACCTGGCCTTGGACCCCGACGAGCTGCGTGAACGGTTCGCCTTCTACTACGAGCACTTCGACGTGCCGCACGAGCCGTTGTGACCTAGAGCGCTCGCAGCCCCTGGATGACCTCGCGCAGCAGGTCGGCGCGGGGCACCGGGCCGGGGGGTTCCGGGGGCCTGGCCTGGATCAGGCCCTCGTCGCGCAGGTCGGCGAGCAGCAGGCGCAGCACGCCGAGCGGCAGGTCGAGGTCCGCGGCCACCTCCACCAGGGGGCGGGACCGGCGCACCAGGGTGAGCAGGCGCCGGTGCTCCGGCCCGAGGCCGGCGTCCTCCGGCGCGCCGGCGCCGGTGGCCACGATGAGCGACAGCAGGTCGAACGACGACGCCGGCGGCGGCGTCCTGCCGCGCGCCAGCGCGAACGGCCGTACCACCGGAACGTCGTCGATCCACTCGCCGTCCATCACACGGCACCTCGTGGATGGGTGGTCAGATGCTGACCCACCCGCCCGACCAGCCGCGCCATCTCGTAAGCGATCAGTCCCGCGTCCGCCTGCATCATGCTCATCACCGCGAGGCAGCTCCCGTTGCCGGCGGCCGTCACGAACAACAGCGCCGCCTCCATCTCCACGATGGTCTGGCGCACCGCGCCGCCACCGAACCGCATGCTGGCGCCCTTGGCGAGGCTCTGGAAGCCCGCCGCGACCGCCGAGAGGTGTTCGGAGTCCTCCCGGCTGAGGCTGCCGGACGCGGCCACACGCAACCCGTCGTTGGACAGGATGATCGCATGACGGACGTCCGTCACCCTCGCCACGAAATCGTCGAGGAGCCAGTTCAGCTCGGTCGACATCGTCACACCTCCTCACCGTCTCGTTCGTTGTCGGTCCCGCCGCGCCGCCCCCCGGTCCGCAGCGAGTTCATCATCGCCCTGGACCGCTCGGCGTCAGAGGATTCCTCCGGCCCCGGGGGCGGGGCGTCCGGCGGCTGCTTGAGCTGCGGCGCCAGGTTCGTCTGGCGCACGCGCCGGGGCAGGCCCTTGCCCGTGCCGCCCGCCCCGGTGATCTGCCGCGGCTCCGGCTGGGCCGCGGCCCACTGCGCCGCCGGCGCGGAAGGGATGGCCTCCCGCGCCGTGGGCACGGCGATCAGCGTGTCCGGGATGAGCACGATGGCGGTCGTGCCGCCGTAGGGTGAGCCGCGCAGCTCGACCCTGATGCCGTGCCGCGCGGCGAGCCGTCCCGTGACGAACAGGCCGAGCCGCTCGGTGACGGTCGCCTCGAACTCCGGGGGCCTGGACAACTTCTCGTTGATCGCGTCCCGCTCCTCGGGGGTCATGCCGAGCCCGCGGTCCTCCACCTCGACGGCGATGCCCCGGGCCGCCATCTCGGCCCGCACCGACACCTCGGTGGTCGGCGGGGAGAACACGGTAGCGTTCTCGATGAGCTCCGCGCACAGATGGATGACGTCGGCCGCCGCGCCGCCCTTCACCGCCACCTCGGGCATGGGGAGCACGTGCACCCGGGTGTAGTCCTCGACCTCCGCGACCGCGGCGCGCACCACGTCGGCGATGGGCACCTCACGGGCGAAGGTGCGGCCCGGCGTGCCGCCGGACACGATGACCAGCCCCTCGGCCTGCCGCCGCATGCGGGTGGTGAGGTGGTCGGCGCGGAACAGCTCACGCAGCGTCTCGGGGTCCTCGATGCGCCGCTGCATGCCGTCCAGGAGCTTGAGCTGGCGCTGGAGCAACGTCTGGCTGCGCCGCGCGAGGTTGCGCAGGGCCGTGCCGACCGAGTCGCGCAGCGTGGCCTGCTCGACGGCGGCCTCCACCGCGGTGCGCCGCACCCCCGCGAACGCCGCTCCGAGGTCGCGCAGCTCGGTGGTGGTGCCGGTGACGGCGAGCGGCGGGGCCTCCGCGTCCACGTCCACCTGCTCGCCCCGGCGCAGACGCTGGATCATGCGCGGCAGCCGCACGTCGGCCAGCTCGGCGGCGGCGTCCCGCAGCTCGCCGATCTCCCTGGTCAGGCCGCGGCCCACCCGGAACGCCACGATGAGCGAGGCGACGACGGCCACCAGGCCGAGCACGCCCGCGAGACCGGCCCGCACGAACGTGGCGATCGCGGCCGGCTCGGCGCTCGCGGCCAGCGCGTCGCCGGCCTTGGTGAGCGTGGCCTGGTAGTAGGCCTCGATGTCGTCGGTGGCCTGGCGCCAGACCGTGTGCGAGAACGTGCGGCCCTGGTCGGCGAGGATCTGCTCCTCCATGGTGAGGAAGCGCTGGTAGGCCTGCGAACGTTCCAGCTCGTCGAAGGGCACGCGCAACGCCGGGTCCAGGTCGGACATGCCCTGGGCGAACAGGAAGCGGCGCGTGGTGGCGAGCTGCGCGAACGAGCGGTACTCGTCCGGCGAGAGGGCGCGCGAGCCGATCAGCACCCCGGAGGCCAGCCCGCGTTCGCGCGACAGGAAGTCCTTGGAGTAGCCGAGCGCGGTGATGGCGCGCGACTGGCGGTAGAGAGGCAGGTCGGTGGCGACGGTCATGCCGGAGACGAGCCGCTGCATGGCGTCGGGGAACCGGCTGAACTCGACGGTCAGCGCCGCCTGGTCCAGCACACCGGCGTCCACGGCGGAGCGGGCGGCGTCCAGGCGTCCCATCATGACGATCATCTCGTCGAACCGCGTCCGCATCGCCGGGGTGGTGAGGTCCGACTGGGCCGCGTCGCTCAGCGCCAGCTCACGGAACCTGTCCCGCATGCCGTCCACGACCTCGCGCTGCCGCGTCATCGCCGCCTTGCGCTCGGGCGACCTGCTGCCGAGCCACTCCGCGGTGACGACGTGCTCGCGCTGCATGGCGATGGCCAGGTCGTCCCCCGGTTTGCCGATGTTGGTGTACAGGGAGGCGACGGCGAGCATGCTGGCCGACTCCCTCGTGGTCACGCTGGCCCCGAAGGCCCAGAGGGCCGCCAGGGACAGGAGCGGGATCACGAGCAGTGCGGTGATCTTGAACCGGATGGATCTGCTCGTCGCCATGACACCTCATCGGTTCGCGGGTTCGGCCGGAGACCGGTTATCCGAGGGTGAAGATCGCCGATGAGACTAGCATTGTGTGTGATGGTTCAAGTGATGCATTTGTGATATTGCGCCAAATACACCTATCCGTCATCCGTGTCAGGAAAACAGCCCAGAATCACCCCTGGCCGCTTGTTCAAGACTCCCCGCCCCAGTCGCGTCGTCCCCACCTTCCCCAGTACCGGCCCGCACCGTGCGCGTCCTACCTCACACCGACCCGCCGGGCCGCGCCGTACGCGACTTCCTCGACGCCGCCCTGCCGCCCCGCGTCCTCCCAGGCGACCCGCGTCAGATGCGCCGCGACGAGCGCCAGCACCGCCGTCTCCACCCCGAGCAACGTCCACTCGACCAACCCGACGAGCACCCCGTGCCCCGGCAACGACACATAGGTGAGCACCGCGAGCGCGGCACCCGCCCCGAGGGCCAGCCACTCCATGGGCCGCGCGATGGCCCGCCACCGCTCGTCCTCGGCGAACCGCCGCGACATCAACGCCGCCGCCCCCGCCATCGCGACCATGGCCACCAGCAACGCGCCCTCCGCCACCGCCGTCCCCGGCACCAGCGCGGCCACCACGGCCCCCACCCCGAAAACAGGCATCAGCCACTGCGTCCACCCGCCCATGGGCCCCCGCACCGCCCACATGCCGAGCACCAGCACCAACGACGACACCCCGAGCAACCCGAGCGCCGCCGCCGCATGCTCACCGTCAACCGCCGCATACCGCGCGACCGTCATATCGGCCATCCCAGCAGGCCCACCGACCCGCCCGGCGACCAACGTCATAGAAGCACCAAGCACACCCACCCCGGCGACCAGGGGATAAAGCCTTCTCAACGGAAGCATGCCTAAAGATTCCCCCATGAAGGCCATCTAAGACATCCGTTTAATCCCTGACCCAACCCTGATCCCACCCCTCAGGGGTTCCCCCTCACGGATCCCACCCTCCAGGGACGAATGCGACCCGGGACCCCCCTCGCCGGTCCCGGGTCGCACGTCCGGTGGTCAGGCCGTGGCGGCCGCCTCGGTGTAACGGGCACGCAGGCCCGGGACGGGGTCGGCCTCGTAGGACTCCGGCGCGCCGGACTCCCACACGGGAGGCTCGGCGGTGCCGGCCAGGAGCCAGGCCGCCTGACGGGCGGCGCCGTCGGCCACGTACTCGCCGGGCTCAGGGACCAGGACCGGACGCCCGAACACAGACGGAGCGATGCGGCGTACGGCCTCGGACCGGGCGCCGCCACCGATGAGGAGCAGACGGCTGGGCTCAAGCCCCATCGCGTCCAGGCCGTCGGCGAGACCGCACAGCATGCCCTCGACGGCGGCCCGCGCGAAGTGCGCCGGCGTCGCGTTGGACAACGTCAGCCCGTGCACCGAGCCGGTGGCGTCCGGCTTGTTCGGCGTACGCTCCCCCTCCAGGTACGGCACGAGCACCAGCCCGTCCGCCCCGGGCGGGGCCTGCAACGCCAGGTCGGAAAGCCCACCGACCGGGACACCCAGCATCGCGGCAGCCGCGTCGAGCACCCGGGCGGCGTTCAGCGTGCACACCAGCGGCAGGAACCGCCCGGTCGCGTCCGCGAACCCCGCGATCGCCCCGGACGCGTCATGGCTCGGCGAGTCCGAGCACGCGAACACCGTCCCGGACGTCCCGATGGACACCACCACGTCCCCGGGACGCAGCCCGACCCCGAGCGCCGCCGCCATGTTGTCCCCGGTGCCCGGCGCCAGCCGTACGGCCCCGGCGTCAGGGAACAGCGAGGTGTCGAGCACCCCCGCCTGCCCCACCGGCTCCAGCACCTTGGGCACCAGCGGCGTGTGCCCCAGCGCCAGCTTGAGCAGGTCCGCCCGGTACGTGCCGGCGGCCGGCGACCAGTACCCCGTCCCGGAGGCGTCCCCCCGGTCCGTGGTCAGCGCGCCGAGCCCCTTCGCACCGCCGAGCCGCCACGTCAGCCAGTCGTGCGGCAGGCCCACGGCGGCCGTACGGCGGGCGTTCTCCGGCTCGTGCTCCGCCAGCCACCGCAGCTTGGTCACGGTGAACGACGCCACCGGCACGCTGCTCACCGCGTCCGCCCAGGCCTGCGGCCCGCCGAGCTCGGCGACCAGTTCCTCGGCGGCGCGGGCCGAACGGGTGTCGTTCCACAACAACGCGTCGCGGACGACCCCGCCGTCCTCGTCCAGGGCCACCATGCCGTGCTGCTGCGCGCCGACCGACAGGGCCGTCACGTCGGCGAGCCCGCCCGCCTCGGCGACGGCCTGCCTCAGCGCCGCCCACCAGTGGTCGGGATGCACCTCGGTCCCCGGGGGGTGGGGGGCGCGGCCCTCACGGACCAGCGCCCCCGTCTCCGCGTCCCGGACGACCACCTTGCAACTCTGCGTCGAGGAGTCGATCCCGGCGACGAGTGTCATCCCCGCACTCCGGTGAGGTGCTCGATCGCGAGCTGGTTGAGCCGGGTGAAGTGGAACCCCCGCTCGGACGCCTTGTCGAGGTCGAAGTCGTCCTTCTCCAGGTCCGCGTACGTCTCACCGGGGGCGAGGGTCGGCTGCGCCAGCTCGGTGACCCGGGAGTCGGCGAGGGCCTGCTGCACCTCGGGGTCGGCGCGGAACGCCGCCGAGCGGGCCTTCAGGATGAGGTAGGTGCGCATGTTGGCGGCGGCGGACACCCACACGTCCTCGGAGTCCTCGGTGCGCAGCGGCTTGTAGTCGAAGTGGCGCGGGCCCTCGTAGCCGCCGTTCTCCAGCAGGTCCACCAGGAAGAACGCGCTCTTGGTGTCGCCGTGCCCGAAGATGAAGTCCTGGTCGTACCGGGGGCCGTGCTGGCCGTTCAGGTCGATGTGGAACAGCTTGCCGTGCCACAGGGCCTGCGCGATGCCGTGCACGAAGTTGAGGCCCGCCATCTGCTCGTGCCCGACCTCGGGGTTGAGGCCGACCATCTCGGGGTGCTCCAGCTCGTTGATCAGCGCGAGGGCGTGCCCGATGGTGGGCAGCAGGATGTCACCGCGCGGCTCGTTCGGCTTGGGCTCCAGGGCGAAGCGGATGTTGTAGCCCTTGTCGATGACGTACTGGCAGAGCAGGTCAAGACCTTCCTTGTACCGGTCGAGCGCCGCCTTGACGTCCTTGGCGGCGTCCGACTCCGAGCCCTCACGGCCGCCCCAGCAGACGTACGTGGTGGCGCCGAGCTCGGCGGCGAGGTCCAGGTTGCGGATCACCTTGCGCAGCGCGTACCGCCGCACGTCGCGGTCGTTGCTGGTGAAGGCGCCGTCCTTGAACACCGGGTGGGTGAACAGGTTGGTGGTCGCCATGGGGACCTTGAGGTCGGTGCCGGCCAGGGCCTTCTTGAACGCCGCCACGGCCTTGTCCCGGTCGGGCTCGGTGGCCAGCAGGTCGTCGTCGTGGAAGGTGACGCCGTAGGCGCCGAGCTCGGCGAGCCGGTTGACCGACTCCACCGGGTCCAGCGCGGGGCGGGTGGCGTCGCCGAAGGGGTCGCGCGCCTGCCAGCCGACCGTCCACAGACCGAAGGTGAACTTGTCTTCTTTCTTGGGGGTGTACGCGTCCACTGTCTGGTCTCTCCCGATGTGAGGTTAATTAGTCTATGTTGTGGACTAAATATCGGACGCGGGGAGCGACAGGTCAAGAGGCGACGGCCCGTGACTTCACGGGGAAGGGAGACTGGTTGTGATCGAGGCCGGGGAGCACCCCTGATGGCACAGGCGTTACGCCACGGCACGATGCGCGCGGGCAACCTCGCCGTCGTCCTCGGCGAACTCGACCGCCGCGGCCCCCTGACCCGCGCCGCCCTCGCCGACGCCACCGGTCTGACCAAGACCACCGTATCGAAGCTGGTGGCGGACCTGATCGAGGCCGGCCTCGCCGTCGAGTCCGGCACCGTCCGCGACGGCGAACGAGGCCGCCCCGGCACCGCCGTCCGCCTCAGCGGCCACCGCGTGGCGGCCCTGGGCCTGGAGATCAACGTCGACTACCTCGCCGCCTGTGTGGTGGATCTCACCCGCGAGATCCGCGTCATCCGTACACAGCCTGTGGACAACCGCTCCGCCCCGCCGGCCGACGTCATCGCCCACCTGCGCGCCCTCGCCACCGCCGTCCTCGGCGAAGCCACGACCCTGGGCCTGACCATCCCCGGCGCCGTCGTCGCCCTCCCCGGCCCCGTCGACCCGTCCACCGGCACCGTCCACCGCGCCCCCAACCTCGGCTGGCGCGACGTCGCCGTCACCGACACCCTCGCCCTCCCCCTGCCGGTGGTCGTCGACAACGAAGCCAACCTCGCCGCCCTGGGCGAGCTGTGGTTCGGCTCCGGCCCCGCCCTGGGCGACTTCCTCCACGTCTCCGGCGAGATCGGCATCGGCGCCGGCCTGGTCGTCAACGGCGAACTGTTCCGCGGCGCCCACGGCTTCGCCGGCGAACTCGGCCACGTCGTCGTCATCCCCGACGGCCCCCCCTGCCGCTGCGGCGGCTCCGGCTGCCTGGAACGCTACGCCGGCCAGGACGCCCTGCTCTCCGACGGCGAGACCCTCCCCGACCTGCTCACCCGCCTCCGCTCCGGCGACCCCGGCGCCCTGGACTCCTGCACCCAAGCCGGCACCGCCCTGGGCATAGCCCTCACCACCGCCGTCAACCTCCTGGACCCCGACACCATCGTCCTCGGCGGCATCTACGCCCCCCTGTTCCCCTGGATCTCCACCCCCGCCACCCGGACCCTGCGCAGCCGCCTCTCCCAGATGCACCCCAGAGTCCCCACCCTGGTCATCTCCGCCGCCGGCACCAACGCCGCCCCCCTCGGCGCCGCCGGCTCCGTCATCCAGCGCATCATCGCCGACCCCATCACCCACCTCCCCACGACTCAGGAGGCCATCGGTTAGATTCAGTTGAGAATTGAATCAACCCTGGAGGACCTCATGTCCGTCCGCCGCCTCAACCACGCCGTCCTGTACGTCCGCGACGTGGACCGCAGCGTCACCTTCTACCAAGAGGCACTGGGCTTCCGCATGGTCATGTCCATGCCCGGCGCCGCCTTCCTCCAGGCCCCCGCCTCCCAGAACGACCACGACCTGGGCCTCTTCCAGATCGGCCCCCAGGCCACCGCGTCCCAGGCCGGCCGCGCCACCGTGGGCCTCTACCACCTCGCCTGGGAGGTCGAAACCCTGGCCGACCTCCAGCAGACCGCCGCCAAACTCACCGAACTGGACGCCCTTGTTGGCGCCTCCGACCACTCCACCACCAAGGCCCTCTACGCCAAGGACCCCGACGGCCTGGAATTCGAGGTCTCCTGGCTCGTCCCCGCCCACCTCCTCACCGACGACACCCTCGCCGGCCGCTCCCAGATCCGCCCCCTGGACATCCAGCAGGAAATCACCCGCTACGGCGCCGACACCCCCGGCGGCATCGGCATCTCCGTCCCCGCCTGACACCGTTTCCGTAACTGCCCGAGCACTCAGCCGACAGATGGGGAAGACTTCCCGCCAAAGCCGGACATGGGCGGGGAGGGGCTAGGGCGGCGCACATCGGGCCGGCCGAGGCGGCTGGGACTGGGGGGTTCAGAAGACAGATGTACGGAGGCTTCGCGGGGACGAGGCCGTCCGCGTGCGAGTTGGGCCGGTTCCAGGCGTCGTCCCCGGTGAAGGCGTAGGGCGTCGTCAGGTGGATTTGAGAGTGGCGATGAACGTGTTGAACTCGGGTGCCGACACCGTCAGGTGACCTTTCGATGGGTCCTTACTATCGCGGATGGCCACCTTGGCGGGGATCACGGCAACCTCCACGCAATTTCCACCGTTCGCGGAGCTGTGGGAGGATTTTTTCCAGTTCAGCTCTTCCACTGTCCGGCCATCCTTGTCATGAGGGCCACAGAATCCCGCTGTGACATGGCGTCAGCGCGGAAACATCGAACATTCGGCGCAATCGTACCAAATCCTCTGGATCCTCGGCCACGTCTCCATTTATGGCGTTGTCCACATAGGCGATATCGGTCCCGCCGCCGAATTTGGCGATCACGAAGGGACCTGTGAAACCGGCGCACGCTTTCGCGCGAGCCGGAACGATCTGGATGATCACGTTTTCGCGCTGCGAGACCTCCGCGAGATACGTGAGCTGGCCGGCCATGACATCGGGACCTCCGACGTTCTGCGACAGCACGCCTTCCGCGATCAACGCGATGAACATCGGCGGTTCCTCCTCCCGGTGCAGGATCTTCTGCCGCTCCATGCGAGCACCGACCATCTCCTCGACGTCCGCGAGACGGTTGGCCGCCACGAGGATTCCTCGGGCATAGTCCTCGGTCTGCAGGAGGCCGGGCACCACCATGGGCTCGAACGACCACAGCGAAGACGCCCTCCCCTCGATCTCCGTCCAGCGTCCGAACCACTCCAGCGGCACGGACGCCTTCACCAGGTCCTCGCGGATGCGGACGAGGATGCCGCGCATGTCGAACATCTCGTCCAGCTTGGTCACGTGGTCCATCACCGGGACCCGGTGGCCGGTCTCCCATTGGCGGACCAGGACTTCGCTCACGTAGAACTCTTTGGCGAGCGCCGCCCGGGACATTCCTTTTCCTTCGCGGGCGCGGCGCAATTCCCGGGCAAGGAACATACGCGGCGTGCCGCCGTTGAGTGTCGTCATCTGCCGTCGCACCTCGTTTCAGCGGGACGAAGAGAGGTTTCGAATCGCACGCGGTCCGGATGTGCCTGCCCCACACGATGCCAGGTCAACGACCCTGGCGATGGCTTTTCACGGAAAGGCCGGGTGTGAGGTCAGGCGAAGTCCACGAGGCGGTTTTCGCCAAATGGGCACTCCTCCATGAAAGGGTGCGACAAATGGCAGATCCCGCAATGCTGCCGCGTGGTGAGAAATCACCCACCCCGGACGTGCTCGCGAACGCCGTCGAGCTGCCGGGGCGTGCCGAGTCGGTCGCGGCGGCCCGGGTGTTCGTGCGTGAGACGCTCGGCGAGCGGCATCCGGCCGTCGACGACGTGACGCTCCTGGTGTCGGAGCTGGTGACGAACGGCGTGGTCCACTCGAAGTCGCGGGACGGCGGGACGGTGACGGTGATGATCGTCGACCGGGTGGGGCACGTCCACATCGAGGTCACCGACGAGGGCGGCGAGACGGCACCTGAGATCCGCGACAACCCTCTCGGCGAAGGGGGACGCGGCCTGCTGCTCGTGGAGCTGATCGCGCACCGCTGGGGCTTCTCCCGCGACTGGTCCTGGCAATCCGTGTGGTGCGAGGTGAGGTACGGAAGCCCGGCGCGGGACGTCGTCCTGCCCGGCGACTCAGCGGCCGTACGTCCGGCGGAGCCTCATTCGAGGTCCGGTTGAGGATCGCCACAAGGGTTCCTGCGGTGACCACCAGGAAAGCGATACACCCAGCACATGTCCCACACCCGCGAGCCGGACCCGCGGCGGGCCGTGACGGCCGGAAAAGGATCCGTGTCGTGGACGCTGAATCTCTACTGTGTGCATCGTGACGACTCAGGTGATCGTGGTCAACGGCGGGTCCAGCGCCGGCAAGTCCGAGATCGTCCGGCACCTGCAGGCTGTCCTGCCACGACCGTGGCTCGCCTTCGGGGTCGACTCGCTCATCGAGGCGATGCCCCGGTCGATGCAGGCGTCGGACACAGGGATCGAGTTCGCCCCGGACGGCGGAGTGAACGTCGGGCCGGAGTTCATGGCGCTGCAATCGGCGTGGATGGAGGGCATCGCCACGATGGCCCGCGCCGGCGCCGGCGTCATCATCGACGACGTCTTCCTCGGTGGAGCCGGGACACAGCAGCGCTGGCGGAGAGTCCTCGACGGCCTGGACGTCCTGTGGGTCGGCGTCAGGTGCGACAGCGCGGTCGCCGCCGAGCGTGAGCGGTCGCGGGGAGACCGGGTCCCGGGCATGGCTGCGGCGCAGGCGCAAGTGGTGCACGAAGGTGTCGTCTACGACGTGGAGGTCGACACCACACGGACCACTTCCCCGGCATGCGCACAGATCATCGCCGATCACGTGCGACGATCCGGCGATGATTCCCGGTCGCCGCACCAGATCTGACCGTTCCCGCCCAGCCGAGAATCACCGGGAAGAGGCGCATAAAGGGATCATGCTCGTGCGAGCCGGAAAGGGTAGGCTCACGCCGCACTGACCAAGACGAGAGAACCGACGGCGGCGGGGAGCAGGAGTGCGGCCTCGACGACTCCTGCCTCCGCCCACGTGACCGGAGGGGCCGATGCCGGTATGACGGCTGAGCGAGCGATGCCCACACAGGACGACGTGCTCGGGTACTTCGACACGCTGTCGAACTGGGGACGGTGGGGCGACGACGACCAGCTCGGCACGCTGAACCACATCACCGACGACGTCCGGCTGGCGGCGGCGCGGGCCGTGCGGCACGGCAGGAGCGTGTCGTGCGCGTGGGAGGTCGCCGTACCGGACGACATGGAGCGGTCGACGACGACGTGCCCGTGCGCCGCCGACATGCCCGGTGCCGAGAACATGCCGTTGTCCACGTTCCGCAACGACCGGCGCTGGGGCTTTTCGTCCGAGCGGCTCGGCATCACGTTCCACGGCAACACCCTCACCCACGTCGACTCACCGTGCCACATCTTCTGGGACGGCACGATGTACAACGGGCGGCCGCACTCGCTGGTCGACGCCGCGACAGGATCGGCATGGGCCGCCGTCACGGCGGCGGCGAACGGGATCGTCACACGCGGTGTCCTGCTGGACATCGCGAGAGTCCGCGATGTGCCGTGGCTGGAACCGGGCCAGGGCGTGTTCCCCGACGACCTGGAGGAGGCCGAGCGCCGCCAGGGTGTGCGGGTGCGCCCCGGCGACGCGGTACTCCTGCGCACCGGCTACGGCCGCGTCCGGCACGAGACCGGTAAGGCCGGCGGCTTCACCCAGGCCGGCTGGCACGCGTCCTGCCTGCCGTGGCTGCACGAACGGGAAGTCGCGCTGATCGGCGCCGACACCCCCCAGGACGTTCAGCCGTCCGGATACGAAGACGTGCTGATGCCGGTTCACGCCGTGAGCCTCGTCGCGATGGGCCTGTGGCTGCTCGACAACTGCGACCTGGAGACGTGCGCGACAACGGCCGCCGAACTCGGCCAGTGGGACTTCCACCTCGCGGTCGCCCCGGTCCGCTTCGCCGGCACGTCCGGCAGCCCGGTCAACCCGATCGCCACATTCTGACCACGGTTCACGAGGGAGTGCGACGCCGCGAAGGACCCAGCCCACCCATAACAGTGGAAAGCTCACCCCGGCCGCGGCTGACCATCTCGCCCCAGGTCAATTCTTCCACATGGCTCACAAGCCTCGAATAGCTCTCTGACGATGACACGTGCTCTCAGCGCCGCAACCCCTGCTGCAGGCCATGCGATCCGGCGAGCATGAGGCCATGTACGGCGCTCGTCTCTCGGGCGAAGCCCAAATACCCGAGGCGGTGTCCGGAATGGAAGGACCTCGATCGAGTGCACCCGGAACGCCGCCGAGTTCAGGTACCGGATGCCCCCCGTCCCGCAGAGGTAGGTCGTCGCACCGGTCAGCCAGGCGAGGTCCGCCAGCCGCTGTGACCGTTCCCCTCGGGCGAGCAGATCGCTACTGTGCAGAATCCGTCCCGGCCATCGCACCAGCTCCAGCAGCAGGCGTGTGGACAGCTCCGTCACCTCCGCCAGCCGGTCTGGGCGCTCGAATGCGGCCAGCACGGGTTCGAGCCGCCGCTTGAACGACGACCAGTAGATGCTGTACCGGTGGTGATCAGCGAGAAGCTGAGCGACAACGACGCCACAGCGCCCTGAAAATGCACACCCCGATCGAATACGAGATGCTCTACCCGAAAGCCCATCTGGCATGAGAGTCAAACAAACCGACTCCACGGAACTCGGGGTACATCACCGCCTCTACGAAACTCGGTGCGGTTCGGTCGCGGGGAGACCGGGTCCCGGGCATGGCTGCGGCGCAGGCGGAAGTGGTGCACGAAGGTGTCGTCTACGACGTGGAGGTCGACACCACACGGACCGCTTCCCTGGCGTGCGCGGAGATCATTGCCGATCGCGTGCGGCGATCCGGCGAAGGGCCGCGGTCACCGCACCAGAGCTGACCACCCGCTGAGAACCCACCAAGGCCGTCAAGGGCCGACGACGCGCAAGGGATCACACTGGTGCGAGCCGGGGAGCCGGCCGGAAAGGGCAGGCTCACGCCCGACGTGGGCGGCTTCCCATTCACTCGCTGACGTCCTCACGGAACTCATTTATCTGAACTTCAGACCGGCTACACGTTATCCATAAACAGTGGAAAGCTCACCTCGGCCACGGCCGACCAACTCTTCCCAGGTCAATTCTTCCATATGGCTCACAAGTCTCGAATACACGTCATCGACGCGAACCTTGTCCGCCGCCAGCAGGAATCCACCAAAAGGCAAAAGATTCAGCGGCAAGATCGGGCCCAGCCCGGCGGCCACGCTGCTTTCCACATAACCGCCCAGCATCTCGTCGGCGCGGCGATCAGTTTCAGGGCCAACCTTGCCTCGAAACCTCCGCAGTTCCGACGACTTCTCAAGACTGGCCAGAGACCTGCTCCACGACTCGGCATCGGTCTCGTCGCCCGCGATGGCGAGAGCCCCGCCGCGACCACCGCGACGGATATCCGATACGAACTGGAACAATTGCTCCGCCTGCGGATCCAGCAGAACGATGTCCGAGTAGACATCACCGGTGTCAGCCGGCCGTGTCTCTTCGGCGAGAACACGTAGTACGAGACCTCGATACTCGCCGAACGCCCTCAGCCTCCTGGCAAGCGCAGCAGACTTATGGCCGCCAGTCGTGGATTTCCACCCGAGCCAACAGAGGTTTCCGAGCAGAGAGGCCACTGTCCGCCAGAGCATGGCCTCATCGGATGGCGGCGCAGCCACGCAGAGCACAGCCGGCGCCGCCGACAGGTACGGATACGTGGCACTTGCCCGCGAGTCCGCGACGCAAATCATTCCTGCAGCCATAGCATTATTAATCATAGCACATAGAGTCCCCATAGTAGCCGTGTTCTCCAGCTGGGCCATGGTAGTGCGGCCTGGACCACTGGTTCGGATTCACGTCTTTGAAAACATGGCCGTTGCTGTGATGCTGTATAACCACGTCGCCATTATTGACGTCCTTGGCTTCTATCATCTCCCAGGGTTCGCCGTTGGGGCCCGTCAAATTAGAGTTGTTTCCGTACTGCGGATTCCTCGTGTAGTTGTTGGCGCGTGACGTTGGAATACGGAATCTCCGGAACATTTCACGACGCGCCTGACGTTCGGTCGGGAACATCCGATCGCCACGGTCAGCGTCCAGTTCCAAGTGTCCGTCCGGTAACCCCGGGCCATCGTTATGGGTAAGGATCGCATGAGTCCCGGCCCCCACGAAGTAGGTGTGGAGCCCGCTGACGGTGAGGTTATAGACATGCTGCTGGACGGTCCGGGTTCGTACGGCGGTTACCTGGACCCAGGTGCCGGCGCTGGTTTGGAGCCAGGTGCCGGGTTGGATGGCGGAGGCGGGGAGCCAGCGGCGGAGTTGGGGGAGCCAGAAGGGGTGGGCGTCGGTGGCGGTGATCTGGTCGGTGGTGGTGCCGTGGGGGCCGTCGAGGTCGATGGTGAGTTCTACGAGGGTTTTGGTGCCTTCGCCGCTGATCAGGGTTACTACGGGGCGGGCGGCGGTGTGGCCTGACAGTGGGTCGGCGGCGCGGACGAGGTCGCCTACTCTGATCTGCTCGATGGGCTTGTGGGTGCCGTCGGCCATCAGGACGGGGGTGCCGGCGACGAAGCTGTTGGGCAGGCAGCTTCCGCCGTCCATGCCGGGAGGAATGGACGGGGGGAGGTCGGGGGCGGCGTCGTCGGTGAGTTGGTCGATGACCTCGTCGGGGGAGGGGGCCAGGTCTACGAGGTCTTCGAGCTCGTCCAGGACGTCGCGGAACTTGCTCTTGGGGCTGATCGGGGTTACGGCGTTGCGGCAGGCTGAGGTCTTGCAGAGGTCGGGGAGGTTGTTGACGTCGTGTTCCTGGGGCTTTGACTTCTTGGGCTTGTTGCCGCCGTATTCGTGGTTGGCGTTGCCGGCGCACTGGGGCTTCTTGGCGTTCGAGCGCTTCTTGCAGAACTGGCCGATTTTGTCGGTTTCCTTCTCCGACCGGGTCTTGTTGCACTTCGAGCCCTGGCAGCTCTTGTTCGGTGTGGGGGTGGGGTGGCGGCGACGCAGCGGGTTATGAGGACGGTGGTGAGCAGGGCGAGCAGGGGGGTGCCTATGGTCGACGCTTTCATCTGTCGTACTCCTTGGAGCCGAGAGTTGGCCCATGACGCGGATCAGTGGCGGGGCTGCCGCGCTGATCAGCGCGTTCTTGGCGTAGGGCAACCGAGGCCGCGTACTGAGCCGGGTGGTCTCAGGGGGTGATGCCGAGTGTGCTGAAGCGCGCGGCCATGTCGTCGGTCCACTCCGCCGGGGTGCGGTGGTCCGGCAGTGGGATGCCGGCTTCGGCGCGCCACAGGGCGTCGCCGAGAGCGTTGCGCAGGTGCCAGGCCATGACGCGGTCGGCGGACAGTGGGCGGCCGGTGAGCCGGCGGTAGTGGCGCATGATCGCCGTCAGCAGCTCAAGGCCAGGACCCATCGCGGGGCCCGGGAAGGCGCGCAGGTCGTACTCCGGCTCGGCGGTTCCGGCGGTCTCGAAGTCCACCACCAGCCGCAGGTCGCCGCCGTCCCACACCTGGTTGTCACCGTGCAGGTCGCCGTGCACCAGCACCGTGGGGGCGACGGGGTGGGCCAGTACGGCTTCGGACCAGTCGCACCAGCGCGTCACGGTGTCACGCTGGTCCGGGCGGATCCATTTTCCGAACCGGTCGCGTACGGCTGTGGCCGTGGCGGGTGGCAGATGAGGGCCGGTGAGGTTGCCGAGCGCGTCCTCGACGTGTTTGAGCGCTGTCGGGGCGTGCAGGGCCGCGAGGAAGCGTGCGAGTTGCCTGCCGGCGTGGTCCCGGTCGATCGAGTTGACGACCTTGAACAGGGAGCTTCCCGGCACTCGCCTGGTGACCAGCAGCAGCGGGTCCACGCCATGGACGACGACCTCAGGGACGAACGGCACCCGCGGTCCGCGTGTGAGCGCGGTCATGATGCCGATCTCGCGTGCGAGGCGCAGGGCGGCAGGGCGCGACCATGCGAATTTGGCGATGAACCGCTCACCCACGATGGCGGTGGACAACTGCCACAGCGGGTCCTCCTCGTCCGCCCGCCCGGCGATCGTGATGGAGCACCCGGCGAGCTGCGGCGCCACGACGCGCAGCGCCTCGTCGAGCGCCTCGGCGGAGCACTCGGCCAGCCACTTCATGCTTCGGCCCCCGGCACGTCAATGACAGTAGAACGGCGGTCACCTGTGGCCAAGTCTTCGAGCCACGCCGGGTGCCCACCGCGCCGGCGCCGGGGAAAGGCGGGCCGGCGCGGTGGGGCGGCGAATAGGCACCGGGAGCAGGCAGGTCAGGGGGTGCCGTCGGGGCCGCACTTGACCTTGGGGCGGATGCAGTTGCGGAGGCGGCGTTCCAGTTCGGCTTCGGGCCAGGCGTTGAAGAAGTCGCCGTGCATCGTGTAGGCGGGGCCGGAGGCCAGGCGGAAGTCGCTGGGGTCGCCGTTGATCGAGTAGCGGAGGACCATGCGGAGTTTGGGGACGATGACGGGGTGGGTCGCGGGGCAGGCGTTTCCTACCGGGTAGGACATGTGGCTCTTGTGGTCGGAGGAGTCGAGGTTCTTGCCGTCCCAGCAGTGGGGGAAGTCGAGGTAGGTCTCCAGTTTGGTACCGGCGGGGCACGTCACGAAGTTCTTGCTGGCTCCTACATGGCCGGCGTGGAGGCAGGACCAGCGGGCGCTGCTGGTGCTGTCGGGGGCGGTGGCCTTGGCGTTGCCTGCCACCACGCGGAGGCCCAGGGGGAAGGGGCCCGTGGACAACGAAAAGTCGGCGGGGGATTTCCGTTGTCCGGCGTCCCTCTCCCCGTCTCCCAGGAAGACGGACTTTTCGGTCAGGCCGTGGTGGAGAATCGTCCCGGTCCGGTGTGCGCGGCGCGGCGCCGGGACGTACAACGCAGGGAGCGGAGTGCGATGCCCGGAACAGGCAGGAGCGGGCCGGACGCGGCGATGGTGGCGGCGGCGCGTGACGGCGATCGGCGGGCGCTGGACGTGCTGGTGGCCGACTCGCTGCCCCTTGTGTACAACATCGTCGGCCGGGCGCTGGACGGGCACGGCGACGTCGACGACGTGGTGCAGGAGACGCTGCTGCGGGTGGTGAACGGGCTGCCGGGGCTGCGGGACACGGGGGCGTACCGCTCGTGGCTGGTGGCGATCGCGGTGCGGCAGGTGCGCGACCACGAGCGGAGCCGGAGGTCGGCGGGGCGCCGGCGGGTGGCGCTGGAGAGCGCGGAGGAGGTCCCGGATCCGGAGGCGGACTTCGCGGGGGTGACGATCCTGCGGCTGGGGCTGACCGACCAGCGGCGTGAGGTGGCCGAGGCGACCCGGTGGCTGGACAACGACGACCGGGCGCTGCTGGCGCTGTGGTGGCTGGAGGAGACGGGGGAGCTCGGACGGGCGGAGCTGGCGGCGTCCCTGGGCTTGTCGGGGCGGCACGCGGCGGTGCGGGTGCAGCGGATGAAGGAGCAGGTGCAGACGGCCCGCACGGTCGTGCGAGCCCTTGGGCCGGGGGTGGGGACGTCGCGGGAGCGGGGCGGGCGGCATGCGCGGCGTCTTGATGGGGGGCCGGGGTGTGGTGAGTTGCGGGAGTTGGCGTGGAGCTGGGATGGGGTGCCGAGTTCGTTGTGGCGTAAGCGGTTCGCCCGCCACATCCGGTCGTGCGCCGACTGTGGCCGCCGCACGGCGGGGCTGCTGCCCGTCGAACGGCTGCTGAGCGGGCTTCCTCTCATTCCGGTCCCGGCGTCGCTGATCGCGCAGTATCTGCCGGCCCTCCTCCCCGGCGACGGCGGCGCGAACGTCACCGTCACCACCGTGATGCCGGACGGTGGGGCGCACCGGGCCGTGGAGGTTCTCACGGCGGCGCGGCCGCGGGGGGTGTCGGCGGCGCTGTCCCACGGGCCGGTGGCGGGGGCGGCGGCGTTCACCGGCGCGGTGGTCGTCGCGGCGACGGTGCTGGTGGCCGGGCGGCTCGACACGCCGCCGCCCCCCGCGCAGGCGGCGGCCCCGGCCGTGGTGGCCGCCGCCACGCCGTCCCGCACCCCCGTCAAGCGGGCCGCCGCCCGCAAGCGCACCCCGAGCCCCACACCCAGCGCCACCGTCAAGCCCTCTGCCACGCCTCCGGCGCCGGTGAAGAAGGGCGTCGGCGTGTGGCAGATGCCAGGCGTCAGCACGGCCCTCGCCCGGTCAGGGGCGAAGTGGTACTACACCTGGTCCACCCGGCACGACGGCGTCACCACACCCAAGGGCGCGGCGTTCGTGCCGATGATCTGGGGCGCGAAGAGCACGGACGCGCGCAGCCTCGCCGAGGCGCGGGCCGCGGGGCCGTACCTGCTGGGGTTCAACGAGCCGGACATGGCGGCGCAGTCCGACATGAGTGTGGAGCAGGCGCTCGCCCTGTGGCCGAAGCTCATGAAGGCGGGGCGGGTGCTCGGCAGCCCGGCGGTGGCGTTCGGCGGGGACACGCCGGGCGGGTGGCTCGACCGGTTCATGTCCGGGGCGAGGAAGAAGGGGTACCGGGTCGACTTCGTCGCCCTGCACTGGTACGGCGGCGACTTCCGCGCGCAGGCGGCGGCGGGGCAGCTCAGGGACTACCTGCGGAAGGTGTACCAGCGGTACCGCAAACCCATCTGGCTCACCGAGTACGCGCTCATCGATTTCTCCAACGGCGTCCGTCACCCCACCGACGCGCAGCAGGCCGCGTTCGTCACCGCCTCCACCCGCATGCTGGCCACCTTGCCGTACGTGCAGCGGTACGCCTGGTTCGGCCTCCCGGCGGAGGACGGCAAGCCGAACAGCGGGCTGTTCAGGAAGGACGGCACCCCGACCCTCGCGGGCCGCGCGTTCCAGAAGGCCCGCTGACCCCTCACACGGCGGACGACCGGTCCGCGGCGGGCCGCACCGCCACCAGGTGGAACGCCGCGGGCTGGGTCTTCACGACGCCGTCCACCCGGAACCCGGCCTCGGCGGCGAGGCCGGGCAGCGTCTCCCGCAGGCCGGTGCGCATCGCGTGCCCGAAGAACGCGTTCAGCAGGTGTTCGACGGGGTGCCCCTCCGCCGGGCGGAAGTCGGCGATGAGCAGCCGCCCGCCGGGACGCAGCACGCGGAACATCTCCCGCAGGGTGGCGGCGCGGGCCCCGGGCGCGATGTGGTGCAGGGCGAAGCTCGACAGCACCACGTCGAACGTCGCGTCCTGCAGCGGCATGTCCTCCCCCACGCCGGCGACGTAGGCGCAGTTCTCCGGGGCCCGCCGCCGGGAGTACTCGATCATCGCCGCCGACGCGTCCAGGCCGGTCACGCGTCCTCCGGGGCGGACCTTCGACGCGACCAGCCGGGTCAGGTACCCGGTGCCGCACCCCACGTCGAGCACCCGGTCCCCCGGCTGGATCCCGGCCCGTTCGGCCATCCGGGTGTACAGGCGGCGGCGCCGCCCGGCCAGGACCAGCGCGACGAACGCCTCGTACGCGCGGGGGTGGTCGATCGTGCCGGCGCCGTGGTCGTGGCTGTGGCCCATGGTCACTCCTCAGACTGAGTTCCGGAACAAGGTGTTCGTTTATGTATGCTCCGTTCGTTACCCTCGAAGGGTCAATCAGCAGATCAGCGCAGGTGTGCCGTACCGGACAGGAGCCGGAAAGTGTACGAATACGACTGCCTGAACACCCCCGACCGCCGCGTCCGGCGCACCCGGCAAGCCATCCAGCGTGCGCTGGTCGAGCTGATCCTGGAGAAGGGCTACGACGCGGTGACCGTCACCGACGTCATCGACCGCGCCGACATCGGCCGTTCCACCTTCTACGCGCACTACACCAGCAAGCAGGAGGTGCTGTTCGGCAACCTCGACCGCTTCACCGAGTTCCTGCGCGCCGAGTCCGAAGCCTCCCCCGGCAAGCTGTTCGCGTTCAGTCTGCCGATGTTCCAGCACATCCAGGAGCAGCGGACCCTGCTGCGCGCGCTCATCGGCCGCAGGAGCGGCTCACCTGTGGTCGCACACAGTGAGAAGGTGCTGGCCGGCATCGTGCGGGGGGAACTGCTGGCGTACCTGCCGGACGGCGGGCACCCGCCCCGGCCGCTGGACCTGATGGTCACCGGCATCGTCGGCGCGTTCATGGCCCTGGTCCGCGAATGGGTGGAGGGCGACCTCACCGAGACCCCCGAGGTGATGAACGACGCCTTCCTGGCGCTGGTGCTCCCCGGCGTCGAAGCGCTTCTCGCGCAGGCCCCCGGCTGAACCGCGGCCAGGGGCCTTCCGTGCTATGGGCGATGGGTGGTCAGTTGGAGTTGCCGGAGCTGTCGGCGGTGGTCTCTGACTGGTCGAGCCTGCGGATGACGATCGTCGCCCGCACCTCCCCTTCCAGCTCGCCGGGCTGGATCTCGTGTTCCGCGAACGGCATGGCGCCACACTCCCCTTACTGAAGCCGGTGCCGGCGGAAGTCCGATCACCCCGTCGGCTCGGACGGCCCCGGCGGTGTGGCTCGATCCTCCGAGCACCGGCCCCCGCCGGTCAAGCGATTCGGCCTCATGAATCACCGCAGATAGGGCAGTCCTCCCGCGGCGGGTGCCGGATGTCGACGTGCTGGTCCGGCGCGATCAGGTTCATCCCGATCAACCGCCCCGGCGGCATGGGCGGCACCCCGGTGATCCTGGCGATCACCAGGTGGGCCATCAGGTGCCCCGACAGGCCGGCCGAGGTGGAGAGCACGCCGGGCCCGCCGAGGTCCACCGGCGTGCCCGGACGGCGCCGGGCACCCTCGCCGGCGCTGACGCACTCGTAGCACGCCCCGCCCGGCCCGTACACGCCGGCCGTCACCAGCGGGCCGCTGTACCCGCCGCCGGCCCACGGGATGCCGGCCCGCCCGCACACGCGGTTGGCCCAGACGCGCAGGCGGTGGCCGCCCGGCTCGTCGGCGCACAGCGCGAGCATGTCGGCGCCGCGCACCAGCCGCCAGAGCCGGGCCGCGCTCGCCACCCGGGTACGGTCGCCGCTGACGGCCACGTCGGAGTTGACCTCGCGCAGCCGGCGCAGCGCGACGTCCACCTTGAACAGCCCGACGTCCGCCTCGACGTACAGCACCTGGCGGCTCAGGTTGGACAGCTCGACGACGTCCGGGTCCACGCAGTGCAGCCGCCCGACCCCGGCCGCGGCGAGCGCCCACGCCACGTGGCTGCCGGTGCCGCCGAGCCCGACCACCACGACATGGGCACGTTTCAACGCGAGCTGCGCCTCCCAGCCGTGCGCCCGCGGTATCAGGTCGGCACGCCGGAAGAAGGCGTGGTTCCTGCTGTAGCGCTCCAGCTCGCGCGCGGTCAGCTCCGCCGGCGGTTGCGCCGCGGCGTCCTCGACGTAGCCGGAGTCGATGAGCTGCCCCACCACCGCCTCCGCCTGCCGCGCCGACAGCTCGGGGAACCGCCGCCGGAGCCGCGCCACGATCTCCGGCACCGGCAGGGTGCCGTCCATCAGCGTCAGCGCCGCCCACACCCAGCCACGCGGGTCGCTGATCTCGGCCGCCAGGCCGTAGATCTCGCCGCCCACGCGCACCGTGCCGTCCGGGTAGCGGTGCGGGCGATGCTCTGGTTTCACCCGGGGACGCAGTATCGCGGGCGCCCCGTCCGCTTCGACGGTCACCGCCCCTCACCCTCGCCTGACGGGTCAGCGGAGGACCGCGGCCGTCAGCCGGTCCGCCACGGCACCAGGTGCGACGACCCGGTGCAGGCGCTCGCCCGCCACGTGGTGCACGGGCCTGCCGCGGGACGCCACCGCGTCCCACCGGCGGGTGCAACTCGGCAACACGCCGGCCGGGTCGGCGAGGTCCCGCGGAAAAGGCGGGAACTGCGCGGCTCTCGCCACCCCGCCGGGCGGCGGCGTGGCGTCCACGAACAAGCAGGCCGACACCCGGTCACCGTGCCCGGCCGCCGGCAGGGGGACGAACAAGCCGGCGTTGCCGTGTCCTCGCGTCCGCGACTTCTCAGCGACCGGCACCCATGTCGACGGCCCGGCGGAAGGACCGTGCATCCACACGAAAAAAGTATCCACCCTCCGAGCATTCACCCCCGGCGGGAATTGCGCGGGGTGTTTCTCCGGGAAGTTCCGGCATTCCGCTCCCGCCGGGGACCTGCGGCGGCCTGGACAAGAATCGCCGGGCGCCATGGAATTCCCACTGGTTCGTGGAGGCGAAACGTTTTTTCGGGTGGAATGCGTCCGAAACAATGCTATTAGGTCGTTGCCAGCCATTCCATGGTGCCGGTCAGCGCCGACCACGACTGCTCGGCGTCCGCCGTCCGCCCGTGCGGGGAGCGGAAATACTCCAGGAAGAGCGAGACGTCCTCCAGGCTCCAGCGGAGGCGGTACAGCGCGAGGACCGACGGGTCGGGACGGCGGCCGGTGGCCTCGGTGTACCGGTCGAGGTCGGCGGGGTCCGCGGCGGCCAGCCACAGGTCGCGCTCCGGCGGGGCGAGACCCACGGTGTCCCAGTCGACCAGCAGGAGACCGCCGGGCGAGCGCAGCAGGTTGCCGGGGTGCGGCTCGCCGTGGGTGACGACGGGCTCGCCGCGCACCTCCGCGCTCCGGCGGTCGAACTCCTCCAGGCGGCGCAGGAAGGCGGTGAGGTGCCCGGCCAGCAGGTCGCGGGCCGGCTCGGCGTACGGGCCGCCCTCCCACGGGTGGCCCACCTCGGCGAGGGTCTTCTCCAGGCGGGCCCGGCCCGGCAGCGCGAGCGGCCGGGCGGGGATCGCCGCGGGTGGCGGGCTGCCGTGCAGGGCCGCGAGCATGTCGATGAGGGGGGCGCGTTCCCCGGGGGTGAGCTTCTGGCCGAAGTCGCCCGCCACGCCGTCCGCGTAGGGGAAGACGCTGACGGCGTACCGCTGCCCGAACCGCAGGGTCGTCTCCCCTGCCGCCGTGCGCAGCGGCGCCGTGACGAACGGCAGGCCCGCCTCGTGCCGCAGGGACCAGGCGGTGTCCATGGCCCGGCGCAGCCCGGCGAAGGCGGCGTCCGCCCCGTCGCCGCAGTAGGGCTTGTGCGGCAGGTCGGCCACGGTCACGAACCATCGCGCACCGCCGGCCTCCGCGGTGCCCGCGGCCCCGGCGATCCAGTGGTGGTCGCCGAAACCCACGGGCGCGTACGCCACCGCCTCGGGGGCGATCCCCCATGCCTTCAGGGCGTCGAGTAACGCGCCCTCGTCCACGTCCATCGGCTGATCGCGCACGGCGCCGAGGGTACCGGCCCCCGCAGGGAGATCAGAAACGATTTTCCCGCCGCCGCGCTCCGGCCAGCGCGCCCTCGGCGGCGGCGACCGCGCTGTGGAACGACACCTCGCTGAGCAGCCCCGGCGCGGCCACCATGTCCCCGGCCAGGAACACCCCGTCCCCCTGGGGCACGGCCGGGCGGTCGCGCCAGGTCGTGCCGGGGAGGTCGAGCGCGCCGGTGCGGCGGTGGGCGACCCCGTCGCGGCGCCAGGTGACCCGGTCGCGCCAGCCGGGCAGCGCGCGGTCGGCCAGCACCTCCAGCCGGGCTCTGGCGCCGGCGTGGCTCTCGCCGTCCCTGATCGGCATCTGGGCCTGCACCAGCGACTCCCCTGGTGGGGCGAGGCCCGGGTCGGGCAGCGTGTAGCGTTCGAGCCAGCCGGCGGCGTCCAGGTCGGACACGGCGAACGCGTCGCCGCGCCGGGACCGTACGGCGAGGTCGAGCAGCACCGTGCGGCCGCTCTCCACGTGGGGCAAGCCGGTGCCGATCAGTGGTCCTGCGGCGTCCAGCGTGGTGGCCACGACGACGGGCGGCTCGGGCAGGGCCGTGACGCGGGCGCCGGTCTCGATGGCGACGCCTCGTGCGCGGGCGTGCGCGGCGAGGCGGTCCACCAGGCCGTTCCAGCCGCCGGTCAGGTAGCGGGCGGGCGGGTTCGGCGCGAACACCCGCAGCAGCCGCGGCCAGACGAACGCGGCCGACAACCGGCCCGGTGCGGCGTCGAAGGTCGCGACACCCATGAGGCCGGACGCCGCGAGCGCGGCCCGCTCGCCGTGCCGGGACCTCACCCAGTCGGAGAACGACCGGTCCACCGGGGCGGTCGCGCGGCGGTCCGCCAGCACCCGCAGCAGCACAGCCGGCGGAGTGCGGCGGAACCGGCCGCCGTACCGGAAACGAAACCCGGCCACGGCGCGCGGCGACAACCCGGCGTACGGCCCCAGCAGGTCGCGGGCCGCCAGCCAGCGCCACCAGGGCCCGTCGCGGTACAGCACGTGCGGGCCGTCGTGCGCGACGTACGGCGGGCGGGTGGCGCGGGCCCGGCCGCCGAGCGTGCGGTGCGCCTCCAGCAGGGTGACCCGGGCGCCGGCCTCGGCACAGGTGATCGCGGCGACCAGGCCGGCGAACCCGCCCCCGACAACGGTGATGTGCGTCATGCCCCGAAGACGACGTAGACCACAATCGTGTGACATGGAGGACGGGGCCCCGCACGACGCCGGTGACGACAGCGTGCCCGAGCAGTGGGCCGAGCACCGCCGGTACCTGTTCGCCGTCGCCTACCGCCTGCTGGGCACCGCCGCCGACGCCGAGGACGCGGTGCAGGAGGCGTTCACCCGGCTGCGCGCCGCACCCGCCGGCCTGTCGAACCCGCGGGCCTGGCTGACGACCGTGACGTCCCGCGTCTGCCTCGACATGCTCGGCTCCGCCCGCGCCCGCCGGGAGACCTACGCCGGCACGTGGCTGCCCGAGCCGCTGGCCGGGTACGACGACACCGACCTCGGGGACATCGCCGCGCTGCGGGAATCGGTGCGCACAGCCGTGCTGCTGGTACTGGAGAGCCTCACTCCCGCCGAGCGGGTCGCGTTCGTGCTGCACGACGTGTTCGGCATGGACTTCGACCGGGTCGCCACCGTGACGGGCCGCACCCCGCAGGCGTGCCGCCAGCTCGCGTCCCGGGCCCGCCGCCGGGTACGGGCCGAGGCGCCGCCGCGGGCGCCGGTGTCCGCCGAGGAACACCGCCGGGTCAGCGAGGTCTTCCTCAGGGCCGCTGCCGACGGCGACCTCACCGAGCTGGTGGCCCTGCTGGACCCCGGCGTCGTGCTGCGCTCGGACGGCGGCGGCGCCGTGCCCGCCGCGCGGGTGGACGTCCACGGCCGCGACCGGGTGATGACGCTGCTGTCCGGCCTCACCCGCCGCTACGGCGGCTTCCTGCCGTCCCCTGTCGTGCTGGCCGGAGGGCCGGGGTTCGTGCTGCACCTGGACGGTACGGTGCTCGGCGTGGTGGGCATCGAGATGTCCGGCGGCCGGATCACCGTACTCGACTTCGTCGTGAACCCGGCGAAGCTGACCGGGGTGCGGTCATGGCGCTCGTGATCAGCCGCCGGCCTGTGCCGCCATGCGGTCGGTGTAGCGAAGCACCGCGGTGACGGTGCCGCCGGCGAGGGCCAGGTCGGCGTTGCTCGGCTGGAACGAGTAGGCCTCCACGTACGCGTGTCCCTTGGCGCCGCCCGCCCACAGCTCGGAGTCGGTGAAGACGAAGTACCCCCCGGCGCGCTCCTCGGCCGGTCCGGAGTCGGGGTACTGCTTCTTGATCGCCACGAACCGCTCGCGGGCCCGCTCGGCCGCCCGCTCCGGGGTGTCGTAGATCTCGATGTGCACGTTCGGGCCGTCGAAGCCCTCGAAGGGGTCGTACTCGTCCGGCCAGGACAACTCCAGCGCGACGGCGTCCACCTTGTCCAGCGAGTCGGACACCAGGACGTCCTTGAAGCCGTTCATCGTGAGCGGCCGCGGCAACTGCTCGGTGAACGGCCCCCGCCGCACCAGGTCGGCCATGTAGGAGACGTTCACCCGCCCCGCCCTGTCGCCCTTCACGATGAGGACCGGGATCAGCCCCACGGTGGCGACGAACGCCGTGACCAGCAGCCCGCTGCGTGCCCGCCACGAGGCCGGGATCCGCACGACGACCACCGCCACACCCGCGCCGGCGGCCAGCAACATCACCACGCGCCACAAGGGGGAGCCGGCCCCGATCACCAGCAGCACGACCATCACCAGCGAGAACACGGCCACGAGCGTGGTCACCAGGAGATGGGCGGTCAGCAGCACCCCCCGCGCGGACGCCTCGGCGGGTGCCGCGTCTGAAGTGGTGCCGGGCTCCGCCACGGGGCAAATGTACTCCGCGGGATCGCTCTGGTATGTCGCGTTCTTCAGGGAAATATCGCCCGATGCCGCAGTGGCGCGGGCCGGAAGGTGCGGACCCCGGGCGGGGGTGGGGTGGAGGGCTGGCATACGGTCGTCGGTAGTTGTGGATCGGAGGACGCCGGTGGATCTGGATGTCATGCTCGGGGATCTCGCTGTGCTGGTGGAGTGTGAATCCTTCTCGGCCGATCATCGGGCGGTGGCGCGGAGCGCCGGGGTGGTGGGGGAGTTCGGGGAGCGATTGCTGGGGGTGGCGGCGGAGACCGTGGTGATCGAGGGGGTCTCGCATCTGCGGTGGAGCTTCGGGGAGCCGAGGGTGTTGCTGCTCGGGCATCACGACACCGTCTGGCCGATGGGGACGTTGGGGAGGATTCCGTGGTCGGTGGTGGACGGGGTGGCGCGGGGGCCTGGGGTGTTCGACATGAAGGCGGGGCTGGTGCAGATGTTCCACGCGCTGGCCGGGCTGTCGTCATTAGAGGGGGTCTGTGTGCTGGTCACGGGGGACGAGGAGCTGGGGTCGCCGACGTCTCGGGGGCTGATCGAGGAGTCGGCGCGGGGGTGCGCGGCGGCGTTCGTGATGGAGGCGAGCGCGGACGGAGGAGCGCTGAAGATCGCGCGGAAGGGGACCTCCAACTACGAGTTGGTCGTGCACGGGCGGAGTTCCCATGCGGGGCTGGACCCGGGTAAGGGATTGAACGCGGGGGTGGAGCTGGCTCATCAGGTGCTCGCGCTGGACGGCCTCGCCGCGCGGGTCAACGGGGCGAACCCGGCGCGGACCGGCCGGCCGGGGGAACTGGGGCCGGTCACCGTCACCCCGACGCTCTCGTCCGCCGGGACGACGACCAACACCGTGCCCGCGCAGGCCCGGGTGGCGGTGGACGTGCGGGTGCCCACCGTGGCGGCGCAGCATCGGGTGGACGAACTGATCCGCGCGCTGACTCCGCGGATCGCCGGCACGCGGCTGGAGGTGCTCGGCGGGCCCAACCGGCCGCCCCTGGAGCCGGATTCCTCGGCTGAGTTGTTCGCCCTCGCCCAGCGGGTCGCCGCCGATCTCAGCCTCGGGCCGCTCGAAGGGGCCGGGGTGGGTGGCGCCTCGGACGGCAACTTCACCGCCGGCGTGGGCTGCCCCACCCTGGACGGTCTCGGCGCGGTCGGCGGCGGCGCCCACGCCGAGGGCGAGCACGTGATCGTGGCGGAGATGCCGGGCCGGGCCGCGCTGCTCAGGGGCCTGATCGAGGCGGTGCGCGCATGAGGCGCGGCGCCGGGACGAGCGGAAGGGAGACGCGGCGCGGACGCCGCACACCACGATGACCACCAGGGGCACGTCAACCACAGGAACACCGGCCATGGACACGCCGACCACGGGCACATCCACCACGGGCACATCCACCACGGGCACATCCACCACGGGCACATCCACCACGGGCATGAAGATCACTGGGATCGAGATGCGCAGGATCGCGATGCCGCTGGTGGCGCCGTTCCGCACGTCCTTCGGGACCGAGACGATGCGTGAAGTGCTGCTGTTGCGTGTGGTCACCCCGGACGCCGAGGGGTGGGGTGAGTGTGTCGCCATGTCGGCGCCGCTGTACTCCTCCGAGTACGTCGACGGTGCCGCCGACGTGTTGCGCCGGTTCCTGATCCCGGCGCTGCCCGACGACGCCGACCCCTACGCCGTCGAGCGTGCCCTGCGGCCGTTCAAGGGGCACCGGATGGCCAAGACCGCGCTGGAGGCGGCGGTGCTCGACGCCTGGTTGCGTGGGAGCGGGCAGTCCCTCGGCGCGTTTCTCGGTGCGGCGGTCACCCGGGTGCCGGCGGGGGTCTCGGTCGGGATCATGGACTCGATCCCGGAGCTGCTCGACGCGGTGGCGGGGTATCTGGACGAGGGGTACATCAGGATCAAGCTCAAGATCGAGCCGGGGTGGGACATCGAGCCGGTGCGTGCCGTACGTGAGCGTTTCGGGCCGGACGTGCCGCTGCAGGTGGACGCCAACGCCGCGTACACCCTCACCGATGCACCCCATCTGGCCAGGCTGGACGACTTCGGGTTGTTGCTCGTCGAGCAACCGCTGGCCGACGACGACATCGTGCAGCACGCCAGGCTCGCGGCCCGCATCTCCACGCCGGTCTGCCTGGACGAGTCCATCGAGTCCGCCGCGCACGCCGCGGCGGCCATCTCCCTCGGCGCCTGTTCGGTGATCAACATCAAGCCGGGGCGCATGGGCGGTTACCTGGAGGCGAAACGGGTGCACGACCTGTGCCGCGCGCACGGGATCGCCGTCTGGTGCGGCGGCATGCTGGAGACGGGGATCGGCCGTGCCGCGAACGTCGCCCTGGCGGCGCTGCCGGGCTTCACGCTGCCCGGCGACACCTCGGCCTCGCGGCGCTACTACACGGCCGACATCACCGAGCCGTTCGAGCTGCGTGACGGCCACCTGGACGTGCCCACCGGGCCCGGGATCGGTGTGGCGCCGATCCCGGCGGCCCTGGACGAGGTGACGGTCGCCACGGAGTGGATCAGCCGCTGACCTTCGGGGTGGCCCGCGCGGCCAGGTGCAGGTACGGCCGGCCGCCGGGCAGCTCGTAGAAAACGGCGGACATCCAGTTGGGCCGGCCCTCCAGGCGCCCGACGAAAGTGGTGTCGTTCACCGGGACGAGGTCCATCTCCGTCGGCTCCTCGGTGCCCGCGAGCGCGCCGGTGATCTCGTCGTGCAGGTGGAGCCGTCCGTCGCGCACGGTCAGCGTCAGGCGGTTGCCCTCCCGTTCGTACACCCCGGCGTACCGCTCCACGTCGGTCTCGTACGGCTCGGCGGGCGGGGCCAGCATGGGGGGCACGGTCACGCCGATCAGCTCGCCGAACAGCTCGGTGGCCACGGCGTGCTGGAACGCCGAGGTGTACCCGCCGTTGGCGAGCACGCACACGATCGCGCCGGCGTCCGGCACCATCCACAACATCGCCGACTGGCCGATGGTGTTGCCGCCGTGCGAGAGGACCAGCCGCCCCTCCCAGTCGTCCACCACCCAGCCGATGCCCCACTGCTTGCCGAGGGCGTGCGGGTTCGGCACGTCCACCTGGGGTTCCCACATCACGCGGGGCGCCGCCAGCAGCCCGTCGCCGAGGTGCGCGCGGGCGAACGCCACCACGTCGGCGGCCCGGGCGCAGATCAGCCCGGCGGGGCCGCAGGAACGCATCAGGCCCCAGGTGGGGGCGGGCGCGCCGTTGTGGTGGCCCATGGCGCCGCGGAAGCGCAGCACGTCCTCCGGCAGGGTCCAGGTGTGGGTCAGGCCGAGCGGTTCGACGATCTGCTCGCGCAGCGCGGCGTCCCACACCTTGCCGGTGACGCGTTCGACGACGTGCCCCGCGATGATGAACCCGGAGTTGCAGTACGAGTGGGTGGCGCCGAGCGGGTGGTTCTGCCGCAGTTCCGCGCAGGCCGCGACGTACCGGGCCACGCAGTCGTCGCCGCGGCCCGTGTCGAGGAACAGGTCGCCGTCGATGCCCGACGTGTGCGTGAGCAGGTGCCACAGGGTCACCGTCTTGGAGACCTCCGGGTCGGCGACCCGGAAGTCCGGCAGGACGGCGGACACCGGGGTGTCCAGCGTGAGCTTGCCCGCCTCCACCAGCCGCATGACCTGGGTGGCGGTCCACACCTTGGTGACCGAGCCGATCTGGAAGAGCGAGTCGGGGGTCGCCTCGACCCCGGTGGCCACGTTGAGCACACCCGCGGCGTACTCGTGCACCTCGCCCTCGTGCAGGTACGCCAGGGTCGCGCCGGGCACGCCGTACTCGGCGATCAGCTCACCGAGGCGGGCGTGCCATCGGCCGGGATCCACTGCTGTGGCCACTGTGAGGGTCCTTTCGCGTCGCGGAAAGGGGCAGGTCCGCCGAAACTGTAGCCTCTCTGACGGTGCGCGTCCGCACGGTCATGCGCCGCGACCGTGCGGACACCGGTCTGTTTCCAGCGGGTAGACTCGTCGGGTGGGAAGCAAGGACACCGGCACGGACATGGTCCGCGAGCGCATCCTGAAGACCGCGGGCGAGCTGTTCTACGCCGGCGGCATCGGCGCGACCGGCGTGGACCGCATCAGCGAGGCCGCCGGGGTGTCCAAGCGCAGCCTGTACCAGCGGTTCGGCAGCAAGGACGAGCTGGTCACCGAGTACCTCACCATCGACGGCACCGCCGTCGCCGACAGGCTCCTGCCCCCCGAGGACGACGGCGCCGCCCCGCGCGACCGCGTGCTCGCGGTCTTCGAGACCCTGCGCGACGGCTCCCGCAGGCCCGGCTTCCGCGGCTGCCTCGTGCTGAACGCCGCAGCCGAACTGCCCGACCCCGCCCACCCCGCCCGCGCGGTCGCCCTGGACCACAAGCTCCGCGTCCGCGCCTTCTTCGCCCGCCAGGTCACGGCGATGGGCGCCGCCGACCCCGAGGCGCTCGCCGACCAGCTCCTCATGCTGTTCGACGGCGCCATGTCGTACTCCCTGGTGCGCGCCGCCGCCGTACCCGAGAGCGCGGTCACCGCGGCCCGCGTGCTGCTGGACGCCCAGACCTGATCACCGGCTCACCGGCCGGTACCCGCGGACGTGGCCGACGGCGAACTCCTTCGGGTAGGGGCGGCGCGGCCCCTCACCGGGGAACTCGTAGATGCCGAGCATGAGCTGCATGGGGTACGCGGGCGACTGGCGCACCACCTTGACCCGCCGCCCGTCCACGTAGAAGGCCACGTGGTCGGGGGTCCACTCGGCGGCGTACGTGTGGAACTCCGTCACGTCGACGGGCAGCACCTCGGCGGAGAACTCGTCGGTGATCCCCGGGTCGCCGAACGGGTGCACACCCATGCCGACGGCGGCGCAGCCGGGACGCACGTCGCGGCCGAAGATCTCGCACACGCAGATCTCCGCCGACCGCTCCGGTACGTCCTCGAACCCGATCATCCAGAGTGCCACCATGCACCGGGGGTCGTCGGTCGCCCTGGCGCGCAGCTCGAACAGGCCGTACATCGGGGTGTAGAGCCGCCGCTCGGGCTGCGCCTCCCGCACCACCGCGTCCGGGTGGAAGCGGTGCTGGCCCACGGTGCTCCCCACCGGGCCGGCGAACACGCCGGTCTGCAGGGACGACACCCGGACCTCGCCGTCGAGCTCGGGGCACCACGGCGGCTGGTCCTCCTCGATGCGCAGCCGCAGCTCTCCCCCACCGGTGGTGTACCGCGCGGCCGACCGTTCGCGTGAGCTCCACTGCGGCAGGTAGTGCGGCAGCCAGCGGCCGGGGTCGAGGACGGCGCCGTCGAAGGTGTCCTCGAAGACCAGCTCGTAGTCCGCCGCGGGGCCGGTGAGACGGTGCGCGTAGCCGGTCTCAGTCACGGCCCCGCCCTGCCGCCGGGCGGCATTCCGCGCACATCCGGGCGCTCATCCAGGCGCTCATTCCGGCGCGACGCGGTGCCGGTCCCACCACGAGCTCCAGCGCTTCTCCAGGGCGGCGAACGCGGCGGGGTCCATGCCGTACGTGGTGAGCAGGATGAGCACGCCGCCGTCGGGGCGGTACGAGGTGTGCTCCTGCTGGGCGAACACGGCCAGGCCGTCGCCGAGTTCCTCGGCGGTGAGCAGGAGCTGGCCGGGGGACACCGCCCAGACCTCGCCGCTCAGCCGGCCCGCCGGGGTCTCGGCCTTGTACGGCGTGCCTGGCGCCAGCTCGGCCACCCCGTGCAGGCCGAGGGCGTCCACCAGGATGCCGGGCTGCTCCAGCGTGCCCTCCAGGATCAGGGTGCGGCGCTCGGCGAGGTCGTGGTGCTCCACGGCGAACCGGAGCTGCTGGAGGAAGGTGTACCAGCCCTCGGTGATCTCGTCGTAGTAGGCGTCCCACTCGGGGTCGGCGCCGATCGGCCCGCGGCTGAGCCGCACCAGCGTGCCGCCCTCGGCGGGGTGCAGGGTGAACCGGTCGCCGCCCTGGATGGCGAGCACGTGCGCCGCGTCGTCCGCGGTGACCCCGGTGGCGTAGATGCTCTCGACCTCCTCGTCCAGCCCGTCGAAGTCCCAGCCGTGCCAGCGGCGGATCAGGTCCGGCTCACGCAGCGCTCGCCAGACGGTCTCGGCGGGTGCCGCGACGGTGACCTCGATCACGGGCGGCTCTGCTGCGTCGGTCATGACCGTCCTCCTGGTGGCTCGTGGGGGGGCTGCGGGCCCGAGATAGAAATATCGCCCGAGGGCCCGCCTTCGCGCTACAGCGGGCCCGCGAAGCAATCCCTATCAGTGACCACCGACATGAACGGGCGGTATCCTGTCCCGCCACGGCATCGCACGCTCCAGCCACGCGGCGACCTGGAACAACAGGTCCTCACGGCCGTACGGCGCGACGATCTGCACGCCGATCGGCAGCCCGTCCGCGCCGTGCCCGAGGGGCAGGCTGACGGCGGGCTGGCCGGAGATGTTGAACACCGCGGTGAACGGGGCGTAGGCGCACAGCGCCTCCACCCAGCTCGTCACGGTGTGGCCGGGGTCGTCGTAGTTCAGGGTGCCGTGCGGCGCGGGCGACCGGGCGAGCACCGGCGTGACCAGCAGGTCGTACCCGGTGAAGAACGCCCCCACCGCCCGGGTGACCTCGTTCTGCGCGCCCGCGGCGGCCGTCATGTCGACCACGCCGTAGCCTCGGGCGAACTCCAGCACGCGCCGGGAGACCGCCTCCATCTCGGCGGGGTCGGGCTGCCGGGGAGCCAGCAGGAACAGCGAGCCGATGTGCGCCAGCCCGGCCACCATGCTGCGTGTCACGGCGTCCCAGGCGACGTCCGGGCTCGCCTCGGTGACGTGGTGGCCCGCCCGCTCCAGCACGCGCCCGGTGTGCGCCGCCGCCGCGGCCACCTCCGGGTCCACCGGCACACCGGACCAGGCGGCGGTGGTCACCGCCACCCGCAGCGGCCCGGGTTCGCGGCCGAGCTCGCGGGCGTACGGCCCGCGCGGGGGCGGTGCGGTGTACTTGTCCCCGGTGGCGGGGCCGTGCACGGCGTCCAGCAGGTGCGCGGCGTCGCGGACGGTCCGGGTGAGCGCGAACTCGTACGACATGCCGAGCACCGCCTCCCCCGCGTCCGGCCCGCAGGGCACCCGGGCCCGGCTCGGCTTGAGCCCGACCAGCCCGCAGCAGGCGGCGGGCACCCGGATGGACCCGGCGCCGTCGCCGCCGTGCGCCACCGGCACCGCCCCCGCGGCGACCAGCGCCGCGGCGCCGCCGCTCGACCCGCCGACGCCCCGCGTGAGGTCCCAGGGGTTGCGGGTGAGACCGTGCCTGACCGACTCGGTCGCGAAGCTGACCGCCATCTCGGGCACCGTGGTGACGCCCAGGGTGGACAGCCCCGCCATGCGGAACCGGGACATCAGCTCGGTGTCCCGCTGCGCGACCGCGCCCCTGAGGGCCCGGCTGCCGATGCCGAACGGCACCCCGGCCGCCACCGGCCCGTGGTCCTTGATGAGGAACGGCACCCCGGCGAACGGCCCGCCGTCGGCGTGCCACAGCGGCTCGTCGAACAGCGGTGCCGCGAGCCCGTTGACGGCGGCGTCCGCCTCGGCCAGCGCCTCCCGCGCGACCGTCTCGACCTCTTTCGCGCTCACGGCGCCGGAGGCCATCAGCTCGGCGAGGCCGAGAGCGTCATGTTCCGCGTACTCGTGAAGTTCCATGCGTGAGGCTCTTTTCCGCGCGGGCTCTCCGGCACGCGCGCATCGATCGGGTTCCGGTTCGCGGAACCCAGTGTCGTCAAAGATGAAGGGGGGCGGCCGGCGGTCACGGGACCGCGCCGCCATCGACGCGCGACAAGAGGCGGGCGACGGCCGCCGCACCGGGCCCGCTGGGCTCCGGGGGCCGTCCCCGCTGATCGACTCGCCTCTACGCTCGTGACATCGCGGCCCATACTGCCGCCGCCCGGCCCGCGCCGTCGAGCGAATTACCCGGGTGCGCTCACCGGCGGCCAAACGACCGGCCAAGAAATTCACCGCCCCGCGCGCCGACGCCTGGCGGCCGGGCGGGCGACCGTAGAAAAGCCCTGCCGTCGTCGATGGGAGGGTCCCGGTGCCAGGCGTGTGGAGAAGCAGGTCCGGACGAGCGCACCCCGAGGGGTGGCGCCGCCGGCGTGTCCTTGCGATGGTGACCGCCGCGGCCGGGCTGGCGACCTGCACGGCCGTCCCGGCGTCGGCTTCCGTGGCGGCCCCGGCGCCGGCTTCCGTGACCGCCCCGGCGGCCGCGCGGCAGGCGCCGCGGGACGTCGCCTACGTGGCCGGCAACAGCCTGCGCGGCGAACCGGGCCGCGTCACGGTGATCGACCTGGAGACCAACTCCGTCGTCACCACCATCCCGGTGGACAGCGCGCCGGCCTGGCCGGCGGTCAGCCCGGACCAGACCCAGGTGTACGTGACCGCCTACGGCACCGTCGCCGCGGAGGGCACCGTCCTCGTGATCGACACGGCGACCGACACGGTCGTCCGGAAGCTCGACGTCGGCCCGACCCCGACCGGGGTGGCGTTCACCCCGGACGGCGCCCAAGCTCTCATCTCGCTCAACAGCCTGCACACCGTGCGCGCGGTGGACACCGCCGGCGGTGCCGTCACCGCGTCCACCCAGGTCGGGCTGGGTCCCGGGCAACTGGCGGTCACGCCTGACGGCGCCAAGGCCTACGTCGTCAACCAGGAGTCGAACTCGGTGGGCGTCGTCCGCGTCACGCCGTTGAGCACCACGGGCTCGATCCCCGCCCAGCCCCGTCCCCAGGACGTGGCGATCATGCCGGGCGCGCCCCGCGCCTACGTGACCAACGACGAGGCACGTTCCGTCTACGTGATCGACACGGCGACCGACACCGTGACCGGGTCGATCGGCGTGGCCGGGCAGCCCACCCAGGTCGCGTTCGCGCCCGACGGCCGGCGCGCCTACGTCACCGACCGCCTCTCCGGCAACCTCGCCGTGATCGACACGGCCTCCGCCAGGGTCGTCGGCACCATCCCCACCCCCGCCCCCTTCGACGTCGCCGTCGACCGGACGGGCACACGGGCCTATGTGACGAGCTACTACCAGGGGACCGTCACAGCGATCGACCTCGTGCACGGCACCGTCATCGCCACCATCCCGGTCGGGCCGGCCCCCATGGGCATCGCCATCGCGCGCAGGAACCCGCCGCGGATCCCCACCGCGACCACGCTCACCGTGACGGCCGAGCCGGGCGGCACCGGGCGGACGGTCCTCACCGCGGCCGTCACCCACGCCGGCGGCCTGCCGGTGACGTCCGGCCGGGTGCACTTCGAGTACGACGGCATCGGCCTCGGCGCGGCGGACCTCGACGCGTACGGCAGGGCGGTGATCACCGTCGGGAACCTGCCCCAGGGACGGCTCAGGTTCGTCGCGCGCTACGGAGGGACCGCCACGTTCGCCCCGAGCGCGTCGCCGCCGGTCGTCGTGCGGATCGGGCCGGACGGCACGCCGGTGCCCCCGCCGAGGCCCGTGCCGCCCCGGGCCCGGGGGTGCGCGGACGGCGAACCCCGCGGGCACGGGCGGGTCAGCCGAGCAGTGCCTCGATGGTCATCGGCAGGGCGCGCAGGCGTTTGCCGGTCGCGTTGAAGATCGCGTTGCCGACGGCCGCCGCCATGCCGACCACGCCGATCTCGCCGATGCCGCGTGCGCCGACGGGGTTGAACGTCAGGTCGGGATGGTCCACGAACACGGCGTCGATCTCGCGGACGTCGGCGTTCACCGGGAGCAGGTACCCGGCGAGGTCGCCGTTGGCGATGCGGCCGTCCGGCTCGACGTGCAGGCCCTCGTGCAGCGCGGCGGACAGGCCCCAGACCATGCCGCCGACGATCTGGCTGCGGGCGGTCTTGGCGTTGACGACGCGGCCGGCGTCCATGACGCTCAGCATGCGCGTCACCCGGGGCTCCATCGTCCACCGGTTGACCCGCACCTCGCAGAACTGCGCGCCGAACGACGCGAACGCGTGGGCGCGCGCCTCGGGGCCAGGCGCGGACGAGCCGACCGCCTCGACGCCGGTCAGCTCCACCGTGCGCAGCAGCGCGCCGAAACCGAGACGGCGGCCGCCGGAGACGAGGTCGCCGTTCTGGTAGCGGACGTCCTCGGCGGGGCGGCCGTGGAACGGCGACCGGGTGTCGGTGACGGCCAGCTCGATCAGCTTGCGCTTGACCTCCTCGGCGGCGGCCACGATCGCCGAGCCGACGCTCGCCGTGCTGGACGACGCCGCGACGAAGCCGCCCGGGGTGAGGGTGGAGTCGCCGAGGTTGCCGCGCACCCGGTGGACCGGCAGGCCCAGCGTCTCGGCCCCCATGATGGACAGCACGGTCCACATGCCGGTGCCCGGGTCGCCGGTGCTGCCGGAGACGGTGGCCTGGCCGTCGGCGTGCAGCCGCACCAGCATCGAGGCGGGGAAGCGGAACGCCGGGTAGATGGCGGTGGCCATGCCCATGCCGGTGTACCAGTCGCCGTCCAGCCGGGACCCCGGCGTGGCGGGCCGCCGGTCCCAGCCGAACCTGCGGGCGCCGAGGGTGTAGCACTCGTCGAGGTGCTTGCTGGAGTAGGGGACGTCGCGCCCGGGGTAGCGGGTCTGGTAGTTCTTCTGGCGCAGCGCGATCGGGTCGACGCCGAGCTCGACGGCCAGCTCGTCCATGGCCGTCTCGAGCGCCCACCCGCCGGTGGCCTCGCCCGGGGCCCGCATGATGGTGGTCGGCGGCACGTTCAGCGGGACGGTCCTCTGGCTGACGCCGATGTTCTCCGAGGCGTACCAGCTACGGGAGCTGTGGTGGGCGGACGCTTCGGTGCCGGGCAGGATCACGCTGGACGACGACCACGCCTCGTGCTTCATGGCGGTGAGCGTGCCGTCGGGGCGGGCGCCGAGCGACACCTTCTGCACCGTGGCGGGCCGGGTGGCCGTCATCCGGAAGTTCTGCTCCCGGCTGAGCACGGCCTTGACCGGGCGGCCGAGCGCGCGGGACGCGACGGCGGCCAGCAGCGTCGGCGGGTAGGTGTAGACCTTCCCGCCGAAGGCGCCGCCGACGAACGGGTTGATGGCACGCACCTTCGCCGGCTCGACGCCGAGCGCGCCCGCGACGTCGGCGGCCTGGAGACCCGCGCCCTGGTTGCCGCTGTAGATGGTGAGCGCGCCGTCCTTCCAGTCGGCGACGGCCGAGTGGGGCTCCATCGCCGAGTGGCCCTGGGCCGCGGTGGAGTAGGTGGCCGTGACGACGCGCTCCGCCGCGGCCAGCGCCTCGTCGATGGACGCCACGCCGTCCTTGAGGAACGCGAGCGTGGCGGGCTCGCCGTCCACCTGCGGCGGCGTCGTGGCGCCCGGGATGCCGTCCTCCAGGGAGGTCTTCGGCGTCCGCTCCTGGTAGCGCGCGGTGACGAGCATGGCGGCGTCGCGTGCCTGCTCGAACGTCTCGGCCACCACGAACCCGATGGGCTGGCCCATGTAGTGCACCTCACGGTCCTGCAGCGGCGCCCAGGAGGTGCGGAACGGGCCGTACGGCACGTTGATCTTCAAGGGCTCGAACGGCGTGTAGACGGCGAGCACCCCGGGCGCGCTCCGCGCCGCGGCGACGTCCATGGATTCGAGGGTGGCACTGGCGACGGTGCTGCTCACCATGTAGCCGTACGCGACGCGCCCGGGGTGGACGTCCGCGGCGTACGTGGCGGCCCCGGTGACCTTCAGGCGGCCGTCGATGCGGTTCAGCGAGGCGCCGAGCGGGGAGGTGCTCATGCCCCGGCCTCCAGGCTCAGCAGCGCGCGGACGATCGTGCGCCGCAGCAGCGTCGTCTTGAAGGCGTTGTGCGTCAGCGGCCGCGCGCCCCGCACGGCCTGCCGCGCCGCGGCCTCGTAGGTCTCCTGCCGGGCCGGCCTGCCGCGCAGCGCGGCCTCCACCGCGGGCAGCCGCCACGGGACGGTGCCCACCCCGCCGGCCGCGACCCGGGCGCCGGCCACCCGGCCGCCCCTGACGTCCAGCGCGACGGCGGCCGAGCAGAGCGCGAACTCGTACGACTGCCGATCCCTGATCTTCAGGTACACGGACCGGCGGGCCCACGGCAGCGCGGGCACCAGCACGTCGGTGACGAGTTCGCCCGGGCGCAGGACGTTCTCCACGTGCGGGGTGGTGCCGGGCTGCCGGTAGAAGTCGGCCAGCCGCACCGTGCGGGTGCCGGCGGCGTCGCGCAGCCGGACCGTGGCGTCCAGGGCGACAAGCGCGACCGCGACGTCGCTCGGGTGGGTCGCCACGCAGGCGTCGCTGGTGCCGAGCACGGCGTGCGGACGATTGGTGCCCTCGGCGGCGGGGCAGCCGGAGCCCGGCTCGCGCCTGTTGCACGGCACGGTGACGTCGCGGTAGTAGCCGCAGCGGGTGCGTTGCATCAGGTTGCCGCCGATGCTCGCCATGTTGCGGATCTGCTGGGACGCGCTCGCCAGCAGCGCCTGCGCGATGACGGGATACCGTTCGGCCACCGCGGGGTGGGCCGCGATGTCGCTCATCCGCTCCAGCGCCCCGAGGCGCAGGCCGTCCCGCCCGGTCTCGATGCCCCGCAGCGGCAGCGCGTTGATGTCCAGCACCCGCGACGGGGTGAGCACTTCGAGCTTCATCAGGTCGACGAGCGTCGTGCCGCCGGCCAGGAACGCCGTGGTGGCGTCGCCGCCGACGGCCGCCTCGACGGACGCGGGCGCGGCGAAGGTGAACGCGCGCATCAGACGCCTCCGCCCTTGGCCTGCCGCACCGCGGCCGTGATGCTGGAGTAAGCCCCGCAGCGGCAGATGTTGCCGGACATGAACTCGCGGATCTCGTCGTCGCTCCTGATGCCCCGGTCCCTGGCGCACGCGATCGCCGACATGATCTGCCCCGAGGTGCAGAAGCCGCACTGGAAGGCGTCCTGGTCGATGAACGCCTGCTGCACCGGGTGCAGGCCGCCGCCCCTGCCGACACCCTCGACCGTGGTGACCTCGCGCCGCACCGACGCGGCCAGTGTGAGGCACGCCAGCACCGGCCGGCCGTCCACGTGCACCGTGCACGCCCCGCACTGCCCGCGGTCGCAGCCCTTCTTCGGCCCGGTGACCGCGAGCCGCTCCCGCAGCGCGTCGAGCAGCGTCACCCGGGGGTCGAGACGCAGTGTGGAACTGGTGCCGTTGACGTCGAGCACGACCTCGACGAGCGCGTCGTCCGCCGCCTGCGCCTCCGCGGCGCCCGTGATGCCGAGCGAGGTGACGGTGACCCCGGCGGCCACCGTCCCCATGAAGCCGCGGCGGGACACGCCCGGCGAACCAGTGTTCTCCCTCGGGTCAGATCGTGGCACGCCGCTTCCTCCGCCCATCGCGCCGATACCGGAAAAACGCCGCCGCCGTCCGAACTCCGAAAATTTACGGCCGGTCAGCGAAAGTATCAAAGCACCGATGCCTTCCCCCGCCAACAGCCGGCGCGGCCCCGGCCCCGGTGGCCGGCGCGAGCCCGCACCTCGATGCATGGTTGAGCAGCGCCGTACACGGAATGATGATCGACGAGATCGTCTGAAAGTTCCGAGGAGCGATGATGCGGATCGGTGTCGTCTTCCCGCAGACCGAGCTCGGCGGCGACGCCGGTGCCGTACGCGCCTACGCCCAGGGCGCCGAGGAACTCGGCTACCGGCACATCATGGCCTACGACCACGTGGTCGGCGCCGACCCCGCGGTGCACAAGAACTGGAGCGGCCCCTACGACCTGTACACGACCTTCCACGAGCCGATGGTCATGTTCGGCTACCTCGCCGCCCTGACCTCCCTGGAGTTCGTCACCGGCATCATCATCCTCCCCCAGCGCCAGACCACGCTGGTGGCCAAACAGGCCGCCGAGGTGGACCTGCTCACCCGCGGCAACTTCCGCCTAGGCGTCGGCGTCGGCTGGAACAAGGTCGAGTACGAGGCCCTCGGCGAGGACTTCACCACCCGGGGCAAGCGCATAGAGGAACAGGTGGACCTCATGCGCCGCCTGTGGACCGAACAGTCCGTCACCTACGAAGGCACCTATCACCGCGTCACCGCCGCGGGCCTCGCCCCCATGCCCGTCCAGCGCCCCATCCCCGTCTGGTTCGGCGGCCAGTCGGAGAAGGCCTACCGCCGCATCGGCCGCCTCGCCGACGGCTGGTTCCCCCAGCTCCCCCCCGGCCACGACCTGGAAGAGGCCAAAGCCATCGTCCACCAGTCCGCCTTCGAATCCGGCCGCGACCCCGCCACCCTCGGCATGGAAGGCCGCGCCAACTGGACCGGCGACCCCGACGCCCTACGCGACCTGGCCGACCACTGGAGATCCTCCGGCGCCACCCACCTGGCCGTCAACACCATGAACGCGAACCTCCGCACCGCGGACGACCACCTCACCGCCCTGACCACCGCCGCCGAGGCCCTCGGTGTACGCAAGAGGTAACGGCCGAGACAGGTTCAGGCCGGCGTAATCCCGCGGCACTGTAGCTGTTTCACGCCAGATGGCCGGAAGGACCATTTACATCTGTTGCCGTCCCGCTGATTCCCGGCCACTACCGGCATCGACCTTTCAACACACGGATCGTGATGGTCGGCGACTCGGTGAGCTTGAGCAAATGGTGCAACTGAGCCCGCATCACCAGTTCGTCACCGTACCTGCGTAGCAGGACGGCCTCGTCGAGCCGGCCGCGTGCGGCAGGGGGCGGCGGAGCACCTTCAGGACGAGTTCGACGGAGGAGGCGGTCTCCCGCGCGTGCTCGCGGCCACGCCCATGCCGGGGTCCGTGGTCCTGGTGGTGTGGTTGCGGCGGGGGCTGTCCCCGGAGCTGGTCGCCGACTACCTGCCGGAGATCGCCACGGCGTGCTTCGCCCGGCGGGCCGTCCTCGGGCCGCACCGTTTCGGGTCCCCTGTGGTCACGCTGGAGGTGAAGCGGGGCTGACCGGTCAGACGCGCTCGGCGGCCAGCCGGGCCCCGAAGGCGAGCAGGGCCAGCCCGGTGAGGGCGTCGAGCGCGCGGCGGATCGGCCGCCGGGTCAGTACGTGTCGCAGGCGGTGCAGGAAGGCGGTGAGCAGCAGCAGGTACGCCAGGGACAACGCCGCGTGCGTGACGGCGTACAGCAGCAGGACCGCCAGGCCCGCGTCCGGGGCGAGGAACTGCGGGAGCACCGCGAGGTAGAACATCAGCACCTTGGGGTTGGTGATGTTGGAAAGGAAGCCCTGCCGCCATCCGCCGAGCGCGGCGCCGTCGCCGTCCTGCGCGGACAGCGGCGCGTAACGCCCCCGGACGGCCGAGCGCACCGTACGCACGCCGAGGTAGAGCAGGTACAGCACACCGGCCCATTTCACGGCCTGCATCACCGGCTGCGCCCCCGCGATCAGCGCCCCGAGCCCCGCGGCCCCCGCCGCGCCCTGCACCGTGTTGGACGTGGTCACACCGGCCGCGCACCAGCTCCCCCGGCGACGCCCGCCGGCCAGGGTGTTGCCGACGACCACCGCGAAGTCGGCACCCGGTAGCAGCACCACGACCACCGCGAAAGTGACGAACGCTCCATAAGCCGCCCAGTCCATCCTCCGACCCTAGCCCTGTCGACCCCTCGGACACCGGCGGGAATCGGACATGGAAGGCCCGCGCCCCGCAGCGGGGACGCGGGCCAGGAGAAGAGGGTCAGTGCGCGAGCACCGGGACCGGTGGGGTGTCCTCCACGCCGTCCTCGGGGGACGCGGCGGCGTCGCCCGGTTTGTGGGTGGCGATGAAGGTGACCACGATGGTGGCGGACAGGAGCAGGATGCCGACCGCCCACCAGATGGCGGTGGCGTAGCCGTGGACCGCGGACTCGTTGGTGAAGGCGGCCTGGCCGAGGGTGCGGAGCTGGGACGTGTGGGCGGTGGCCCAGGAGGTGGCGGCGTCGGCGGCGATGGTGTTGAGGAGCGCGGTGCCGATGGCGCCGCCGACCTGCTGGGAGGTGTTCACCATCGCGGAGGCCACGCCCGCGTCGCGGGGCTGCACACCGGCGGTGGCGAGGCTCATCGCCGGCATGAACGCCGTGCCCATGCCGAGGCCGAGCAGGATCTGCGCGGGCAGCACCAGTCCCACGTACGAGCTGCCGGTCTCCATCTGGGTGAGGATCAGCATGCCGGCGGCGGCGACCAGGAAGCCGGGGGTCATCAGCCACCACGCGGGGACGCGCGTCATCAGGCGGGCGCCGATCTGCGTGGAGCCGATGATCATGCCGGCGACCATCGGCATGAACGCGAAGCCGGTCTGCACGGGGGTGTACCCCTTGATGACCTGCAGGTAGTAGGTGAGGAACAGGAACAGGCCGAACATCGCGATGATCGCGAGGCCGAGCGCCAGGTACACGCCGCCCCTGGCACGGTCGGTGATCACGCGCAGCGGCAGCAGCGGGTGCCGCACCCTGCTCTCGACCAGCACGAACGCGCCGAGCAGCACGACGGCCGCGACGAACAGGCCGATGGTCGCGCCCGCGGTCCAGCCGTCGGACTCGGCGCGGGTGAAGGCGTAGACCAGGGAGACCAGGCCGAGGGTGGCCAGCACGACGCCGGGGATGTCGAGGCCGCTGCGGTTGCGGGTGCCGGCCGGCTCGCGGATCACGAGAAGCGCGCCCGCGACGGCGACCGCGGCGAAGGGGATGTTGACGTAGAAGGTCCAGCGCCAATCGAGGTACTCGGTGAGGAACCCGCCGAGGATCAGGCCGACGGCGCTGCCGCCGCCCGCGATGGCGCCGTAGACGCCGAACGCCTTGGCCCGCTCGTGGGCCTCGGTGAACATCACGGCGAGCAGGGACAACGCGGCGGGTGCCAGCAGCGCGCCGAACGCGCCCTGGAGCGCGCGGGCGCCGAGCAGCATCGCCTCGTTGGCCGCGACGCCGCCGATCGCGGACGCCGCGGCGAAGCCGATGAGCCCGGCGGTGAAGGCGCGCTTGCGGCCCCACATGTCGGCGATGCGGCCGCCGAACAGCAGAAGTCCGCCGAACGCCAGCGCGTAGGCGGTGATGACCCACTGGCGGTTGGCGTCGGATATGCCGAGGTCCGTCTGGGCGGACGGCAGGGCGATGTTCACGATCGTCGCGTCGAGCACGACCATCAACTGGGCTATGGCGATGAAGAGGAGTGCTTTCCAGCGGCGGGGGTCCGGGAGGACCTGGGCCGTTTCAGGCATGCGTCAACTCACTAACGGTCTGGAGAGGAGATCGGCAGGTGGCGATGACCTGCCGAACGTGCGGTCCGGGGACGACGCGGGGGGTGGGTCGACGGGGCGGTCAGGCGGCCGGCGCGGTCAGGGTCAAGGGTGCGGCTGAAGGTCCTCGAAGGTCGCCCCGGGTCCGGGCAGGACCGAGCGCGCCGGAGCGCGCAGACCGTCGAGGAAGATGTCCAGATGGCGCTCGGCGAACCTGCCGAGCCTCAGGCACCCGGTGCTGGGCAGCGGGCGGGTGAGCTGGCAAATCGCGATCATGATGTCACCGGGGGCGACGTCCTCACGCAGCAGGCCTTCGTCCCGCGCCCGGTCCATGAGGGCCTGCACGGCCCGCTGGAGCCTGGCGCGGTTCTCGGCGAGCTCCGCCGCGATCGCCTCCCACTCGCCGGACACCACCGGGCACAGGGCCCCGACTTGCTCGGCCGCGGCGCCGTGCACGAAGCGCCGCAGCGCCTCGAACGCGTCCGCCTCGTCGAGCGCCGACTCGGCCAGGCGCACGACCCGGTTCATGACCTCCAGCATCACCTGACGGCTCAGCTCCGCGCGGTCGGCGAAGTGCCGGTACATCGTGGCGTTCCCGACACCCGCCCGCCGCGCGATCTGGTCGAGGGTCGCCTCGGCCCCGTACTCCACGAACGCCTCACGTGCGGCGGCCACGATACGCTCGCGGTTGCGCGACGCGTCCGCCCGCAGCCGCGGAGCCCGGCCCCGCTCGGTGATCGTGTGCACGGTGCTCACGGTGATCCCCCTTCCCATCTGTCCCGTAAACGGGGAGAAATTCCCCGTTTGCGAGACACAGGCGTCAACCGGCGTCGTGCTCCGGCTATTTCCGCGGTCTTTGTGAACTGCGTCACAAGCTTTCGGGAGGCGCGCCGGGGCGGCCGCTACGGGATCGGCGGGGGCCGTGCGCACACTGGGCGCGTGATACGCGTCGAGGTGCGGGTGGAGGGGGCCGTGCAGGGGGTCGGGTTCCGGCCCTTCGTGTACGGGCTGGCCACCGGGCTCGGGCTCGCGGGGGTGGTGGGCAACGACGCGGACGGGGTCTTCGTCGAGGCCGAGGGGCCGCGGGAGCGGGTGGCGGAGTTCCTGGTGGCACTGCGCCGGGACGCGCCCACGCTGGCGCGCGTGGAGCGGGTCGGCGTGGTGGAGGGGGCGCCGCGCGGGGCCCGGGGGTTCGCCATCGTGCGCAGCGACGCGTCGGGGCCGCGGCGTGCGCTAGTGTCGCCGGACACGGCCACCTGCGGCGACTGCCTGCGTGAGCTGGCCGATCCGGGGAATCGGCGGTTCGGGTATCCGTTCGTCAACTGCACCAACTGCGGGCCGAGGTTCACCATCGTGCGAGGCGTGCCGTACGACCGGCCCCTCACCACGATGGCGGGGTTCGCCATGTGCGCGGCCTGCGCCGCCGAGTACCACGACCCGGCGGACCGGCGCTTCCACGCCCAGCCCACGTGCTGCCCCGACTGCGGCCCGCGGCTGCGGCTGGTGTCCGCGCGGGGGGACGACCTGCCGGGCGACCCGGTCGCCGGGTGCGCGGCGCTGCTGCGGGACGGCGGCGTGGTGGCGGTCAAGGGGCTCGGCGGCTACCACCTGGCGGTCCTCGCCTCCGACGAGGCGGCGGCGTCGGCCCTGCGGCGGCGCAAGCACCGCGAGGACAAGCCGTTCGCGGTGATGGTGGCCGACGTGCGCCAGGCCGCGCTGCTGTGCGAGGTGGACGATCTCGCCGCCGCGCTGCTGAGCGACGGGGCGCGGCCGATCGTGCTGCTGCCGAGGCTCGACGGCGGCCCGGTGGCCCCGTCGGTGGCCCCGGGCAACCGGCATCTCGGGCTCATGTTGCCCTACGCACCCCCGCACCATCTGCTGCTCGCCGCCACGGGTGAACCGATCGTGCTGACCAGCGGGAACGTCTCGGACGAGCCGATCGCCTACGAGGACGCCGACGCGTTCACCAGGCTGGCCGGCATCGCGGACGTGTTCCTCACCCACGACCGGCCCATCCACGTCCGCACCGACGACTCGGTGGTGCGGCCTTTCGGCGGCCGGGGCATGCTCCTGCGGCGATCACGGGGGCACGTGCCCGAGCCGGTCACGCTGGCCTGGGACGTGCCGCGTCCCGTGCTGGCCTGCGGCGCGGAGCTGAAGAACACGTTCTGCCTGGCCAAGGGACGGCGCGCCTTCCTCTCGCACCACATAGGCGATCTGGAGAACTACGAGACCCTGCGGTCGTACACCGAGGGCATCGCGCACTTCTCCCGGCTGTTCGGCATCGTGCCGGAGGTGGTCGCGCACGACCTGCACCCCGAGTACCTCTCCACCAAGCACGCCGCCGAGCTGGACGGCGTCGAACTGGTCGGTGTGCAGCACCACCACGCGCACATCGCCTCGTGCCTCGCGGACAACGGCGAGCCGGGGCCGGTCATCGGCGTGGCGTTCGACGGGCTCGGCCACGGCACGGACGGCACCCTCTGGGGCGGCGAGTTCCTGCTCGCCGACCTCGCCGCCGCCGAGCGGGCCGCGCGCCTCGTCCCGGTGCCGATGCCCGGCGGCACCGCCGCGATCCGGCAGCCGTGGCGCATGGCCGCCGCCTACCTCGACCTCGCGTACGACGGCAGGCCGCCCGAGGGGCTGGAGGTGGCGCGGCGCGACCGCTGGCACGACGTGCTGGCCCTGGCGCGCTCGGGCGTGGGGTCCCCGCTCACCTCAAGCGCCGGGCGCCTGTTCGACGCGGTGTCCGCCCTGATCGGCGTCCGGGGCACGATCACCTACGAGGGCCAGGCCGCGATCGAGCTCGAGCAGCACGCCGACCCCGCCGAACGGGGCGCCTACCCGGCGTCGGTCTCCGCCGAGGGCGTCCGCGGCGCCGACCTGGTGCGTGCCGCGGCGGACGACCTGCTGGCGGGCGTCGCCCCGGGGGTGATCGCCGCGCGGTTCCACAACGGCGTCGCGCGCCTCGTCGTGGAGCGGTGCGTGGCGCTCAGGGACGCCCACGGCCTCACCACGGCCGCGTTGTCCGGCGGGGTGTTCCAGAACCTGCTGCTGCTCGGCCGCACGGTGGACGGGCTGCGCGCCGCCGGCTTCCGGGTGCTCACCCACAGCCGGGTCCCCGCGAACGACGGGGGGATCAGCCTCGGGCAGGCCGTGGTCGCCGCCGCGCGGGACGTCACGTCGCGCGGCGACTCCCCCACCTGAAGCGCGGGACCCGCGAGATGCGCGGATCAGGGAGGGGGCCGGCGGCCTGAAGGCGCGCGGGACGTCACGTCGCGCGGCGACTCGCCCGCCTGAAGCGGGACCCGCGAGGTGCGCGGATCAGGGAGGGGGCCGGCGCCTGGAGGCGCGCGGGAGCATGGAGGGGCCAGCGACCTGTCCCCGCCGTGGGTTACCGTGCCGGTATGGCGAGGCGTCATCGCGTCGGCCCCGATCGCGGCACGCTCCTGCTGCGCACGTCCCGGCAGGGCGTGGCCGCGCAGGCGGGGCACGACCTCACGATCGAGGTGACCCGCTGGTCCGGCGAGGTCATCGAGGACGGCGGCACGGCCGAGCTGCGGGTCACCGCCGAGACGGCATCGTTGCGCGTCCTGTCGGGGACAGGCGGGGTCACGACGCTGACCGATTCCGATCGCCGCGAGATCGAGCGCAACGCGCGCCGCCTGCTCGACTGCGACCGCCATCCCGAGGCGGTGTTCACGATGGGCGGTGGCGACCCCGGCACGCTCACCCTGCGCGGCCGGAGCGGGCCGTTCACGCTCACCGTCACCCCGCTCGGCGGGGGCCGCTACCGGGGCACGGGCACGGTGCGGCAGTCCGACTACGGGATCAAGCCGTACACGGCGTTCCTCGGCATGCTGAAGGTCGCCGACCCGGTCGAGGTGGAGGCCGAGGTCGAGCTGACGTCAGACGAGGAGTGAGGTGCCGGCGCCGGGCGGCCGGAAGGGCTCACCGTTCTGACATCGGCGTTGTCGCTGTTCTGACAATCGGCACGGGCGGCACGGAACAGGCCGGTAACAAGATCGCCCGCTGATGTTCACAAGCCGGGCATACGGTGCGAATCGCCCGTCACGAATGTACCGCGGCGGGCGATTCGGTCCCTGTGAGTAAGGCGCCCCCTTGTTCGATCTGCCCCGCCGCGCGCGGAACCTCGCCGCGGTCCTCGTCCTCGCCTGCCTGCCCGCCACCCTGATCCCCGCGACCGCCTCCGCCGAACCACCCGCCGGCGAGGTCGCCTCCGGCCCCGGATGGCACGTCACCCGCGTCGCCGGCGGCTTCCAGGTCACCCTGGAGCTCGGCAGGGAACTGCCCGTCACCGCGAGCGCCCCCACCCTGTCGGTGGACGGCAAGGTGCTCGGCCCGGCCGCGGAGTCCGCCGACGGCACGTCCCTGTCCCTCGTCACGACCGACCCCGCGGTGGCGGACGCCACCTCGGTCACCACCGACGCCCTCGCCACCGCGACGGCCGGCGGCGCCTCGGCGGCCCGCTCGCCCCGGCCGGCCATCCCCGACGTCGTGCCTCCCGTGCTGCCGGCCGACCCCTCGACGCCCGGGCCGTACCGGGTCTCCGAGGCGGTGTACGACTTCGGCGACCAGGCGATCCCGCTGCTCAACATCGGCGGCATCCGCGGCGAGCTCACCGGCAAGATCTACCTGCCGGACGGCCGCGGCGAGAAGCCCGTCGTGATCTTCCTGCACGGCCGGCACGCGTCCTGCTACGGCTCCGGCGCGGCCAACCCGGCCCGCTGGCCCTGCCGCGCCACGCCGGACAGCACGGCGCAGCGTTTCACCATCCCGAGCTACCTCGGCTACGACGCCCCCGCCCGCGCGCTCGCGAGCAACGGGTACGCCGTCGTGTCGATCTCCGCCAACGCGATCAACGCCAACGACAACCAGCTCTCCGCCGACCACGGCGCCCAGGCCCGGGGACAACTCGTCCTCGACACCCTGGACATGCTGCGCCAGGCCGACGCGGGCCGGCGGGTCGTGTACCGCGACGCGTTCACCGGCAGGGACGTCGCACTCGACCAGGCACTCACCGGCGACGTCACGCCGCGCGACCTGGTGCGGCGGCTCGACCTCGGCGACGTCGGCATCATGGGGCACTCCCGGGGTGGCGAGGGCGTGACGGCCGCGTCCACCCTCAACGACGCCCTGCCGGTGCGGGATCAGTTCGGCATCAAGGCGGTGCTGCCGCTGGCGCCCGTGGACTACGACCGGATCTCCGTGCCGAACGCGGCACTCGCGACGATCCTGCCGTACTGCGACGGCGACGTGGAGAACCTCATGGGCCAGCACATCGTGGACGACTCGCGGCACAACTTCGCCGACGACGTGCTGCGCTCGGCGGTGCTCGTGATGGGCGCCAACCACAACTACTTCAACACCATCTGGACGCCGGGCGGCTGGCCCGCGAGCACCGCCGACGACTGGTCGTCCCTGGCGTCCGGCGCCGACGACCCGGTGTGCGACCCGGCGTCCGCGACCACGACCCGCCTCACCCCGGCGCAGCAGGTGCAGGTGGGCGCCACCTACATGGCGGGCTTCTTCCGGCTGGTGCTCGGCGGCGAGAAGCGGTTCCTGCCGCTGTTCGACGGCTCCGCCACCGCCGCGCCCGCGACGACGTTCGCCCGGGTCACCTCGGCGGCGACCCAGCCGGCCCGGTCCCGCGTGGACATCGCGACATTCGAACGCCCCGACCCGTCCGTCCGCGTCTCGGGCGACGCCACCGCGGAAGTCTGCGCCAGCATGGGGGGCGACGGCGGCGTGACGCTGCCGCAGACGGCGCCTTTCTGCGCCACCACCCTCAACCAGGCGGCCCTGCCGCACTGGTCCCCGGCGCTGTGGGCGTTCAACATCCCGTCCTCCCCCATGCTCCACATGACGTGGACGTCCCCGAGCGGCCAGGTGCGGGTGAACGTGCCGGCCGCCGCCCGCGACGTGCGCCGCTACCAGCAGCTCTCGGTGAAGGTCGCCGCCGACGCGTCCGTGGCCACCGCCACCGACCTCACCGTCACGGTCACCGACGGCTCCCGCCGCACGTGGTCCGCCCCGGTGTCCAAGCTCAACCCCCTGGCCGTCACCCGCCTGCCCGGCGTCACCTCCGCCTGGCTCCGCAAGATCATCCTCCAGCAGGTGAACATCCCCACCTCGTCCCTCACCGGCCTCGACAGGTCCGACATCCGCGAGGTCCGCTTCACCGCCGCGACCGGCACCGGCGGCGTCTACATCTCCGACCTGTCGGCCGAGAACCGCGCCGTGGGATCCCGCCACCCCGCCCAGCAGGTGACCGTGAACATGGTCCCGGCCAGGACCGAGGAAGGCGCCGCCCCCGGCACCACCAAGATCGCCGCCGTCCTCTCCGAGCGCGCCCACCACCCGATCACCGCCTACGTCAGCGTCTTCGGCTCCGCCACCGGCAGGGCCGGCGTGACCATGCGCAAGGTCACCTTCCTCCCCGGCCAGACCTGCGCCCCCGTCACGGTGAACACCTTCGGCGACACCCTCCCCAGCGCCACCCCGTCCACGTCGTTCAAGGTCTCCGCCACCAACACCTCCGGCGCCGTGATGGGCGACAGGGCCTTCAGCACCCTCACCGTCCGCGAGGACGACGGCCTCACCGGCGGCACCCCCGCCCCCGAGTACGGCACCCCCGGCGACGTGTGCGCCGAGCAAGCCGCCACCGAGTCCCCCGGCCGCCTCCTCGTCCTCGGCCCCACCACCCCCGGCTCCACCCCCACCCTCCGCGCCACGGGCTACCGCCCCGGGGAAAGCGTGGAATTCCTCCTCGACACCACCTCCCTGGGCCGCACCCTGGCCGACCACACCGGCACGGTGTCCCTCACCCCCACCATCCCCGTCACCACCACCGGCTTCACCACCCTGACCGCCACCGGCGCCGGCTCCGCCTACACCACCACCGCCAAAGTGAGGATCAAGCCACAACACTGAGGATGGCCATGACGTCGCGGCCGGGGGCGCGCCCCTCGGCCGCGACGCGTTCTGCCGCCGCCGCAAGGACAGACGGCACAGTACGTGCACGTATTTCAACGCGGAACGCCTCGTGAACCCCCTGCTGTAATCGCCTCCGGTTTCAACGAACGGGGGAGACAAGAAATGCGGAAGAGAGTTCGTTTATGCCTGGCGGTGCTGGGTGTCGTCTGTGCGCTCGTGCCGGCTCTGGGGGTGGGAGCCGCCGCGGCGCAGGTGGCCGACGATCCTGAGCTCACGCGGCGGGTGGCCGCCGGGGAGGGCAAGACGCCGGTCGGGGACGACTCGGGGCCGCGGGGGGCGGTGCCTGGGGGGTTCGCGGACTGGCGGGCGTTGTTCACCGAGCAGGCGCGGCTGAACGGGGTGGCGGACCGGCTGCTCGCGGTGGCCGAGGAGGCCGAGGGGTACGCGGGGATCGTCGCCGATCCCGAGAACCACGAGGTGCGGCTCTACTGGCGGGGAACCTTGCCGCGGGCCGTGCAGGACGTCGTGGACGAGGGGCGGCTGGCGGCGCCGGTGGCGGTGCTGCCCGCGGCGCGCAGCCGCGCGCAGTTGCTGGAGGAGGTGGACAGGTGGGTCGCGTCCGGGCAGGTCACGGGGGCGGCTCCGCTGGCGGACGGCAGCGGCGTGCGCCTGTCGGTCGCCGGGCAGGACACCGAGCCGGGCGAGCTCCAGCGGCCCGCGGGGGCCACGGCGCCGATCACGCTGGAGCGCGGGGAGACGTTCGAGCCCGCCTACAGCAGGCAGAACGACGTGCCGAGCTACTACGCGGGCGGTCGCACCTTGAACCTCACGACCGGCGCCGGCTGCAGTTCGGGCTTCGCGGTCTGGGACCAGTACGACAACCCCGGGTTCCTCACCGCCGCGCACTGCGGCAACCTCTGGGACCTGTTCTACGACGGCGGTGGCTTCACCTCGGCCAACTACATGGGCCCGGTGTCGTGGCGCATCTCCTACCGGGACGCCGCCATCGTGCGGGCGAACGCCACCGCCGACATGTTCGACGGCGGCCCCGCGTCCTCCAGCAGCAACCGGGTGGTGGCGTTGTGGAAGGCGCACGTCGGCAACTTCGTGTGCAACTCCGGGGCCACGCGGGGTGAGTACTGCCTCATCAAGGTGACCGAGACCGCCTGGAGCGGCACCTACACCAACGGGCAGTACGTCAAGCACATGGTCCGCGCCAAGAGCGTCGAGGGCGGCTGCGCCGTCGCGCACGGGGACAGCGGAGGGCCGGTGTTCTCCTACACCAACTGGTTCGACGAGATCGCGGCGCAGGGCATCACCTCCGCCGTCGGCAGCAAGGTGTACTGCGGCGGGCTCGACGGAGGACGAGTGATCGTCTTCTCCCGGGTCTGGGACGTCGCGCTGGCCTTCAACGCCTACGTGATGGTGCACTGAGGACCGTCCTCGCGGCCGGGGGTCCGCCCCCGGCCGCGTCGGCGTGTCAGAGGAACCGCGTCATGTACACGCTGTGCGGGTCGAGCCGGTAGTCGCCGAACGGCTCGCAGTACTCGAACCCGTACTTCTCGTACAGCCGCCGAGCGGGCAGGAAAGGCTCGGCCGACCCCGTCTCCAGGCTCAGCCGGGCGAAGCCCATGCGCCTGGCCTCGGCGATGATGTGCTCCAGGAGCAGCGACGCGACGCCGCCGCGCTTGCGGGCCGCGCTGGTGCGCATCGACTTCACCTCGGCGTGTCCCGCGTCGATCCGCATGAGCGCCCCGCACCCCACCAGGGTGTCCCCGTCGAGGACGGACCAGAACGTGACCTCCGGGCGGCGCAGATCGTCCAGGTCGAGGGCGTGCACGCTCTCGGGCGGCGACAGGGCCCGCATCTCCTCCAGGTGCTCGCCGAGGAACGCGGCGATCCGCGGCCCGGACAGGTCGTCCACGACGATCTCCACACCGTCCACTCCCACGGCGTCTACGGTATCGGCTCAGCGCAGCGTGGTACCGGGGAGGGAGTCGAGGAGGTGCAGTTCGTGGCGCGCGGGCAGGCCCTCCCAGTCGCCGGGGGACGCCACGGCGAAGGCCGCCGTGGTCACGGCGCGGTCGAGACGGGCGGCCAGGTCCAGGTCGTCCAGGACGGCGGACAGGTAGCCCGCGACGAAGGCGTCGCCGGCTCCCACAGTGTCGGCGACGCGGACGCGGCGGGCGGGCCGGTGCGCGGACTCGGTGGCGGTGTACGTGGCGGCGCCGGCGGCGCCGCGTTTGACGACGACCTCTGTCACGCCTGAAGCGAGGAGGGCGGCCACCTGTTCCTCCTCGGTGAGCGCGCCCGGCGGGGCGACGAGGTCGAGTTCGTCCTCGGAGGCGACGACCACCGCGCAGTGCGGGACCAACGGGCGCAGGGCGGCGGCGGCCTCGGGGCGGCCCCAGAGGCGGCTGCGGTGGTTGACGTCCAGGGTCACGCGGGCACCGCACTTCACCGCGGCGCGGACGGCGGCGGCGGGGGCGGGGCCCAGGGCGGGGGTGATGCCGGTGACGTGGAGGAGCCTCGGCGGCGGATCCAGGGCGGGCAGGACGTCCGCCGGGGAGAGGTGGGAGCCGGCGGAACCGGCGCGGTGGTAGATGACGCGGGTCAGCTCGTCGGCCCGCTGTTCGAGCAGCATCAGGCCGGTGGGGCCGGTGGCGACGGCGCGGGCGTGCGTCACGTCCACCCCCTCGGCGCGCAGGGTGCGCAGCACGAGTTCACCGGTCTCGTCCTCGCCGACCAGACCGGTCCAGCGCACCCGGTGGCCGAGCCTGGCCAGGCCGATCGCGACGTTGGACTCGGCGCCGGCGACCGACAGCCGCATCGTGCCGCCGAGCCGCACCGGGCCGTCCGCCCGCAGCGCCGCCATGGTCTCCCCGAACGTGGCGACGTCGATCACAGGGCCTCCTCGAAGGCACGGGCCCGTTCTCTCAGGGCGTCGAGGCTCCCCCCGTCGGCGGCGTCGCCCACCAGCGGGGACCCGGCGCCGACCGCGACCGCCCCGGCCCGCAGGTAGGCCGCCGCCTCGGCCGCGCCGACCCCGCCGACCGGCACGAACGCGACCCCGGGGAACGGGTCGCGCAGCGCCCGCAGGTACCTCTCCCCGCCGAGGAAGGCCGGGAACAGCTTGATCGCCGCGGCCCCGGCGCCGAGCGCGGCCACCACCTCGGTGGGGGTGAACGCGCCCGCGAGCACGGGCAGCCCGAGCCGCCGGCCCTCCGCGACCGCCTCGGTGACGGCGGGGGTGACCAGGTAGGACGCGCCCGCCTCGGCCGCCGCCCGCGCGTCGTCGGCGGTGAGCACCGTGCCCGCGCCGAGCCCGGCCGCGTCGCCGAGGGCCGCGCGGGCCCGCCTGATGACGTCCAGCGCGTCCGCCGTGACGAGCGACACCTCCACCAGGCCGACGCCGGCCTCCACCAGCGTGATCACCGTGCGCAGCGCCGCACCCGCGTCCCGTCCCCGCACGATGGCCAGCAGCCGCCGCGCCGCCAGCGCCGTAAGGAAGTCGCCGTCATCCATCGCTCATCCGTTCCGCGGCCAGGACCAGCCGCCACGTCACCTCACCGGACGCCGGCACGACCGCCGCGTCCCCCGGCCCCGCCTCGGCCAGGTCGAACACCGCGCCGAGCATGGGCTCCACGCCGACGCTGCGGTACGGCGCCCCGGCGGGGAAGCCGCCGAGGTTGCGCCACAGCGCGGTGGACACCGGCACCCCGGGCGGTGCCTCCACCCGCAGACCGAGCACGTCCGGACCGTCCGCCACCCGCACGGCGGCACACCGCAGCACGGCCCCCGCCATCGTGCCGTCGGCGGGCCCCAGCCGGTCGAGCGGCAGGCCGAGCGGCGACGGCCAGCTCCCCTCAAGGTACGGGGCCCCGGCGGGCCAGGGGCGGCCGAGCATCGGCGCGGCCTCGGGGAACACCCGGGTCACGGTCCCCGCGGGGGCGACGAGGCGCGCGTCCTCGCCGACGTCGAGCAGCGCGTGGGCGGCCCACACGAACGTGTACCCCGGGTCGGCGAGGAGCCGGTACTCGGCCACCACCGCTCCCGCCTCCTCGGTGACCCGGCGCAGCAGCTCGAACCCGCCGGCACGCACCCGGCCGTCGGCCGACCAGGGGCGGCTCCAGACGTCGCCGTGGTCGGGCAGGCCCCGCACCGTGGGCAGGCACTCCTCCAGACCGCCCGCGTCCACGAAGCCCGCACCCGGCGCGACGGTCCCGCGTGCCGGGTCGGGGCGCGTCCACAACCACTCGCGTCCCCCGCCGGACAGGGACGTCCACCGGCCGCCGTGCGCCAGGTCCAGCCGGGGGCGCAGCGGCACCCGCACCATGGTCACCATTCGGCCAGACCTCCGTCGTCGTGCCGCCAGACCGGGTTGCGCCAGGCGTGCCCGCGTTCGTCCGCGCGCCGCACGGCCGCCTCGTCGATGTCCACCCCGAGGCCCGGCCCGGCGGGACGGGCCGCGTGGCCGCCGGTGAAGCGGAACACCTCGGGGTCGAGGACGTAGCCGAGCAGGTCGTCGCCCTGGTGGTAGTGGATGCCGATGGAATGCTCCTGGATCAGGAAGTTGGGGGTGGCGAACGCCACCTGGAGGCTCGCGGCGAGCGCGAGGGGCCCGAGGGGGCAGTGCGGCGCGAGCCACGCGTCCCACACCTCGGCGAGGGCGGCGATCCTGCGCGTCTCGGAGATGCCGCCCGCGTGCGACAGGTCGGGCTGCACGACCGCGACGCCCGCCTCCAGCACCGGCCGGAAGTCCCACCGCGAGTACAGCCGTTCCCCGGTGGCGACCGGCACACTGCTCGCGGTCACCACGTCGCGCAGCACGTGCGGCCGGTCGGGCAGCACGGGCTCCTCGGCGAACATCGGGTGGAACCCGGCGATCAGCGGCAGCACCCGCCGCGCGTCCGCCGCCGTGAAGCGGCCGTGGAAATCGACGGCGACGTCCCGCTCCGGCCCGAGCAGGTCCCTGGCCAGGGCCACCCGCTCCACGACCCGCGCGACCCCGGCGGCCGGCGTGAGCGGGGGCACCCGCCCGGCGGCGTTCATCTTGACGGCGGTGAACCCGGCCTCCAGGCGGGCGGCGATGCCGTCGGCCAGTTCGGACGGCTCGTCGCCGCCCACCCAGGCGTACATGCGGACCCGGTCACGCACCGGCCCGCCGAGCAGCACGTGCACCGGGACACCGTGCACCTTGCCCGCGATGTCCCACAGCGCCTGGTCCAGCCCGGCGAGGGCGCTGGAGAGCACCGGCCCGCCCCGGTAGAACCCGCCCCTGGCCATGACCTGCCAGTGGTCCTCGATCCGCAGCGGGTCCCGCCCGACGAGGTGCTCGGCGAACACGTGCACGGCCGCCCGCACCACCTCCGCCCGGCCCTCGACGACGGGCTCGCCCCAGCCGGTCACCCCTTCGTCGGTCTCCACCCGGCAGAACAGCCACCGCGGCGGCACGAGGAACGTCTCCACCTTGGTGATCCTCACCGCGCGCCCCGCGGGCCGGTCCCCGCCACGCCGATTCCGCCGCCGGGGACGGTGGCGGTGCCCGCCGTGCCGTCCGGGCGCGTCACGCGGAGTCCTTCATCGCGGTCCAGCCGCCGTCCACCACCAGGCACGCCCCGGTGACGTAGGAGCTCTCCTCACAGGCCAGGAACGTCACCGCGGCGGCCACCTCGTCGGGACGGCCGAAGCGGGCGGCGGCGGTGCCCGCCACGCTGCGGCGGCGGTCGTCCTCGCCGATGCCGTCCCACGCGGGCGTGAGGATCGGCCCGGGCAGCACGGTGTTGACCCGAACCTCGGGCCCGTACTCCACGGCGAGCTGCCGGCCGAGCGACACCAGCCCGCCCTTGGCCGCGGCGTACGCGGGGTGCGCGGGCAGGCCCGCGAGCGCGTGCACCGAGGAGCTGAGCACGACGGTGCCCCTGCTGTCCCGCAGCAGCCCGACGCAGGCGTTGACCGCGAGGTACGCCGCGGTGAGGTTGACCGCGATCTGCCGGTTCCAGTCGCTCTCGGCCAGCTCGTGCGCGGGCGCCCGCACCACCACGCTGGCGTTGCTGTGCAGCACGTCCAGCCGCCCGAAGCCCTCACGCGCGGCGGCGGCGACAGCCCGCCAGGTCGCGGCGTCGGCGACGTCCCCGGTGACGGCCAGCACACCCGGCCGCTCGGGTTGTTCCGCCATGTCCACCGCGATGACCCGCGCGTCCTCACGCAGGAAGCGCTCCACCACGGCCGCCCCGATGCCGGAGGCGGCGCCGGTGACCACGGCGACCTTCTCCGCGAGCAATCCCCGTCCCATTGATCCCTGTCTCCCCGGTGGTACGCGGCCGCGTGACGGCCTTGCCGTGACCGGCCGGGCTCGTGTGTCCGGCGTTCGTCCCGACCAGTCAACAGCCGCGGGCCGCCGCGGCGGAATGTCGGAAGCTGGGCATCACCTGGACGATCCGATGGTGTGTTGCCATACTGGCCCGATGCCGATCCAGGAGGGGTTCCTCAACCAGCGGCTGACCGTCGTGCCCCGACGCGTGCTCGCCGAGGCGCAGGCCCGCCCGGTGACCAGGCGCCTGGTCGTCACCGACTGCGGCCACTACCCCGACGCGGCGGACCATCTGATGAGCAGGCCGAACGGCACCGAGGAGACCATACTCATCGTGTGCGCCGCAGGCTCGGGCTGGGCGGACGTCGGCGGCGCGCAGCACCGCGTCGGGCCGGGCGCGGCCCTGGTGATCCCGCGCCGCGCCCCGCACTCCTACGGCGCGTCCAGCGACGCACCCTGGACGATCTGGTGGTGTCACCTACGCGGGGGCGACCTGCCGGAGCTGGTGGAGGAGATCGGCGCGAGCGCGTCCCGCCCGGTGGTCCCCGTGCGGCGGCCGGACCGGGCGATCGCGTTGCTCGACGAGATCGTCACCCTGCTCGAACGCGATCACTCCCCGGCCAGCCTGATGGGCGCGGCGGGGGCGGCGTGGAAGCTCCTCACCCAGTTCATCGTGGACCGCGCGATGCCGGCCCCCGGCGACCCGCTGCAGCGCGCCATGACGTACCTCGCCGAGCGGCTCGACGGCAACGTGCGGGTCGCCGACCTCGCGGCGCTGGTCGGCGTCTCACCGTCCCACCTGAGCGCGCTGTTCCGCCGCGCCACCGGCGGCGGGGTGCTGGCCCACCACACGGCGCTGCGCATGGCGCACGCGCGCAACCTGCTGGACACGACGGACGCGACCGTGGCGAGCATCGCCCGCGAGGTCGGCTACCACGACCCGTTCTACTTCTCCCGTCACTTCAAGCGCCTGCACGAGACCAGCCCCACCGAGTACCGCAACCGCGCCAAGGGGTGACTCACGGCGCCGCGGTGACGTGCAGCAGCACCGAGCGGTCCACGTCCAGCGAAGGCGCCTCGACGCCGGCCAGGCGCAGCACCCGTCCCGGCAGGGTGACGCCGTCGCGCTGCCACGGCGGCAGCACGCCGCCCGGCGGCGACCCCGGGTACACCGCCCGCACCCGGTAGACGCGCGCGTCGTCGAGCCCGGGCAGCGTGATCCGCCCCGGCGGCCAGCCCGCGGGCCGTCCGACGACGCTGAACGCGTACAGCGCCTCGCCGCGGTCGCCCGCCACGACGCCTTCGAGCCGCAGGGCCGGGTCGGCGAGGTCGGCGCGCACCACGTCGCCCGAGTGCAGCAGGGCCCGGTGCTTCTTGTGGAACGCGACCCAGCGGGCGAGCGCCGCGCGGGTCTCGTCGTCGGCGGTGAGCAGGTTCACCTCGACGCCGAGGTGCCCCCACAGCGCCTTCTCCGCCCGGTAGTCCAGCGGGTGCACGCGGTGGGTGGTGTGCGACTCCTCGGCGCCGATGTGCGTGCCCTGCATCTCCGGCGGCACCAGCAGCCCGGTCCAGCGCTGGATCTCCAGCCGCTCGTGCGGGTCGTTGCAGTCGCTCGGCCACACCCGGTCGGCGTACTCCAGCACGCCGAGATCGATACGCCCGCCGCCGCTGGCGCACGACTCGATCTCCAGCCCGGGGTGCGCGGCCTTGAGCGCCGCCATCAGCCGGTACACCTGCTCCACCTGCCGCCGCACCCCTGGCCGCCCGTCCGGGGTGTGCCCGGCGTCCAGCAGGTACCGGTTGTGGTCCCACTTGACGTACGCGACGCCGAGCCGCCCGATCAGGGTGCTCATGCGCTCGAACAGGTACGCGTACGCCTCGGGATGGCCGAGGTCGAGCACGTGCTGGTAGCGGGAGGGAAGCCCGGGGCCGTGCCCGGCGTCGAACACCCACTCGGGGTGCGCGCGGGCCAGCTCGGAGTCCAGATTGACCATCTCCGGCTCGAACCACACCCCGAAGTCCATGCCGAGCTCACGCACCCGCGCGGCGAGCGGCTCCAGCCCGTCCGGCCAGACCGCCGGGTCGACCGTCCAGTCCCCGAGTGACGTGGTGTCGTCCCTGCGGCCGAGGAACCACCCGTCGTCCAGCACGAACCGCTCGGCGCCGATCCGCGCGCCGTGTTCGGCGAGCTCGGCCAGCACCCCGAGGTCGTGCCGGAAGTAGACCGCCTCCCAGGTGTTCAGCACGACGGGACGCGGCGCGCCGGGGTGCTCCGGCCGGGCCCGCAGGTGCCGGTGGAACCGCGCGGCGAGGTCGTCGAGACCGTCGCCCCACGCGCCGTACTGCCATGGGCTCGTGTGGGACCCGCCCTCCCCGAGCACCACCTCGCCGGCGAGCAGGAGTTCCCCCGCCGCGAGGTGCCGGGTGCCCGCCGGGGTGCGCTCGGCGGCGAGCACCTGGCCGCCGCTCCACGCCAGGTGCGTCGCCCACACCCGCCCGCGCCGGAACCCGAATCCCTGCTCGCCCGCGACCAGCAGCATGGTGTGCTCCAGCCCTGGTTTGCCGCCCCTGGAGGCCCGCACCCACTCCCCGACGTGGAACGGCCGCCGCTGCGGCACCCGTTCGAGCGCCCAGCGTCCGGTCAGGTCGAGCACCTCGGCGGCGTCGGCGGGCACAGGAAGGGCCAGTTCGAGGCCCCGCACGGCGTACGGCTCCGCGGCCAGGTTCGTGACGGTGGCCCGCTGGCGCACCAGCCCGCTCGCCGCGAGCACCTGGATCTCGATCACCAGGGCCAGCGCGTACTCCGGGTCCCGCGCCTCGCAGCGCAGCACGGGCCCGCCCGGCGCGTCCCCGTCGAGGTGGTGGACGGCGTCCCGGAACTTCGGCGCCCAGCGGCGGGCATCGGAGTCCCCGGTGAGGCCGGGACGGCCGAGCCAGCCCTCGGCGAGCTGCGGCAGCACCGGCACGGGCTGCGGGTAGGTGACCGCGCTGTCCCCGACGGCGGGCAGCGCGGCCCGCCGCAGGTCGCTCAGCGCGTCGTCGCCGAGCGGCCCGAGGTCCTCGCCCCAGTGCAGCACGCGCGGCAGGCGCCCGCCGTCCACGGCGACGACGAGGCCGGTGCCGCCGGCCCGCAGGTGGACCGGCGCGGTGAGGTCTTCTGTGGTCATCTCTATCCTTTGAGTCCGCTGCTCGCGATGCCCGCGAAGAACTGCCGTTGCAGCAGCAGGAACACGATCACCAGCGGGATCGAGCACACGAACGCGCCCGCCATGAGGGTCGGGTAGTCGGTGCCGAACTGTCCCTGCAACCCGGCGAGGCCCACCGGCAGCGGCCGGTTCTCCCCGGACGGCGAGACGATCAGCGGCCACAGCAGGTCGTTCCACGAGTACAGCCCGGTCAGCACGGCGAGCGCGGCCAGCATGGGCCTCGCCATGGGCAGCATGACGTACCAGAACACCTGCAGCGTGTTGGCGCCGTCGAGGCGGGCCGCCTCCTCGTAGTCCTTGGGCATCGCGAGGAACGCCTGGCGCATCAGGAACGTGCCGAACGCCGAGAACAACCCGGGGATCGCGAGCGCGGGCAACGTGTCCAGCAGGTCGAGACCGCGAATGAGCTGGTACTGGCCGATCAGGAAGAGCTGGCTCGGCACCATCAGCATGACGACGAACAGGCCGAACAGCGCCTCCCTGCCCCGGAAGCTGATGCGGGCGAAGGCGTACCCGGCGAGGGACGCCACCGCGAGCTGCCCGGCGACCCGGAGCACCAGCGCGCCGGCCGAGACCGCGAACATCGACCAGAACGGCGTGGTCGAGAAGAACGTCGCGAACGCGTGCGGGGTGAAGCTCTCCGGCCAGGCCGTCGGCGGCACCCGCGTGGCCTCGGCCGTCGACTTGAACATGGTGAGGATCTGCCAGACGAACGGCGTCACCATGACGGCCGCGGCGACGATCAGCACGGCGTGCACGGGCCACGCGGCCACGGGCCGCCGGCGGGAGGCGCGCTCAGCCATAGAACACCCACGATCGCTGGAGGCGGAACTGCAGGGCCGTGGCGGCCATGATGACCAGCAGGAGCACGATGGCGATCGCGGCGCCGTAGCCCTGGTCGAACTGCACGAACGCCTTCTCGTAGAACAGGTACACGATGGTCTTGGAGTCGGTGAGCGCCGTGTTGTTCACGCCGCGCAGCATGACGAAGATCAGGTCGAACATCTGCAGGGCCGCGATCACGCTGAGGATCGTCACGAAGAAGATGCTCGGCGTGAGCAACGGCACCGTGATGTGCACGAACTGCCGTACCCGCCCGGCCCCGTCGAGCGCGGACGCCTCGTAGAGGGCCTTGGGGACGGCCTGCAGCCCCGCCCCGAGGATGATCATGTTGATGCCGAGGCTCATCCAGATGCCGGCCACACCGAACGCGTAGATCGTGAACCGCGGGTCGGCCACCCAGTACTGCCCGGAGACGCCGAACCACGACAACACCGTGTTGAGCAGCCCGAAGTCGCCGTTGTAGATGAACCGCCACACCATGCCGATGGCGACGGGCAGCGTGACCACCGGCAGGAAGAACAACACCCGGTACACCGCGCGCCCCCGGCCGGCCTGCTCCACCAGCGCCGCCAGCACGACGGCGATCGGCACGCCGAGCAGGATGATCCCCGTGTACAGCGCCGAGTTGCCGAACGCCTTCCAGAACTCCGGGTCGGTGAGCAGGGACGTGTAGTTGCCCGCCCCGACGAACGTCGCGGGCCCGAACGCCGGGACGTCCTGGAAGCTCTTCACGAACGTCGAGAGGAACGGCCACACGTACAGCGCGGCCAGGCCGAGCACGGCCGGCGCTATGAACACGGCCGCCCACCACCCGCCGGGCTCGCTCACGCCGGTGCGGCGGCCGGCCGGCCGCCGCACGGGCTTCGTCGTCGCGGACGTCATTGCTTCGCGAGCACCTTGTCGACGGCGTCCTGGTACTCCTTCGCCGCCTGCTCCACGGGCTTCTGGCCGTCCCACGCGGGGGCGAGGTACTGCGCGGCCAGCCCCTGCCACTCGGACGCGTTGCCCGCGACCGGGTAGGGGACGCTGTACTCGATGGCGTCGATGAACACCTTCAGGTCGAACTCGGGCATGGCGTCCAGCCACGGCTGCTGGGTGCCCTGGTAGGCGGGCAGCACCGTACCGGTCGCCGCCTGGATCTCCGCGGCCCGGGTGCCGCCGAGGAAGGCCAGGAACTTCTTCAGCTCCTCGGGGTGCTTGGTGCCCGCGTACCCGGCGTTGCCGATGCCGCTGGTGACGGTGGCGCGCTTGACGCCCTGCGGCAGCGGCGCGACGTCCACCTTGCCCTTCAGCGCGGCGTTGTTGTGGAAGCGGAACGCCCAGTACGCGCCGGAGAAGTACATGGCGACCTTCTGGTTCTCGAACATCGAGACGGCCTCGGTGTCGGAGAGCTGCTTCAGCGTCGGCGACACGCCCGCGGCCTGCAGGTCGGTCCAGAACTTCAGGCCCGCGACGCCCGCCGGGCTCGCGAAGTCCGACGCGGTGCCCCCGGGGTCGATGATCTGCCCGCCGGCCTGCAAAATCGTGTTGTAGAAGCCGCCCTGCGCGTCGATCGGCGCCGCGACGCCCCACACGCCCTTGCCCTTGTCGGTCAGCTTCTCCGCCGCCGTCTTCACGTCCTCCCAGGTCCAGGAATCGTCGGGGTAGGCGACCTTCGCCGCGTCGAACAGCGCCTTGTTGTACCAGACGCCGTTGGTGTCGAAGTCCTTGGGCAGCGCGAAGATCTTGCCCTCGTAGGTGTAGGAGTCGGACACCGCCTTGGGGTACACGGCCATGTCGATGCCCTCGGACTTCACGGTGTCCGACAGGTCGAGCAACTGGCCGCCCCTGGCGTACTCGCGGAAGTGGTCGGCGAGCATCCAGAACGCGTCGGGCGCGGTGCCGCCCGCGGCGCCGACCTGCAGCGTCGACCAGTACTCGGTCCACGGCAACGTCTGGACCTTGACGGTGATGTTCGGATTGGCCTTCTCGAACTCCGCGGCGATCTGCTTCATCGCCGGGGACTGGTCCTCGCTCCAGTTGGCGTAGGTGAGCGTGACCTTCTCCGGGGCCGCGGTACCGGACCCACCGCCCGAGCAGGCCGTGAGGAGCGCCGCCGCCGCGGCGGTCACCGCGAGCGTCCACTTGCTTTTCATGGTGTTCCTCTGATCGTGCTGTGCTGAAACGTGCTGTGCTGATCCCTGGGTGCCGGCCCTCGCGGACCGGCGCGGTCCTACCGGCCGGCAGGGGTGACGTGGACGGCCGGGCCGGCCCAGTCGACGTGCACACCGGTGTCGTCCGGCGTCGCCGCCTCGCCGCGCAGGCACAGGCGGTGCACGCCCCGGACGTCGAGGCCGAAGGCCGTGACGGGTTCGCCCGCCTGGACGACGGCGGTGAAGATCTCGCGGCCGTCGGCGAGCACGGCCACCCGGGCGTCGCCGGTGGACTCGTCGTCCACGCCGACGGCGCCGGTGAACGACTCGGCGTGGCCGCCGAGGTGGAAGTGCGCCTCCGAGTACGGCGCCATGCCGAGGCCGCGCTCGAACTCCTCGCCCGCCACCCGCATGGGGCGCCCGTCGCCGGGGTTGCCGCCGCCGTTGGACTGGTCGCGCTCCACGGGCCCGTCCTCGTTGACGAACGCGATCATCGGCAGGTCGGACAACGCGTGGCTCCCCGGGGTCAGCGGCGCGACGACCCGCGCGTGCGCGACCACGGGCACCGTGCCGTCCCCGTCCCGCTCGACGGTCACCACCCCGAGCCGCCCGGGTCCGAGCGCGGCGGGCCGCACGGCCCACCCGGTCTCCCCGGTGCGCTCGGCCGTCCACCCCGGGGGGAGGCGCAGCCGCGCGTCCGGGGCGGTGGTCAGCGCCGCGGTGCCGTCCGGCCCGGCCTCGGTGACCGCGGGGCGGACCTCGGGGGCGGGCAGCAGCGGCCGGGGCCGCGCCCGGAACAGGTCGGTGCCCGCGGGGGCGACGACGGCGACGAAGCCGCCGTCCCGGGCGACCTCGACGTCGACGCCGTCGCCGGCCGTGGTCGTGGTCTCCGTGAGCCCGGTGGCCGGCACCGCGCCGTCCCGGGGCGCCGCGTCGCCCACGATCCACACCTGGACGTCCGGGCCCGCGCCGAGCCGGTCAAGTTCCAGGCGGACCGTCCGCGCCTGCCCGGTGGCGACGCACCCGAGGAACCAGCGGTCCCCCGCCCGGCGCGCGACCACCGCGTGGCTGTCCGGGTCGCCCGACAGCAGGACCGTCTCCTCGAAGGACGGCGCGAGCTCCGCGAGGAACCGCGCCGCGAGCGGCCGTCCGGCGTAGGCGTCCACATGGCCGGCGAAGTGGGTGACGCCGCACTCGAACGCCACCGACAACCCGAGCTCGTGCCCGTCGCTCGTGGTCCGGTTCGCCGCGCCGAACGCGACCGGCGTGGCGTCCATCGCGCCCACGACGTTGCGGGTGAACGGCTGGATCACGTTGTGCGCCGCGGTGAGCGCCTGGTTCTCGAAGAACACGTAGTACTCGGCGCCGCGGATCGCCTCGTACCCGATGACCTGCGGGTACGTCCGGGCCCAGCCGCGCGGGATCACCGAGCCGTGGAAGTTCACCATCAGCCCGAGCCGGGCCGTCTCGCCGAGGATCGTGTCGTACCAGCGGTACCGGTCCTTGGACTCGGACTCCATGAAGTCGACCTTGATCCCGGCGACGCCCCACGAGCGCCACAGGGCGAGCTTGCGCAGGTCCTCGGGGCTGTTGAGGTCCCGCCAGATCGTCCACAGGTGCACCTGGATGCCGCGCCGGCTCGCGTACGCCACGATCTCCGGGACCCAGGTCTCCTCCCACCCGCAGTCGATCAGCAGGTGCTCCCACCCGAGCCCGGCCGCGACGTCCACGAAGTGCTTCTGCTTCTCCAGTTGCGCGCCCGAGTAGAAGTCCGACCACCACGACCAGGCCGCCCGCCCGGGGCGCACCCACGCGGCGTTCTCCAGCTCCGGGGCCGCCGCGGGCGCCAGCTCGTCCACGAACATCGACGCCACCAGCGCGTCCGCCGCCCCCACCATGAACACCCGCCACGGCGTGACCGGCCCGCGGGCGACCTCCACCGCCGCGTCCGCGAACGCGAACCGGAGCGTCCGGTCCTCGCCGAACTCGGCGTGCGCCCCCGAGAACCGGCCGTCGATCCCCGACTCGCTGATCAGCAGGTACCGCTCGTCGTCGAGCCTGGTGAGGAACGGGAAGCCGTACGCCCCCGGTGCCATCTCCCGCACCTCGACCCCGTACCGGGGCGTCTCGTACCAGGTCTGGTAGTCCAGCACCCACGCCCGCGCCCCCTCGGGCAGCGCGACCGCCGTCCGGTCCCCGGTGACCGGCGCCGTCCCGTCCAGCGCGGGCAGCACATAACGGACCGCCACCCCGTCGCGGCCCACCCGCACGACGGCCTGCCACTCGACACCCTCTTCCCGGAACCCGTACACGACCTCCCGGTGCTCGTACCGGTGCTCCCCCACGGCCTTCCCCGACCGGGCCAGGAACCGGTCCTCGACGGCCCGCTCCGTCACCCGCACGAGCTCGGCGGACCGCCCGAGCTCCACGCCGTCCACCACGACCCCGAGCCGCACCCCGTCCAGCACGACCTCGCCGCCGTGCTCGACCACCAGCCACACCCCCGGCGCCGCGACCCGCACCCGGGCACCCACCGCGCCCACACGGGCCACTACATCGCTCATCACGCACTCCATGGATGGGACTGGACTTCACCAAGGCTTACACGCCTGAAGTGAGCCAACTATGAGCCCAGCTAAGAGCGTCAGACAATGGTCGAACCGTCGAAGCACCTGGACGATCCTACGATCGCGCCTCCGCAGCCTGCCCACCAGGCAGACCTGCCGCCCGGCAGGAACGCGGAAGGCCACCGGCCCGCCCCCAGGGGCACGGCCGGTGGCCTTTCCGTCTCAGCGCATGGACGTCTCAGCCCATGGACTTCGCGCCGTCCAGGGACTCGCGGATGATGTCGGCGTGGCCGGCGTGCTGCGAGGTCTCGGCGATGATGTGCATGAACACCCGCCGGGCCGACCACCGCTGGTCCCCCTCGAACCACGGCGCCTTCGGCAGCGGGTGCGCCACGTCCAGGTCGGGCAGCGAGAGGAGCAGTTCGTCCGTCCGCTCCGCCACCCGCGCGTACTCCTCCAGCACCCCGGCCAGCGTGTCGTGCGGCAGCAACTGGAACTGCTCGCCCCAGTGCGCGAAGTCCTCCTCGGTCATCGCCGAGAAGTCCGGCATCCCCACCGGCCCGCGCACGATGAAGTCCGTCCACCCTCGCTCGACGCCCGTGACGTGCTTGATCAGCCCGCCGAGGGTCAGCTCGCTGGCGGTGGTCCGCTGCCGCGCCTGGTCGTCCGTGAGCTCCCGCGTGGTGAACCGCAGGAAGTGCCGGGCCTTGGTCAGCACCTCCAGCAGATCGGCCCGCTCCCCACCGGCGTCGGTCCGTCCCGCGTCGAGGATCTGGTCGCTCATGGTCATGTTCTCTACCTTCCGTGGTCACCGCCCTTGTTCTGAACACCACGCTAGGGGGCATAGCGGCCAGTTCCTGTCCTCAATCCCAGCGAGTTCACTTTCCTGACAGATCGTTGCCATGTGCTGACAGAAACGGATACTCCGGTTACGGTCGGCGCAGGGGGTCGTTATGGCTGATGTCTTTCCGGTGGGCGGGCTGATCGGGATCCGCTGGCGGGAATGGGGCGGCGCGGACGGGCCGTTCGGAGCGGCGCTCAGCGGGGAGGACCCCGTCCCGGGGACCGCGGGGAAACGGCAACGGTTCGAACGCGGCGAGATGGTGTGGGCACCCGAGCAGGACATGCTGCTCAGCGCGTTCCGCCTGCGGAGCGACGTGTGCCTGCAGTGGTCGATACCGCACTTCGAGCACGAGTACTTCCGGTGCAACGCCTTCTTCAACGGGCAGCCCCAGGGCCTGCACGAGAACACCACGATCCAGCCCGTGGGTCATGTCTCGGACCTGCAGCTCTGGTTACGCATGCAGGGGTTCGGCGACTACGACTTCCACGTCGCGGCCTACGACGACGACGATCACACCGTCCGCGGCTGGACCGTTCCCGTACGCATCCGTCTGGGCGCGGACCCCGGGCTCGCGCCGCCGCCGTTCCCGGTGAACCACCCCTTCTCCGAACGCTGGCACGAGTTCCACGCCGGCAACGGGCCGTTCGGCCTGCCGACGGGCGCGTCGGAGCAGTTCGCCGTGCCCGGATCCACGGCGTGGAGACAGAACTTCGAGCACGGGCAGACCGTCACGCACTTCGCGCTCGGCTCCGACTTCATGATGTCCGCGCACCAGGTGGGTGACGTCATCGAGGTGAACTGGGGGGGTTTCACCACGCCGTTCGACAAGTTCCGGGTGGTGGTCACCAAGGACGGCGCGCTCTTCCAGGAGACGGTCGTCGAGGACATCGGCCTGGAGTGGGCCCGGCGGGGGCGCGGCAGCGGCCGCTTCCGCTTCGAGCCGCCGTTCGGCGACGCCACCTACTCCTTCGTGGTCAAGCCCGGGATCGGCGTCATCCCGCCGGGTGACCCGCTCTTCACCGCCACCGCGCCCGTGACCCTCAGGTACGTCCAGCCCCTCCCGGACGCCCCGCTCGACCCGCCGCCGCTCGACGGCTCACCGGCCCAGGCGTTCGCGAGCCACACCGTACGCGCGCGGGCCATCGCCCGGCACTTCGTGGCGACCCGCCGCATGGACCGGGGCACCGGCGTCGCCACCGAGGACAGCAGCATCCAGTTGATCGCCCACCTGCACATGCTGAGGGTCGACCCGGAGTTCCGCGTCCCCGGGGAGCCGCCCAACAAGGTGGTGGCGCACACGCTGCTGCGCACCTCGGGCCAGGGCAACGGGGCCATGGGCACCAGCTACAACGAGGGGTTCCCCATCGGTTCCCGTCAGGGTGACTACGACATGGCACTCAAGGGCCTGATGGTCGTCCTGCACCGCTACCGCGATCTGCTCACCACCGAACAGATCGACTTCCTGCTGCGCGACCTGATCCCGGCGAGGCTGCCCGGCCCGATCGACCCCGGGTTCGAGTGGTACTGGCTGCTGACCGAGAAGGCGCCGGAGACCGAGAACCACCTGCTGATGATGAACAGCAGCAAGTACCTGGTCAACGAGATCCTTTTCGAGCGCACCGGGGACCCGAAGTACGACAACACCACCAACGGCGTGCGCGCCTGGCTGCTGAACTTCATGGCGAACTTCGCCCGGCACGACTTCATGGAGTTCAACTCCCGCCCGTACCAGCGGCTGTCGCTGCACGTGATGCTGAACCTGCACGAGTTCGGCGACACCGAGATCAGGACGGCCGCGCACATCGTCCTCGACTACATCATGACCAAGTTCGCGCTCTCCAGCAGCCGCGGCCGCCGGGTCCCGCCGTTGCGGCGGATGAAGGAGAACGCCAACAGGCCGGGCAAGGAGACCGACCACCTGATCGGCGGCAACGTGGACCAGGTGGCGAACCTCTTCCTCACGTACGTGGGCCCGACCGTCCCCGACGGGAAGCCGTGGCCGTGGTTCCTGAACGGCTGGTGCTTCCCCGGCGTCATCGCGGGACTCGCCGCGTACCGGCCGCCCCCCGCGGCGTACATCATCGCCCTCACCGCGCACGAACCGGCGCAACACCGCTTCTACCACGGCAACCGGCCGGAGATGACCGAGGCGGACGAGCGGGCCGAGGGCGGCGTCGAGCTGTACTACAAATCGCCGTCCTTCCTGCTCAGCGCCGGCGGCATGTTCCTCAACAGCGGCTACGGCCAGGACGAGCTCCAGGGCTACAAGCAGGTCTCGGTCGCCCAGTCGACCACGCTCATCCCCGTGCGGGCCGACGCCACATTCGGCGAGCTGATCCGCTTCGACCCCTACCCCGGCGACCGGGACGCCGACGGCGACGAGCAGTTGCAGCGCGACGCCGTCAACACCGGCGTCCACCTCGGCTTCGCCTGCGGCGCCAACCTGGAGGTCCCGGACCGGTGGCAGCGCCTGGCCGTCGCGTCCTGGGACGGCCCCTGGCTGCTGCTCGACCTCGACAGCCAGTCCCTGGCCGCCACCCACCACCAGCCCGAGCGGCGGCTCGGTTTCTACGTCGCCGTGTACCGCACCCCGGTCGCCGACCCCGAGCGCCTGAAGGTCAACTACGGCACCGTGCCGCACAACTTCGGCTGGTTGTACGCCATGGAAGCCACCGCCATGTCCTTCGAGACGTTCAGCGAACGGATCAGGCGCCGCAACAGCTTCCCCGCCAAGCTCGACTGGGACGCGAAGTACAAGTTCACCACCCCCGAGGAGCCGGCGCGCGTCTTCGACTTCTGGATGCGCCCCGACCAGTTCAAACACGTCCCCCGGATCTTCATGGTGGACAACCAGCCCGTCCTCCCCGGCGGCTTCACCAGCCTCCCCCTGGTCGACGGCCCCTTCCTGCGCTCCTCAGGACACGAGGGCCTCCTGGAGATCCGCGCCCCCGGCCAGGACCCCGCCACCCCGCCACTGGTCCTCGACCACCGCCAGAACCTCGCCCCCACCAGGGCCGACAACGCCGACACCTGGCCCGCCCCCCACATCGACCGCGCCAGAGCCGTCATCGCCTTCGCCCGCCACCTCACGACCCTCACCCCGCCCCGCCTCACCGACGCCATCGACACCGTCCGCGCCTTCACCCCACCCGTCCAGGCCGCCGCCGAATACACCGTCTTCGCCGCCGAGCTCCTGCACAGCCGGATCACCCGGCTCCTCACCGACGGCAGGCTTCCCCAAGCCGCCGCCCACACCCCCGAGACCCTCACCGCCTACGACGCCGCCTCCGCCGCCCCCGGCGCCGACATCATGCGCGTCGCCCGCGACCTGAACCAACTCGCCGCCCAGCTCGGCAACCACAACCTCACCCACGAGGCCGTCACGGCCCAGCAGACCTTGGTGGACCACTTGACCGATCACGCCGCAGCCGCAGTCTCCGCCGACCAGTTGCTCGAATACCACATCATGCTCGCCGAGGCCCGCCACAACCTGATCGCCCGCCTCCTCGCCGACCGCCAGCCCGAGAAGGCCGCCACCCTGGTGTCGATCACACTGGCGAGCTACCGGCAGTACGTCGCCCTGCCGGGTGCCGACATCATGCGCGTCGCCCGCGACCTGAACCAACTCGCCGCCCAGCTCGGCAGCCACAACCTCACCCACGACGCCGTGACGGTCCAGCAGGCGCTGGTCGATCTGCTCGCCGAGCATCCCCCGGCCGGCACGGAGGACGTCGACGCTTGACCTGCGGGCTCCGCTTGGCAATGTGAAGCTGGACGCGCACACGCGGAGAGGGGTCGGCGCCATGGTGACGATACGGCTGCTCGGGCCCCCGTGCGTCGAGCGGGACGGACGGCCCGGCCGTGCTCCGCGCGGCCGTAAGGCGTGGGCGTTGCTCGGGTACCTGCTGCTGGCGGAGCGGCCGCCGAGCCGCAGGCGTCTGGCCGAACTGCTGTTCGCGGACGCCAACGACCCGCTGGGCGCGCTGCGGTGGACCCTCGCCGAGTTGCGCCGCGCCCTGCCGGTGCTGCTCGACGGCGACCCCGTCGTCACCACGCTCCCGGACGGCGTGACGCTCGACGTCCACCTGCTCACCGGCGACCACGCCGAGGCCGCCGCGCTGCTCGGCCTCGGCGGCGAGCTGCTCGAAGGGGTGGACGTGGCCGCAGGCCCGGAGTTCGAGTCATGGCTCCTGGTGGAACGGCACCGCGTGTCCGCCATGGCGGAGGCCCGGCTGCGCCAGGCGGCCGTCACCTTACTCGCGGCGGGGCACCCGCGTGAGGCGATCCCGTACGCCTCTCGCGCGGTGACCCGCAATCCCTTGGAGGAGGGCAACCACGAGCTGCTCGTCCGGGTGCTCGTGCAGGCCGGCGACCGCGCCGCCGCCCTGCGCCAGGTCACGGTGTGCGAGGACGTCCTGCGCCGCGAGCTCGGCGTCGAGGCCTCCCCGGCGCTCCGGGCGGCGGCGACCGCGACCCCGCACCCCCCGATGCGGCAGCAGTTCGGGGGCAGGGCGGCCGTCGCCGGCCAGTTGGAGGCCGGCGACGCGGCCATCGACGCCGGCGCCGTCGACGCCGGCCTGGACTACCTGCGCCTGGCCGTCGCGGGAGCGGCCCGCTGCGGCGACGACACGCTGCGAGGCCGGGCGTTGGCCTCCCTCGGCGGCGCGCTCGTCAACGCCGTACGGGGCCGCGACGAGGAAGGCGCGATCGTCCTGCAGGAGGCGCTGCTCGTGGCCACCGAGGCCGGCGACCGCGCCACCGTCGTCCGGGCCAGCCGGAAACTCGGCTTCGCCGAGGTGCTCGCCGGCCGACGCGAAACGGCCGGCGCCTGGCTGCTCAAGGCCCAGGCCCTGGCCGAGACCGACGAGGAACTCGCCCCGATCCGCGGCGTCCAGGGCCAGAACGCCTCCGACCGCGGCGACTACCCCGCCGCCTTCGCCCACTTCGAGAAGTCGATCGAGCACTCCCGGGCCTGCGGCGACGAGCGGCAGCAGGCGTGGTCGTTGTCCCTGCTGGCCCGAGCCCACATCCTGCGCGGCGAGCACGACGCGGCCGCCGCCGCCCTGGCCCTCAGCCTGGACCTGGTACGCCGCCAGCGCTGGATGGCCTTCCTGCCCTGGCCGCTGGCCCTGCGCGCGGAACTCGACCTGACCGCCGGCGACGCCGACTCCGCCGCCGAGGCCCTGGAACGGTCGTGGACGCTCGGCTGCCAGCTCGGCGACCCGTGCTGGGAGGGCATGGCGGCCCGCGTCCTCGCCCTGCTCCACACCACCCTCGGCGACGACGACACCGCCTCCCGCTGGCACACCGAAGCCCTGTCGCGCGCCACCCGGGTCACCGACCGCTACCAATGGCTGCACGCCCACGTCCTCGACACCGTGATCACCGCGCTGCTCAAGCAGGGCGACCCGGAAGCGGCCCGGCCGCTGGTCGCCACCCTGTCCTCCCTCGCCGCCCGCTGCGACATGCGCGAACTGATCGTCCGCGCCCATGTGCACCGCGGCCACCTGGGCGACCCCACGGCCCTCGCCTCCGCCCGCCTCCTGGCCGCCGGCATCGACAACCCCGCCCTGCGCCCCCTCCTGGCCGGCACCCCCGCCCACCGCTGAACGTCACACGCCCCGTCACACGCCGGTGCCCCATCGTTCGGGAAGTCCCATCGACACCCGAACGGGGAGAACCCTCATGTCTGGAAAAGCGGTAATCAGCCTGACCACCGGCCTGGAGGACACCGAACGCGTCACCGTGGCGTTCCTCGTCGCCGTGGGCGCCGCGGAACAAGGCCGCCCCACCCTCATGTTCCTCACCAAGGAAGCCACCCGCCTGGCCCTCGACGGCATCGCCACCGCCGTGGCCTGCGACGGCTGCCCCCCACTGTCCGACCTGCTCGCCCGCTACACCAAGGCCGGCGGCCGCTTCTACGTCTGCCCCATCTGCTTCGACGCACGCAAACTCGACAAGCACCAGCTCGTCGAGGGCGCCGAACTCGCCGGCACCATCCCCATGTGGGAATGGATCGGCCCGGAGAACGCCACCACCTTCAGCTACTGATCCCGGAAACGGCCGGGTCTCAGGGAACGGACGGGGGCCCGCTCCCGGAGACCCGGCCGCACACCGACGGGATGCATCAAATCATTTTGATGTAATGTACTGCTCGTGGCACCGCCGACCGAAGCCGTCCCGGCGTTCCTGCGCATGGCCGCCCACCCGCTGCGGTGGCGGCTGCTGAGCGAGCTCGCGGCCGGCGACCACCGGGTCAGGGAACTGGTGGCGCTGGTGGGGGAACCCCAGAACCTGGTCTCCTACCACCTGCGGCTGCTCCGCGACAGCGGCCTGGTCACCGCCTCACGCAGCAGCTTCGACGGCCGCGACACCTACTACCACCTGGATCTGGAGCGCTGCGCGGACGCGCTGGCCGGCACGGGCGCCGCCCTCCACCCGGCCCTGAGGCGAGAGCCCGCGCCGGACCCGCGGCACACACCACACGCCGGCGTGCTGTTCGTGTGCACCGGCAACAGCGCCAGGTCACCCATCGCCGAAGCCCTGCTGCGCCACCGTACCGGCGGTCAGGTCGAGGCGGGCAGCGCCGGCACCCGGCCCAAGCCGCGCCTTCACCCGGACGCCGTACGGGTGCTGCGCGACGATTTCGGCATCGATGTCAGCGGCCGGCGTCCCCAGCACGTCGACACCGTCGCCACCCGCCGCTTCGACTACGTGATCAGCCTGTGCGACAAGGCCCGTGAAGCCTGTCCCGAGTTCCCCGGCCGGCCCCGGCGGGCGCACTGGAGCATCCCCGACCCCGACACGGACGGCTACCCCGCCTTCCGGCGCACCGCGGCCGCCATCGACACCCGCGTCAGGCATCTGCTGCCCGTCCTGTCCTCCGCCCCCTCGTGAAGGAGATCCCGCCATGACGGCACCCGACCAGTACGCCGCTGTCCGCTACCTCGTCGACGACGTCGAGGCGGCCGTCGACTTCTACACCACCCAGCTCGGCTTCACCCTGCGCATGAGCGCCGCCCCCGCGTTCGCCGACGTGGTCCGCGGCCCGCTGCGCCTGCTGCTGTCTGGCCCGGCCAGCTCAGGCGCCCGCGCCACCCCGGCCGACTCCGCCACCGCGGGCCGCAACCGCATCCACCTGATCGTCGACGACCTCGACGCCGAGATCGACCGGCTGCGCACCACCGGCCTGCCCTTCAGCAGCGACGTGGTCGCCGGCCCCGGCGGGCGCCAGATCCTCCTCACCGACCCCGCCGGGAACCTCGTCGAACTGTTCCAGCCCGCCGCCCACTGACCGATCCCGGCCCTGGCGCGGCGGTCAGTCGGTACCGGACTCGATCGCGGCGTGGTCGAGCAGTTCGTCGTCCGAGGGCACCGGGGCGACCACACCGCGGTCGGCGATCGCCTCGGCGCCGCCCTCGCGCATCGCGCCGATCAGCCCCGTCGCGGCGGCCTGGGCGGCGCCGATCAGCGCCGGCTGCTGGCTGCCGATCATGCCGAGCCCGGCGTACTGCTCCAGCTTGGCGCGGGTGTCGGCGATGTCGAGGTTGCGCATGGTCAGCTGGCCGATGCGGTCGATCGGCCCGAAGGCCGAGTCCTCGACCCGCTCCATGGACAGCTTGTCCGGGTGGTAGCTGAACGCCGGCCCCTGGGTGTCCAGGATCGAGTAGTCCTCACCCCGCCGCAGCCGCAGCGTCACCTCACCGGTCACCGCCATCCCGACCCACCGCTGCAGCGACTCACGCAGCATCAGCGCCTGCGGGTCCAGCCACCGCCCCTCGTACAGCAGCCGCCCCAGCTTGCGTCCCTCGGTGTGGTACCCGGCCAGCGTGTCCTCGTTGTGGATCGCGTTGACCAGCCGCTCGTACGCCGCGTGCAGCAGCGCCATGCCCGGCGCCTCGTAGATGCCGCGGCTCTTCGCCTCGATGATCCGGTTCTCGATCTGGTCGGACATCCCGAGCCCGTGCCGCCCGCCGATGGCGTTGGCCTCCAGCACCAGATCGACGGCGGACTCGAACTCCTTGCCGTTGATCGTCACCGGCCGTCCCTGCTCGAACCCGACCGTGACGTCCTCCGCCAGGACCTCGACGTCCGGGTCCCAGGACCGCACCCCCATGATCGGCTGCACGATCTCGATGCCCGTGTTGAGGTGCTCCAGCGACTTGGCCTCGTGCGTCGCCCCCCAGATGTTGGCGTCCGTCGAGTAAGCCTTCTCGGTGCTGTCCCGATACGGCAGGGCACGCGCCCCCAGCCACTCGGACATCTCCTTGCGCCCGCCGAGCTCACTGACGAACTCGGCGTCCAGCCACGGCTTGTAGATCCGGAGCGAGGGGTTGGCGAGCAGCCCGTACCGGTAGAACCGCTCGATGTCGTTCCCCTTGAAGGTGGACCCGTCCCCCCAGATCTGCACCCCGTCCTCAAGCATCGCCCGCACCAGCAGGGTCCCCGTGACGGCCCGGCCGAGCGGCGTCGTGTTGAAGTACGTCCGCCCTCCCGTCCGGATGTGGAACGCCCCGCACGCCAGCGCCGCGAGCCCTTCCTCGACGAGCGCCGACCGGCAGTCCACCAGCCGAGCGATCTCGGCCCCGTAGGCCGTGGCCCGCCCCGGCACCGACCCGATGTCAGGCTCGTCGTACTGACCGATGTCAGCGGTATAGGTGCACGGCACGGCACCCTTCTCGCGCATCCACGCGACCGCAACCGAGGTGTCGAGACCACCTGAGAAGGCGATCCCGACACGTTCACCGACGGGCAAGGAGGTGAGCACCTTGGACATGAGCAGAAGTATATTCACAACTATGCATGACCATGCAATACCCTCTTTCAAAACGATCACGGACGGGCCGCCCCTCGACGGGAGGCGGTGACGCGCGCACGGAGAGGCGTCATGAGGATCCTCGGCATGATTTCCGGCACCTCCCACGACGGCATCGACGTGGCCCTGGTCGGCTTCGACCCCACCTACAGCGGCGGCACGCTCCGCGGAACCGTCGAGTTCACCACCTCCACGCCCTACCCCGCCGCACTCCGTGCCCGCCTCGCCAAGGCGCTCCCCCCGGCGACCACCACCCTCGCCGAAGTGTGCGAACTCGACACCCTCATCGGCCAGAGCTTCGCCGAAGCCGCCGCCACCGCGATCGACCACACCGGCCCGGCCGACCTGATCGCCTCCCACGGCCAGACCGTGTTCCACTGGGTCGACGGCCCACGCGCCCTCGGCACCCTGCAGATCGGCCAGCCCGCCTGGATCGCCGAACGCACCGGCACCCCCGTCCTCTCCGACCTCCGCGTCCGCGACATCACGGCCGGCGGCCAGGGCGCCCCCCTCGTCTCCCTGCTCGACGCCCTGCTGCTCGCCGGCCACCCCGGCGGCGCCGCCGCACTCAACCTGGGCGGCATCGCCAACATCACCGTGGTACGGGCCCACGACGACGTCGTCGCCTACGACACCGGCCCCGCGAACACGCTCATCGACGCGGTGGTGTCGAGCCAGGCCCTCGACCCGCGGGGCTACGACGAGAACGGCCGCATCGCCGCCTCCGGCACGGTCGACGAACCCCTTCTCGCTGTGCTGCTCCAGGAGCCCTACTACCGGCTCCCCGCCCCGAAAAGCACCGGCAAGGAACTGTTCCACCTCGGCCACGTCGAGGCCGCGATGGCGAAGGCCGGCACCCGCCCCGGCGCCGCCGACCTCGTGGCGACCCTCACCGAACTCACCGTCCGCACGGTCGCCCAAGAGGTGACGGCGAGCCACGTGAACCTCGTCGTCGCCTCAGGCGGCGGCTGCCACAACCCCACCCTCATGAACGCCCTGCGCCGCGCCCTCCCCGGCGTGACCCTGACGTACAGCGACGAGTACGGCGCCCCCACCGACACCAAGGAGGCCATCGCCTTCGCCCTGATCGGCTGGCACACCCTTCACGGCCTACCCGCGACCGTCCCCGGCGCCACCGGCGCACACGCCGCCCGCGTCCTCGGCACCCTCACCCCCGGCTCACGACCACTCACCCTCCCGGCCCCCCTCACCGAGGCACCACGCAAGCTCACCTTGACATCACGTCGGTGACGACGGCGCGGAAGCGCTCCATGGCGTCGCAGGCGAAAGCGCTACGGGAGACCCCGACGCCACGCAGGGCGTGACCGTGACCGATCACGACCACGGTCACCGCACCGGCCAGCACGAGCCACCACAGGGCCGCGACCACCGTCCGCGACGGGCCGGAGAACCCCAGGAAGGCCCGCCACAACCGCTCGCAGTGGAACGGCACGTGCCGGAGCTCGTCGGCGAGGATCCGCCCCGCGACCTCCGAAGCGAGGAGGTCGCGGGCGCCGTCGCGCAACGCCCGGTAGTAGGCGAGCGCGACCACCTCGGCGACCATCAGGACCATCAGCTCCGTCCGCAGGCCGAGAAGCCGCCGCAGCCGGGCGAAGACGGCGTCCGACCAGTGCCCCGGGATCGTCTCCGCACCCGCGGCCTCCAGCAGACGGCGCAGCAGACGGGCGTGCTCCTGCTCCTCCGCCACGAACAGACGCACCGCGTCCGCGTACACAGGGTCACCCGCCTGCTCGGCCTTGGCGGTGAGAGCCGCCCCGTCACCCTCCTCCCCCACCTGGAACCGCTGGATGCTCCGCACCAGCGCGGCATCCAGCCGCGCGCCCAGCCGCCAGTCGGGATCACCCCACACGTCCCGGAGCAGCGCCGCCCCCTCGAAGTCCCGCAGCCAGGTCGTGAAATCACCCGTATCGACCGTCATGGCCCGCGAACCTACCGGCCCGATGTGCAGATTCCGCGAGTGAATTTGTAGAGGTTCGGCGTCCGTACGCCTATGCGTCCGCTGGATCGAGGACCGGCGCGATACGGCCTGAGCCCCTGGTGGCGACCGAGATCACGGCCGCCGGGCACGGCGGCGCACGATGGCGCGCACGGTGAGAAGCGCGACGACGGCGACGAGCTGACCCCCCAGGATGATCTTGTTGTAGTCCATCGCCGGCTGCCACGTGACGACACCGTCCTTGACGACGAACACCCCGGCCGGTTCCACCCCCACCCCGAAGCCGCCCCCCGACCCCCCTCCGGACTGATCACCGTCCCGGTGACCGCCCCCGCCCCCGCCGCCCCCGCCGACCCGGGCCACGGGAATGACCGTCACGCCATCGCACGTGATCGGCTCGCCGAAAGCCCGCCGGACCGTGACGGCGTCCCTTGCCTTCTCCAGCATCTCCATGACGTCCATGTCCGTCCTCCCACTGCGGCGCCCGCCGGCACGTCACCGGCATCCGGTGCACCACGATCGAATCACACAACCCCGCGGACCGGCCGCGCGAGAGCGAGAGCACAAGCCGCACGATCGCACCGCGCTTCCCGGCCGCCCGGCGACCGCCTCTCTGTGGGGCATCCGGCCCACGACACGAATCTCCCATGACGGCGCCCTCGGCAATCTGTCGATCACTCTCAGTAGTATCGCCAGGGATTTTGATCTTGCACCTGTTCCCCACAGATCGGGAGTTCCATGGCGATAGCACAACGGCACAGGTCAGCCCTCACCATGCTCACCTGCGCCCTGACCGCGCTGCTGGCCGTGTCCGCACCCCCGGCGGTGGCCGGCGCCGGCGCGCACACACGCACCACCGCACAACAGGCCGCCGCCGCACCATGTGTCCGGCCGGGGCAGACGACGTACCCCGTCAGCTACTACTGGAAGAACGCCTTCGGCATGCGGCTCGGCAGCGGGTCGGTCTCGGTCGACACCTCGCCGTCCCTGTGGGGCGGCCAGATCGCACCAGGTGGCACCTTCACTATCACCCTGACCCACCGCACGGCCCAGTGGCCACTGCTGGTGCGCACCTACACCACCACCTGGGACCTGTCGTCCCTGCTGGCCAACGCCGACATTGTCAGCCAGTCCGGCACCGGCACCGTCAGCGGCACCACCCTGTCCATCACGTCACCCGGCACCAAGACCGACCCACCCGCCAAAGTCATCACCTTCCGGGTCCGCCAGGGCACGGCCGGGAGCAGCATGACCATCCGCCCGAGCGGGATCAGCAGCGTCATCGCCGCACCGGGCCAGCTCGGCAACAACACCCCCGCCCCGCCGATCCAGATCGTCAACGGCCAGTCGATCTCACCGACCCGGGCCACCGACGACACCGCCACCGCCCAGGGCAGACCCGTCAACGTGCCCGTCCTGTCCAACGACACCGCGACCGCCCCGGTGATCACCAACGTCACCGCACCCGGCCGCGGCACCGCGACCGTCTCCGGCACCACCGTGACCTACACACCCGCCCCCGGCTTCGTCGGCACCGACACCTTCACCTACACCGTCACCACCGCCTGCGGCACCGCCACCGCCAAGGTCACCGTGACCGTCCCCTGCACCGACACCCCCGTCACCCTGGCCAACGGCAGCTTCGAAGCGCCCCCCGTAACCGGCTACCAACTGCTGCCCGACGCCTCCACCAACCCCGCCATAGGCTGGCGCACCACCGCCACCGACCGCCTGGTCGAACTCTGGCGCACCGGCTACAACGGCGTCCCAGCCGCCGACGGCCAACAGTTCGCCGAACTCAACGCCACCCAGTTCTCCACCCTGTACCAGGACCTCCCCACCGTCCCCGGCACCACCATGACCTGGTCCCTGTACCACCGAGGCGTAGCCGGCACCGACACGATGCACGTCCTCATCGGCCCACCAGGCGCCACCACCGCCCAAACCCCCACCGGCGCCACCACCCCCGACATCACCGACAACACCACCTGGCGCCACTACACCGGCACCTACACCGTCCCACCAGGCCAAACCGTAACCCGCTTCTCCTTCGAATCCGTAACAACAGCCGGCGGCAACCCAGCCACCGGCAACCACCTGGACGGCGTCGTCTTCGAAACCCCCCGCTGCCCGCCCACCCCATGAGCGATACCACCCCCTGAACGAAACCGCAGCCACGGAGTCGGCCGGATTCCATGACACGGAACAAGGACGGCCCCAGCAAGAAGCAGCCGGCCTCCGAAGGCGAGAAACCCCAGGTCCGAAAACTGTGACCTGGGGTTTCGCCATGGAGCCGCCCAAGGAAACCGAACCCTGGACCTACGCGCTCACGAGTGCCGGCGAACCCACGATCAACACCGCCGCACACCTCACCCCGCCCCCCGGACACGAGATAACCCTTCGGGTAATAGATCCCCTCCGGCAGGCCGGGTTATCGTCGGGTCAGCTCACGGCCATACCGGGCCTTTCTCGTGCCCCTCGTCACCACGAACCCACGGGGTGAGTAATGATCAGCAGACTGATCACCCGGATCGTCATGATCCTCTCCCTGTCCGCCGCCCTCCTCACCATGGCCGCCCCCGCCCAGGCGGCCGGCCCGTACTGCATCCCCGAGGCCCCCGTGTGCGCCGGCCTCGAAGGCAGCCGTTTCGTCTTCATCATCAAACCGCCGCCCAGCTGGCTCTCCGTCAGCGCCACCGTCAACGGCGCACCCACCAGCGGAGCCATGTCCGGCTTCTCCACCGGCACCTACTTCCAGGGCTGGTACCAGCCGAACCCACCCCTGACCTCCGGCGACCGGATCTGTGTGACGTTGTACGCCCCCGGGGTACCGGCGGGCCCGTACTGCGCCACCATGCCCTGACGATCACCCGTCAGAGCCGGGCCACCGCACGCTCCGGATCGGTCTCCGACCCGTCCCCCTGAACAATCGCCATCACCCGACTCCTGAGTTCCCCCCGAGCGCGACAGTGAGTCCTTCCTCGGCCGCCGACACCTCACCACCGAACTCCTCCTGGGCGGCGGCCACAGAGGCACCCCTGTCGTTGCCCGGCCAGAAGTGGGTGAGCATCAACCGGCGCGCCCCCGCCCGGCGGGCCCACTGACCGGCCTCCGTGGAGCCCAGCAGATTGCGGATGGGCCGGTCGGCCTCGCCGTCACGGTCGGTGGCCTCAACAATGAACAGATCGGCGTCACGCCCGAGCTCGGCGAGCACGGAGGTCGGGCCGGTGTCGCCGGTGTAAGCCAGAGCAACCCCGTCGGCCTCCACCCGGATGCCGGCGTTGGGCACGTAGTGCGGCAGCGACACCCCCGTGAGGGCGAACGGCCCCACCTGGTGACTACCAGGCAGCGAATGCACGTCGAAGACCGCGCGGAGGTCGACGTCGGGCTCCAGCCCACTGATCCGTTCGAGCACACCCGGCGGGCAGTACAACGGCAGCCGCGGGCCACCAGGATCACCGTAGAACCGCATCCGGAACAGCCCGTGCAGGTCGACGCAGTGGTCAGGGTGCTCATGGGTGACGACGACGGCATCCACCGCCCCATCCGGCCAGTGCGCAAGCAACCGCGGCAACGTGGCGTAGCCCAGATCGAGCACCAGGCGGTAACCATCCCAGTCCACCGCGAACCCGCTGCAGGCCCGGCCCGGCTCGGGAAACGCACCGCAACTGCCGAGGACGGTCACTTGCCGCATCATGCCAGCATCCCAGACGGTCATGGATGGCACGGGCGTGTGCCCTCCGCTCCCGTGCGGACAACCCCCGGAACGGCGACAGCGCACCCTTTGCGATCAAGGGTCGCGCTGGTCGGAGTGGAGCCGCCTGAGGGAATCGAACCCTTGAAGTACCGACGCGGCGCCTCCGACATCGACCATCCCGAACCGACGCCCGTCACCACGCCGCCGAAACCGGCCACGACGAGGTACGGGCTCCTACGGCGGGATCTCGGTCGTAGCGGCCGTTGCCACCTCGCACGGTCTCAGGCGCCGTCGCCCAGTTGGACTGCCAGAGCGGGTGCCGAGGGTCCGCCAAAGATCTACCTACTTAGAGTAGTAGGTCGATGACAATCGGTTAGTAGAGGAGGTGTTCGGTGCACTCCCCCACGGAAGGATTCCCATGCGCACTGCAACTCGCTCGTCGGGCCGTGTGGCGGCCCTGGGCCTTGCCGGGCTGGCCGCCGGTGCGGCCCTGACGGCATCGGCGGCGGCCGCCACGGCCGCGGCTCCCACGTCCTCTCAGACCACCAAGGCCGCCCATGCCGCGCCGGCCCCCGACGCGGAGGCTCGGCAGCAGGCCGCGGCGCGCAGCGTCGCCGTCACTTTCGAGAACAAGACCAGTTGCGTGTTGACGCTGCGCACCAAGGAACTCGACCACGGGATCTGGACGACTCACCCCGTCCAGACGATCCAGCCCGGCGCCAGCGACAACTTCAGGACCGAGTCCGACGGGTTCATGACCGGCACCGAGGCCGCGGTGAAATACCTGGCCAGCAACTGCACCCAGTCCGGCAAGCAGGTCCGCTTCCACTGGAACAACCCCTATGTGGATCGCAACAGCTACGACTGGCAGCAGACCGACCCGGTCTTCGACACCAACTACACCGGCGGTAACGGCAACAACGCCTCCGTGACCGCGACGGTCTCGGCACCCGCCTGACCCGCCGGCCCCATCGGCTCTCACCCCAGCGGGTTCCCCGCTCTGGCCCCCGACGCGGCGATCCACGCCCAGCCTGTTCTGGAGCATCTTGCTGGCCAGGTCAGACCCCCACGGGAGGTGAACCTTTCTTCGGGGACTGGCCTGGGCAGCGGCCTCGACAGATCCCCCTGTGATTCCATCCCTCTGAAGGAGAGCGCTGTGACGACAGCCGACGAGACCTACACCGCCTCCCCAACCTCCGGCAGCACGCTCAAGCCGGGTGGTATTTACCTGATCAAGCAGGCCGACGGGCACAACGTGCGGGTGTACCGGCCCGAGTTGCCCAAGTGCCTGCTCGACCTGGCCGCCAAGCCCGAGGCCGCCAACTACTTCCACCTGATGCCGATCAACAGCGCGCGCACTACCTACTGGATCGTCAACGCCGACCGGGGCGAGTTGGTGATGCCCGAAAACCTCAGCGGCGTCGCGGACACCAACCTGGTAATCGAGACCTCCGGCCAGCAGCGCGCCTGGGCCGCCAACACCCTCACCCACTGGAGCATCGTCGGCAACGGCGCCGGTTATGAAATCACCAATGCCGGCACCAGCCTGAACGTCCGTCGCAAGAAGGCAGGCGACCCGCCCCTGATCGTCGGCGACGACGACGAAACCCTGGCCCGCTTCACCTTCCAGAAGGTCAAGAGCCTGGCCAAGATCGAAAACCTCGCGCACATCGACACCGACCCCTCCCAGATCGGTGACGTCGACCGGCTCAAGGGCTTCCAGCGGCCCAATACGCGCACCAAAGAGGTCCTCATCGGCCAAGTCGCCATCCCCTACCTGGCGATCAACGATCCCGGCATGGACACCACCTGGCAGGCCAAGCACAGCCCCTACTACATCGTGCGGCGCTACGGCTACTGGCAGCAAGTTCTGTACTACGAGCACGCCGGCAACAACAACTACACCAAGACCGAAGACACCTACGTCGGGCTGACCACCCGCAACGAGAAGGTCGTCGAGGACACCACCAACATCCGCGTCAGCCTCGACCTCGCGTTCTCCTACAAGGGATTCTCCGCCGCGGTCAGCTCGGCTTATGAGCACGAGTTGAAGGTCACCACCACCTCCGAACAGATCAAGGAACAGTGGAAGAAGGTCACCATCAGCCGCGACTTCAAGAACGACGGCAAACGCGTCGCCCTGTGCGTCTGGTACCGCGGCGACCACTACACCGTCCACCGCATCGATGCGGCTGAAACCCTGATCGCCGACTGGCGCACCCTTACCAAGACCGGTCACATCGACGACGGATGGCCCAAGAACTGACCACTCGCACTCCGGACGCCGTCTCCGAGCTCGCCCGCCAGGAACTGATCCCGCAGGTGGGCTAGTACAAGGGATGCGCCCTGTACTGCGGCCGGGCGATCGAAGCGTTCGACGACGGGGCGCCCTGCCCACCGCGGAGGTCGCCGGACGCCGCGGCGGCGCACCTGGGCATCCGCCGCGTGGATCTGGCCCACCTGGTGCGGGCCGGACTGCTCACGCCCGTCGTCCACACACGTGCACAGTCAGTGGCAGCCACGGAGCCACCGGCTGGCGGTCCCGCTGTTCCGCTCAGGCGACCTGGACGAACTGGCCGCCCGGCAGGACATCGACTGGGCCGCCGTCCGGGCCACCGGCCCCGGAGCACGCTCCCACGCCGTCAGATGACTCTGGCCCGGGGACGCAGCTCCGTAAGCCTCACCGAGGCCATGGGGAACGGGACGCACGCCGACTCTGGGACGACCTCCTGCTCGGCCGACCCCGTGACACACCACCAACGGAAAGTTGGGAAGATGTCCGACTTCACCGCCGCGACGCGCTCGTGCTTATCACGGCCCTCGCCATCGTCGGCCTGGAGACGGTAGCTCCCTCGGTGTGGTTTACCCATGCCCAATGAGGTTTTATGCACAACACACCCACCCATCTCCTTGATGTGGGCATTTCTACAAGTTGCCCGTGCCGCGCCTCCAACTGTCCAGGTCAGGCCCTATAAGGGCGGAACTCCTCAGCGGTCGGCGGCTGCGGGAAGCGGCACTGATCGGCCAGGAAGACCTGAGCCTGTTCCAGCGTGGGGTACAGACGAAAAAGCTGGACCAGATTGGTGATTTCCAGCAAGCGGGCGACTCTGCCATCGGCGCCGACCAGCACCAGTTCGCCGCCCTGTCGGGCGAGATGCCGGTGGCAGGCAAGCAAGGCCGCCACCCCCGAAGAGTCGCAGAAATCCACCCCGGACACATCAATGATCACGGCCGATGGCGACGGCTCGGTGAACAGGTCGTTGATGTGCTGTTGGAACGCCGCGAAGCTGCCATGATCCAGATCGCCGCGTACCGTTAAGACGGTTGCCGCGGTGGCGCTCTGCCGGTCGATCTGAAAAAAGGTTCTCCGGTTCGGGGAGTGCTGATCTTTAGACATGGCGCCTCTATGGCAAGAGCACGATACCCGGGGGCAGGGAGCATGGTGAGCGGGACACCTAAGGTTACCTCGCATACGTTGACCTCAAGATCGCCCAACCGGACGTCATCGCCGAGGGCAGTCACGAAGGTGAACTCGCCATTGTAAAGAAAAATCACGATCTTTGGGAAGCCGCACGCCATACGGCAACCTTGCTCGATCGCGAGGCGGAAGTGATCAACCTGGCGGCTTGGTAGCACAAGGGGAATTCCGTGCTTGGACAACCCCTGAGTGCCTCCTCCTGGCCTTGTGGGACGGCCGACGGCCGAGCGGAACCGTCTGCATCAGGCCCAACTGCAGGGAATGTACTGCGTTCCGGCGTTGCGGACGAGACCCGTCGCCTCGTCGACGGTGATGACCAGCATCGTCCGCTGGTAGTCGAGCAAGCAACCGGAGGGAGTGAAGTAGGTGGTGGGCAGGTAGCCGCCGCTGCGCTGGAGGGTCAGCGGTCGGCCTGTTCTGATCATGTAGCCGGTGTTTCTGGACCAGCCGTAGACGGCGATGGAGCCGTTGGGCGTGAACCCCGAGCCCGCCACCCACATGCGCTGCCCATCCCAACCGCCGGAGGTGCCGTTGGCGGGAATCTCGGCGAGGTTCGCGTAGCCCAGTGCGGCATTCTGGTTGTCCTGTCTGGCCCACATTCGGATTTCGGGGAGGACGCAGACGTGGTCGCTGGGCCGGGTCTCGCGCCACACGTACCCCTGCACACACGTGTCGGGGCCATAAGGGCCGCCGCCGGGCTGGACGTTACCTCCAGGCGTCGGCGTTCTCCTGCCAGGTGAGTGACCGTCTCCCCAGGGTCACGCAGACGAGATCCCCCGGCGTGGCCTCCCGCCAGACGAGGCTGTTCTTACAGGTGTAGGGGCCGTAAGGGCCATAGGCGGGGGCGGCGGGCGGCATCGTAGACGCTCATGAGTGCTCTCCAAATCGTCGGTTGCCGGCAGGCGCTCCTGCCCGTCGTGACGTTCTCAGGCATGGTGCCGGTGTCGCAGTGTGCCGGTCGCCTTCCAGACCCCAGGGGAGGACGTGGACGGATGGGCGGAGGACGCCTTTGGTGGACGTGACGGGCTAGGTGCGGATCTCCTCAAGAACACTCGCGAGACGATCAGCGACTACCTCGCGGCCGGCCCCGATCCACTCATCCAGCAGTCGGCGACGGCGACCCTGCACATCACGATGCAAGCGCTTGTGATCACTTGCGGCATGACGGACCAGTACAGCTTCGCCGAATGACCGGCGGACGTACGAGAGCCCCGGTGCGCTTCCCCACGCCCGGGGCCCTCGCCGCCACCCTATGCCCGCCGCGCAGCCCGCCGCCGCAGCTGCGTCAGCCGACCCAGGTGATGTCGACGACGCGAACCACCCCCACCGCGTCCAGGATCAGGAACGTCTACGAACCCGCGGCCCTTGCCGAAGTCCGCGCGCCGTAGCTGGGCGCCCTCGGCCGTAGCCATGGTGATGAACGGGTCATAGGGGTCACGGCACACCAGTGCCATCGTCTCGCCCAGTGCGCTGAGCGCGTCGGAGGGGAAGCCTCCACAGCGCCCGCTCCGACAGGTACAGGCGGTAGCTCACGGCCGGCGAGCGAACTCAGCCGCCAGGGCGTCCTCCAGGGGCACGTAATCACCGACGCCGTTCTTGGCGTCCTCGATCGCCTCGTAGTACCCCGGCTGGTTGGCGGCGACCACGACCAGGCTCCAGCGGTGCGGCAGTTGCCGCAGCGCGCGGTACCCCGTCAGCTCGTGGGCGGCCTCGACGGCGGCATGGTACTGGCGCAGAAACTCGTCCCGTTCACGCTGGGGGAGGTCGCGGAGGATGACCTCGGGGTCGGTGGGGTCCTCGTGGTGGACGGGCTGGGCGGTCATGCCTCCACGGTACGGCGCGGGCTGCGGGCGCGTCACCCGGACGTGCGGTACTCGGCCCACGCCCGGGTCGCCTCGGCCATCGCCGTCCTCCACCGCGCCGGCCCTTCCTCGGCCAGGCGGGCCCAGCGGTCCGCGTTCACCTTGCTGAACAGATCCACCGCGGCCGAGTCGGCCGTGCGCCAGGCCCGGAAGCGGCTCAGCCACTCATCCGCCTGCACCGGGGCATGCCCGGCCTGGATCAGCCACGGGATCAGCAGGCCCTGCTCCAGCCACGCCGCGCCCCGGGTCACGTGACCCCAGTCGACCACGTACACCCGGCCGGCCTCGGTAGCGAGCAGGTTCCCCGGGTTCAGATCGGTGTGCAGCAGATGCCGCTCGCCGGCGAGCGGGGACAGGTCCGGCTCGTCCGGCCACCGCTGCTCCACCTGCAGCGTCATCCCCGCAGGGGTGGGGGTCGCGCCCAGGCGCTCGACCACGAGCGCCAGGTGCTCAAGGTCGGGCGACCCGGGAGCGTATTCGAGGTGGCGGCCGGCGACGTACTCGAACCCGGCCAGCAGCCAGCCGCCGGCCTCCACCTCCCACAGCACGTACGGCGCCAGGTGGGTCACGTGCGGGTTGATGCGTGCTTCGCGGCGTAGCGCCACCAGGTCCGCCGTGCGGTCGGCGGTCCGCATGCCCTTGACGAACACCCGGCCGCCCTCGGCGTCCAGCACGGCCCGGAAGTCGGCGTGCTCGCCACGCTCCACCGGCACGCTGCCCGCGACCGGGCCGGTGTGGTCCTGGACGGCGGCACGCACCTGCTGGGGCAGGTCAGGCCACTCGCTACGCCGCATCCGCTCACACTAGATCAGCGGGGCCACCCGGAGGTGAGGGTCATGGGGGTCCTGTCCTCTCGATCGGTGGATACTCCGCGCGCAGGCCACCGAGGACGATCACCCGACGCGCCGGTACCGATGCTCTACGTGAGGACCGCCGTGCGTCCGGCCGGGATACACGCCCTGGCCGCGCTGGCCGACGATTGGGTGGGCGGTCGGCAGATGTGCATCGACGTGCTGTGCGCCTACCTCCGCATGCCTCCAGGCCCCGAGCCTGCGCCCGAGGACGCGGCCGACGCTCACACCGCCTGGAAGGCCGTGAAACGACGACAGCGCGCCTCTGTGATCAAGGGGCGCGCTGGTCGGAGTGGAGCCGCCTAAGGGAATCGAACCCTTGACCTACGCATTACGAGTGCGTCGCTCTGGCCGACTGAGCTAAGGCGGCGGGCTGCGGCTAGGCCGTAGCGTGTGGAAGTCTACAGGTTCTGGTCGGGTGGCGGGACTGTGGATCTTGGTTAGGTTACTTTGGGGCAGAGGGTGTTGGGTTTTGGGGGAGTTTGGTTGATCAGGTAGGTGTCTACGGCCTTGTCGATGCAGGAGCTGTTGGTGCGGTAGGCGGTGTGGCCGTCGCCGTCGTAGCTCAGGAGGACGCCGGAGGAGAGCTGGGTGGCCAGGGCCTGGGCCCATTGGTATGGGGTTGCGGGGTCGCGTTGGGTGCCTACTACCAGGATGGGTGGGGCGCCTTCGGCTTTCAGGGGCTTGTCGGTGCCTTCTGAGGGGACGGGCCAGTACTTGCAGGGGAGGGAGCCCCACATCACGTAGGCGCCGAACAACGGGGATTCCTTCTGGGCGGTGGCGGCCGCTTGCTCGTACGCCTCGATGGTCGTGGGGTAGGGGTGGTCCACGCAGTTGATGGCCATGTTGGCTTCGGTCTGGTTGCTGTAGGTGCCGTCTTGGCGGCGGTCCACCAGGATGTCGGCGAGGCGGAGGAGCGTGGTGCCGTCGCCTTGGAAGGCTTGGGAGAGGGCTACTCGCAGGATCGGCCAGGAGCGTTTGTCGTAGAGGGCGGTGACCACGCCCAGGGTGGCCCAGGATTCGTCGATCGTGCGGGTGTCGCCGGTGCTGTTGCGCAGGGGGGTCTGGTCGGCTTTCTTGAGCATGGCGGCGATGCGGGACTGGGATTCGTCCATGTCCTTGGACGGGAAGGGGCAGGAGGTGTGGGTGAAGCAGTTGGCCAGGAAGGAGCGCAGGGCCGTCTGGAAGCCTCTCGCCTGGGCGGCGTTGACGTCGGGGACGGGGGGGAGTGCGGGGTCCACGGCGCCGTCCAGGACCAGGGCGCGGACCTTCTTGGGGAACAGGTCGGCGTAGACGGCGCCCAGGTAGGTGCCGTAGGACTTGCCCAAGTAGGTCAGGCCCGCGTCGCCCAGGGTGGCGCGGAGGATGTCCATGTCGCGGGCGGCGTCGGCGGTGCTGACGTGCGGGAGGAGTTTCGCGGATTTCGCCTGGCAACCTTCGGCGAACTCCTTGGCGCCCGCGGCCAGGGCGTCGACCTCGGCCGAGGTGTCGGGGGTGCCGTCGAGGCCGATGAAACGGTCGAGCTGGGGGCCGGTCAGGCAGTGGACGGGGGCCGACTCGCCTACGCCGCGGGGGTCGAAGCCCACGGCGTCGAAGCGGGACAGGATGGCGGGGGTCAGCACGGTTTTGGCGGCGCGGGCGTATTCGATGCCGGAGCCGCCGGGGCCGCCGGGGTTGAGGAGGATGGAGCCGATCCGCCGGCCTGTGGCGGGCAGGCGGATCACGCTGATCTGGATGCGTTCGCCGCCGGGGTCCGCGTAGTCGAGGGGGACGTTGACCTTGCCGCACTGGAAGCCTTCGCGGCAGGACGTCCAGTTGATCTTCTGGGAGTAGTACGTCGCCAGGGCGGCTGAGGGGGCGTCGTTCCGGGCGGTGGCGGCGGGAGGATCGCCCGGCGGGTTCGCGTCGCCCTGTGCCGAGCACGCCGGGACGAGCAGTGCCGCCGCTGTGAGAGCGGCGGCCGTATGTCTGGTCCGGCCCACACTTGTCCAGCGCGTCATGCGCCGACCACCTTATCCCCCGATTCGGTGTAACCGTGGCCCAGATCAACGCCACGGCTCTTAGGTAGTACCCCTCCGACGTGCGCTTTCACTCCTCGGCGGCCGTCTGTCCTCCATATCTTTCGTCATGCTGCTTACGCGGCGCGCAGACGTCCGCCCGCGAGCAGGCGCAGCGGCGGCCGCCGTCCTCCAGGCGGACGACGACCGAGTCGGACGGCACGTTGTGGCCGACGACGGTGCCCTGGCCCTCGGGGGTGTCGACGGTGACGCCGACGCGGGGGGCGCCGGCGCGGAACTCTTGGTACAGGGGGTGTTCGTACTTCAGGCAGCACATCAGGCGGCCGCACGCCCCGGCGATGCGCAGGGGATTGACGGGGAGGTCCTGGTCCTTGGCCATGCGGACGGACACCGGCTCGAAGTCCTTGAGGAACGTGGCGCAGCACAGATCCCGCCCGCAGGGGCCGATGCCGCCCTGCAGGCGGGCCTCGTCGCGGGGGCCGATCTGCCGCAGCTCCACCCGGGCACGCAGGTTGCGGGCGAGGTCGCGGACCAGAGCGCGGAAGTCGACGCGGTGGGGAGCGGAGAAGTAGACGGTGTAGACGTTGTCGGCGTCCAGGTAGTCGACGCCGACGACTTTCATGGGTAGCTCGTGCCGCCGGATGAGGCGTTTGGACACACTGCGGGCCTCGGCGCGGCGGCGGCGGTTGGTCTCGTCGCGCTCCAGTTGCTCCTCGGCGGCGATCCCGGCGCAGACGGGCAGGCCCTCGACGTCGTCGCTGACCCATTGCGGCGCCCAGACGCACTCGGCGACCTCGGGACCGGCGTCGGTGGGCACCAGGACCTTGTCGCCGACCTTGGGGCTGTGTCCGCCGGGATCGAGATAGTAGAGCCGCCCATATCGGGTGAAGCTCACCGCCATCATCATGCCCACGCGAACGCCTCCGCTCCTTGCCGATACGGCCCATGCCGATGCGTTGCCGCCCACCCTACGCGCAGAGGCGGCATCGGCCCATAAAACGACCGTCGTCGCTAGGGGAGGCGGGCGTGTAAGGCACAGGGCGGCGTCCGGGTTCACCATCGGGCCGGACGCCCAGGTGCGCCACAGGGCCGGGCATTCAGGTCCGCCACCGGGCCGGCCGCCCGTGGCGCACGGGACCAACTCATAGAGGGGCGACGGGCCACACGTGGCCGGCGAGCCGATGGAACGCCTCGGCGTCAGAGGCGGGGCTTCCACAGGCTGATCGTCATGGACTCCAGCGCCATCTGCGGGTTGACGTTGGCCTCAAGGCGCTCGCGGCACACCATGATGGCGTCGATGCGCCGCAGTGTGTCCTCCGGAATGGACGCCCGGGCCAGGGCGTCGAGGTCGGCCCGGCGGTCCTCGGTGGACAGCTCGACCACGGCGCCGAGCTGTACGGCCAGGACGTCGCGGTAGAACGCGGCGAGGTCGAGCAGCGCGAGGTCCAGGGAGTCGCGGCGTACGCGGGTGGCGCGGGACTTCTGCCGGTCCTCCAGCTCCTTGACGGCGCCGGCACCGCCCCGGACCAGCCCCTTGTTGAGCCCCTTGCCGGAGGAACCCTCGCCGTAGATCTTGCGCAGCTCCGTGGTCTCGGCCTCGTTGAGCCGGGTCGTGGCCTCCTCGGCGTCCTCGGCGGACGTCTTGACCAGCCGCTCCGCCGCGTCAACGCACGCCCCGAGACCGGTGAGGGAGCGCGGCAGGGACAACACGGCCTCGCGCCGCCGCCGCACCTCGTCGTCCAGCGCGAGACGGCGGGCACGGCTCACGTTCCCCTGCGCGGCGCGCGCGGCGAACGCGGCCAGCTCCGGCGTGACGTTCTCGCGGGTGGCGAGCACGTGGGCCACGGCCTCGGTGGAGGGCGTGCGCAGGGTGACCACGCGGCACCGGGACCTGATGGTGATCATCATGTCGTCCGGCGACGGCGAGCACAGCAGCCAGACCGTGCGCGGCGGCGGCTCCTCGATGGCCTTCAGCAGCGCGTTGGCCGCGGCCTCGGTGGCCCGCTGCGCGTCCTCGAACAGGATGACCCGCCACCGCCCGAGCGTCGGTGCCCCGGCCGCCCGCAGCACCAGCTCACGGGTCTCCTTCACGCCGTACGACAACCCCTGCGGCCGCACGGTCTCGACATCGGGATGGGACCCGACGGCCACCTGATGGCACAGCTCGCAGTGCCCGCACCCCCCGGACGAGCACAGCAACGCCGCCGCGAACGCCTGCGCGGCCTCGGTGCGCCCGGACCCCGGCGGCCCGGTGAACAGCCACGCGTGCGTCATGCCCGCGCCGCGCCCCCCGGCGAGGACCTCGGCGCCCGCGGCGGCGGCCTGCCGGAGCACGTCCACCGCGCGGTCCTGCCCCACGAGGTCGTCGAAGACTGTCACGCACGCCAGGTTAGCCCCAGGCGCGAGGCCGCGGGCCCCGCCTGTGGACAACCGTCAGTCGCGGATGATGGGCATGGTGCCGGTGATCGCCTCGGTCTCCTGCGGCACGGGGTCCGGCAGGATGTCGCGCACCCGGTCCTGGATCAGCACCGCGATCTCCTCCTGGGTGCGCAGCCCGTCCACCACGAAGTACCGGTCGGGGTCGGCCGCGGCCAGCGCCCGGAACTCCCGCCGCACCCGCTCGTGGAAGTCCAGCGGCTCGGACTCGATGCGGTCGGCCGGCGAGGCGAACCGCGACAACCCCACCGGCGGCGGCACGTCGATCAGCACCGTCAGGTCGGGCACCAGCCCGCCGGTGGCCCAGGAGTTCACCTTGGCGACGTCCTGCGGCTCCAGCTCCCGCCCCGCCCCCTGGTAGGCCAGCGAGGAGTCGACGTACCGGTCGGAGACCACCATCGCCCCCCGGTACAGCGCCGGGCGGATGACCTTCTCGACGTGCTCGGCCCGGTCCGCCGCGTACAGCAGGGTCTCGGCCCGCGCGGACAGCCCCTGGTGCGCGGAGTCGAGCAGGATGGCGCGCAGCCGCATGCCGACCTTGGTGGACCCGGGCTCGCGGGTCTGCACGACGTCGAACCCCTGGTCGCGCAGCCAGATGGCGAGCAGCCGCGACTGCGTGGTCTTGCCCGACCCCTCGCCGCCCTCGAAGGCGATGAACATGCCGCGCGCCTGCTCGGCCGTCTCGGGCACGAACCGCTCGCCGCGCAGCGCGGCAAGCAGGTCGGCCCGCAGCGGGACGTGCCGCCGGTCGTCCATGTGGCGCAGCGCCAGCACCCCGACGATCACGGCGAGCAGCCCGCCCACCAGCATGACCAGGTTGGGCCCGTCGAACCGGTAGACGATGCCCGCCCCGACCGAGAACATGTGCTCGCCGAACAGGCCCGCGAGGGCCGGCGCGATGGCGACGACCAGCAGCAGCGTGACCCGGGCCAGGGACTGCAGGAACGAGAAGGTGCGGCCGCGGATGGCGTCCTCGACCTCCAGGCCGATCATGGTGTACCCGATGATCCACGCGATGCCCGCGCAGGCCCCGAGCACCACCGTCAGCAGCACCAGGATGACGAGGTTGTGGATGAGCGCGATGCCGGCCAGCACCACGCCGGCCGTGACGATCGCCAGACCGAACAGCCGCCGCCGCGACAGCTCGCTGAGCACCCGCGGCCCGAAGAAGATGCCGAGCCCCATGCCGACGAAGACGGCGGCGAACACCGTGCCGTACGCGGCGTCGCCCCCGCCGAGCGAGACGACGTACACCTTGGCCACGCCGATGACGGCGCCGCCCGCCGCGAAGGCCCCCAGCATGCCGATGACCAGGCCGCGGACCATGCGGTTGGCGCCGACGTACCGCCAGCCGTCGATGATCTGCCGCAGCACCGACGGCGCGGCGACCCGCTCGGCGTGCCCCTTGGGGATGCCCGTCAGCGTGAAGATCAGGAACGCGGACACGAGGTACGCCACGGCGTTGACGATCAGCGCCAGCCGCGCGGGCTCCCACGTGAGGCTGGGCACGGCCTGCCCGGTGAGCTCGACGATCAGCGACAGCACGGCGAACAGGGCCGCGGCGACGGGCGCGGTGCCGTACGTCACCAGCAGGTTGAGCTGGTTGGCCTCCTCCAGCCGCTCCTTCGGCACGAGGTTCGGCACGGTGGCGTCCTTGGCGGGCACCCAGAAGAGGTTCACGCACTCGACGAGGAACGTCGCGATGATGATCCACTGGTAGCTGCCGACCACCGGGATGGACAGCACCAGCGCGAACCGCAGCAGGTCGCTGGCGAACATCGTGAGGCGGCGGTCGAACCGGTCGGCGAACGCGCCCGCGAGCGGCCCGAGCACGATGGCCGGGAGCATCTTGACGACGAAGACGCCGCCGATGGCGAGGCTCTGCGCCTGGTAGCCGGACCCGCGGGTGAGGTAGGCCGCGAACGCGGTGATCGCGATGATGTTGAGCCAGTCTCCCAGGCTGCACACCATCATGGCCGTCCACAACCGGCGGAAGGGGGCGTTCGCCAGCACGTGGGGGGGTTTGCGCCGCGGAGCGGACCGGCCGGACGTGGTCATGATGTCAGCGTATCCAGGTGCTCGCCGGGCGGGGAGGGAGTCAGCACAGGTCGGAATCGTCCACCTGTTCCACCCCCGAGGGTATTACCAGTTGACCCGACGGTGGAGACACTATGCACCGGAAAGTCATAGCTCCGGAGCGGTCCCGACGCTGATCAAGCCCCCCGCCTGAGGTCAAAGCCCTTGCCACGCTAAGGTTAACCTGCCCTAATTAAGGTAAGGCTAAGCATGTCGTAGGGGGACCGGGTGTTCGCCAGCTATCTCATCGGGTTGCGGGAGGGCCTGGAGGCGACCCTCGTCGTTTCCATCCTCATCGCATTCCTGGTCAAGAGCGACCGCCGCGACCGGCTCCCCCTGGTCTGGGCCGGTGTCGCGGCCGCGGTCGCCCTCTCGGTCGGCTTCGGCGCGCTGCTCACGTTCACCGCCGCCCAGCTCGACTACCGCCAGCAGGAGCTGTTCGACGCCGTCGCCTCCATCGCCGCCACCGTCTTCGTCACCTTCATGATCTTCTGGATGCGCTCGGCGGCCCGCCGCCTGTCCGGGGAGCTGAAGGCCAAGCTGAGCGACGCGATCAAGCTCGGCTCCACCGCCGTGGTGGTCATGGCCTTCCTCGCCGTCGCCCGCGAGGGCCTGGAGACGGCCCTGCTGTTCTTCGCCGCCGCCCAGGGCGCCACCACCAGCGCGGCACCGCTCACCGGCATCCTGCTCGGCCTCGCCACCTCGGTGGTGCTCGGCTGGGCCCTGTACGCCAGCGCCGTGCGCATCGACCTCGCCAAGTTCTTCACCTGGACCGGCCTGCTGCTGATCCTGGTCGCCGCGGGCATCTTCAAGTACGGCGTGCACGACCTGTTCGAGGCCGGCGTGATCACCGTGTTCACCTCCCCGGCGTTCGACCTGAGCGGCGTGCTGCCCCCGGACGCCTGGTACACGACGCTGCTCAGCGGCATGTTCAACTTCACTCCCCAGCCGACGATCCTCGAGATGATCGCGTGGGTCGCCTACCTGGTGCCGGTCCTGACGCTCTTCCTGCTCCCGGCGCGCAACAGGCCCGGCGCCACACCCGCCAAGGCGCCGGCCGCCGCCTCGTCCTGAACCTCGAACCTCCCACCACCGGCCGCAGCAGACGGGCGCGGCCACCGCGAACACCGTGAACTGGAGAACCATGCGTACGCCCCTTGCACTCACCGCGGGCGCCCTGGCCCTGGCCGGACTCGCCGCTTGCTCGTCGCCGGGAGGCGAGGGCGGTACGGCCGCTCAGGCGGGAGGCAAGCCCGGCAAGATCGCCGTGGCCGCCACCGACACCACCTGCGAGGTCGGCTCCACGTCGCTGCCCGCCGGCACCTCGACGTTCGCGGTCACCAACAACGGCACCAAGGTCACCGAGTTCTACGTCTACGCCGCGGGCGAGCGGGTGATGGGCGAGGTGGAGAACATCGTGCCCGGCCTCACCCGCGAGGTGATCATCGAGCTGCCCGCGGGGACGTACGAGACCGCGTGCAAGCCCGGCATGATCGGCAAGGGCATCCGCGGCCCGCTGAAGGTCAGCGGCACCGCCGTGAAGCTGTCCGACGACGCCAAGCTCGCCCAGGCGGCCAAGGACTACGGCCGCTACGTCAAGAGCCAGACTGACGCGCTGCTGGTCAAGACCCAGGAGTTCGTGGACGCCGTCAAGGCGGGCGACATCGACAAGGCCAAGGCCCTGTACCCGGTGTCGCGCACCTACTGGGAGCGCATCGAGCCGGTGGCCGAGACGTTCGGCGACCTCGACCCGGCCATCGACGCCCGCGAGGACGGCGTCGAGCCCGGCGCCGAGTGGACCGGCTTCCACAAGATCGAGAAGGATCTGTGGGTGGAGAAGGACATCAGCAAGGACGGCCCGCTCGCCGACAAGCTGATGGCCGACGTCAAGAAGATCGTCGAGCTGGCCAACAGCGAGGAGCTCTCGCCGCTCAAGCTCGCCACCGGCGCCAAGGAGCTGCTGGACGAGGTCGCCACCGGCAAGATCACCGGTGAGGAGGACCGCTACTCCCACACCGACCTGTGGGACTTCGCCGCCAACCTGGAGGGCTCGCAGGCGGCCGTCGCCGCGCTGCGCCCCGTGCTGGACGAGCGGGACCCGGCCCTGGCCAAGACGCTGAACGAGAAGTTCGCCGCCGCCGAGGCGACCCTCGGCAAGCACCAGAAGGGTGACGGCTGGAAGCTCCACACCGAGCTGTCCAAGACCGACCTGAAGGAACTGTCCGACGCCATCAACGCGCTCGCCGAGCCGATCAGCAAGGTGGCCGCGGTGGTGGCCCAGTGACCGTGGAGGTGGGTGCCCCATGACCGGGATCAACCGCCGCAAGCTGTTCGGCCTCGGCGCGGCCGGCGTGGCCGCCGCCGGGGCCGGTGCCCTGGCGGCCCGCAGCGTCCTCGAAGGGCCGCCGCCCGCCGCGGCGGCGTCCACGTCCGACCCGGTGAGCTTCTACGGCGACCACCAGGCGGGCATCGTCACGCCCGCCCAGGACCGTCTCCACTTCATCACCTTCGACGTGATCACCAAGGACCGCGCCGAACTGGTCGAGATGCTCCAGGAGTGGACGGCCGCCGCGGCCCGCATGACCCAGGGCAAGGACGCCGGCACGTTCGGCGCGGTCGGCGGCCACCCCGAGGCCCCGCCGGACGACACCGGCGAGGCCCTCGACCTGCCCGCGTCCGGGCTGACGCTCACCATCGGCTTCGGGGCCTCGCTGTTCGACGACCGGTTCGGCCTCGCCGCCAAGAAACCCGCCGCGCTGGCCGACCTGCCGCACTTCCCCGGCGACGCCCTGCTGCCGGAGATCTCCGGCGGCGACATCTGTGTCCAGGCCTGCGCCCACGACCCCCAGGTCGCCGTGCACGCCGTACGCAACCTCGCCCGCATCGGCTTCGGCAAGGTGTCGGTGCGGTGGTCGCAGCTCGGCTTCGGCCGCACCTCGTCCACCTCACGCGCCCAGGCGACCCCGCGCAACCTCATGGGGTTCAAGGACGGCACCTCCAACGTCAAGCTGGAGGACACCGCGATGCTCCGGGACCACGTGTGGGTGGCGCCCGGCGACGGGCCCGCCTGGATGGCCGGCGGCAGCTACCTGGTCACCCGCAAGATCCGCATGAACATCGAGACCTGGGACCGCACCTCGCTCAGCGAGCAGGAACTGATCTTCGGCAGGGACAAGGGCGCCGGAGCGCCGCTCGGCAAGAAGGGCGAGTTCGACGAGCCCGACTTCGCCGCCAAGCGACCGGACGGCGAGCCGGTGATCGCGATGGAGGCGCACATCAGGCTGGCCCACCCGACCACCCACGGCGGGGCGCGGCTGCTGCGGCGCGGCTACAACTTCGTGGACGGCTCGGACGGGCTCGGGCGCCTGGACGCCGGGCTGTTCTTCATCGCCTACCAGCGCGACCCGCGTACCCATTTCGTGCCGATCCAGCGGGAACTGGCGCGCAAGGACGTGCTCAACGAGTACATCAAGCATGTCTCCAGCGGATTGTTCGCCTGCCCGCCGGGGCTGCGGGACGCGGGGGACTATTGGGGGCGCACGCTGTTCGCCTGAGCCTTTTCGGGCCCCTGAGGGCCACGCCAACGAAACGGCCATTACCGAAATTTCGGTAATGGCCGTTTCGTTGTTTCTTGGTTACTTGGTGCCTGCCCTGGCACCGGTCTTCGTGCTCGTCTTCGTGCCCGCCTTGGCACCGCCCTTGGCGGCCGCCGTCTTGGCCGGGGGACGCTTGGTCGTGGTCCCGCGGGCACGACGATCGGCGAGCAGCTCGGCGGCCCGCTCGATGGTGATCTGCTCCACCGAGTCGTCCTTGCGGAGCGACGCGTTGGTCTCCCCGTCGGTCACGTACGGCCCGAACCGGCCCTCCTTGACCACCACGGGCTTGCCGGAGACCGGGTCGGCGCCGAGCTCCCGCAGCGGCGGCGCGGCGGCGGCCCGGCGGCCGCGCTGCTTGGGCTGGGCGAACAGCTCCTTGGCCTGCTCGACCGTCATCGTGAACAGCTCGTCCTCCGAGGCCAGCGACCGCGAGTCCGTGCCCTTCTTGATGTACGGCCCGAACTTGCCGTTGTGCGCGGTGACCTCCTCGCCGTCGATCTCGCCCAGCACACGCGGCAGCGACAGCAGCTTCAGCGCGTCCTCAAGGGTGACGGTGTCCAGGGACATCGACTTGAGCAACGAACTGGTGCGCGGCTTGGCGTCCTTCTTGGCACGCTTCTTGCCGTCCGCAGGGGCTTCGTCGTCGGGCACCACCTCGGTGACGTACGGCCCGAAACGCCCGGTCTTGGCCACGACCGTACGCCCGCTCACCGGGTCCGGGCCGAGCAGACGCTCCCCGCTGGGCTGGTTGAACAGCTCCTCCGCCTTCTCGGCGGTCAGCTCGTCCGGCGCGAGGTCCTCGGGAACGTTCACCCGGGCCCCGTCGCGATCGAGGTACGGGCCGTAGCGGCCGACCCGGATCACGATGTCCGTGTCCTTGATCGCGAAAGAGCTGATCTCGCGGGCGTCGATCTCGCCGAGGTCGCTGACCAGCTCCTTCAGGCCGTCCCCCTGCTCGCCGTAATAGAAACGGCGCAGCTCGGGCACCCGTTCCGCGCGGGCGTTGGCGATGTCGTCGAGGACCTTCTCCATCTCGGCGGTGAAGTCGTAGTCCACCAGGTGGCCGAAGTGGCGCTCCAGCAGGTTGACCACCGCGAACGCCAGGAAGGACGGCACCAGCGCGGTGCCCTTCTTGAAGACGTAGCCGCGGTCGAGGATCGTTCCGATGATCGACGCGTACGTCGACGGCCGGCCGATCTCGCGGTCCTCCAGCTCCTTGACCAGCGACGCCTCGGTGAACCTCGACGGCGGCCGGGTGGAGTGGCCCTCGGCGGACAGCTCCAGCGCCGTCAGCGGGTCGCCCTCGGCGAGGTTCGGCAGACGGCTCACCGAGTCGTCCCGGTCGGTCGACGGGTCGTCGGTGGCCTCGACGTACGCCTTGAGGAAGCCGTAGAAGGTGATCGTGCGGCCCGACGCGCCGAACTCCACCCGCTCGCCGGTGCTGGACGTGCCGGCGATGCGCACGCTCACCGACTCGCCGGTGGCGTCCTTCATCTGGGACGCCACCGTGCGCTGCCAGATCAGCTCGTACAGCCGCACCATGTCGCCGGACAGGCCGGTCTCGCCCGGCGTGCGGAACTCGTCCCCAGAGGGCCTGATCGCCTCGTGGGCCTCCTGGGCGTTCTTCACCTTGCTCGCGTACACCCGGGGCTTGTCCGGGACGTACTCGGCACCGTAGAGCCGCACAGCCTGGCTCCTGGCGGCGGCCAGGGCGGTCTCCGACAGGGTGGTGCTGTCGGTACGCATGTAGGTGATGTAGCCGTTCTCGTACAGCTTCTGCGCCACCTGCATCGTGTACTTGGCGGAGAAACCGAGCTTGCGGCTGGCCTCCTGCTGCAGCGTGGTGGTGCGGAACGGGGCGTACGGACGGCGGGTGTACGGCTTGCTCTCGACCGACGTCACGCTGTAGGCCGCGCCCTCAAGGCGCGTGGCCAGGGCGCGGGCGGCCTGCTCGTCCAGGTGGAGGACGTCGGCGGACTTCAGGGCACCCGTGGTGGCGAAGTCGCGGCCTTGGGCCACCCGCCGGCCGTCCACGCCGGTCAGGGTGGCGTTGAAGCTGCGCGGGTCCTCGTCGCGGCCCACGTCGAACAGGGCCGCGAGGTCCCAGTAGGCGGCCGAGGTGAACGCGATGCGCTCGCGCTCCCGCTCCACCACCAGCCTGGTGGCCACCGACTGCACGCGGCCGGCGGACAGGCGGGGCTTGACCTTCTTCCAGAGCACCGGGCTGACCTCGTAGCCGTACAGACGGTCGAGGATGCGGCGGGTCTCCTGGGCGTCCACCAGGCGGAGGTTCAGCGAACGGGGGTTGGACACGGCGTCCTGGATCGCCTGAGGGGTGATCTCGTGGAACACCATGCGGTGCACCGGCACCTTCGGCTTCAGGACCTCCTGGAGGTGCCAGGCGATGGCCTCGCCCTCCCGGTCCTCGTCAGTGGCCAGGTAAAGCTCGTCGGCGTCCTTGAGGAGTTGCTTGAGCTTGGACACCTGGGACTTCTTGTCCGGGTTGACGACATAAAGCGGCTCGAACTCATGGTCCACGTTCACCCCGAGGCGGGCCCATGCCTCGCTCTTGAACTTCTCGGGAATGTCATCGGCCCGCTCCGGCAAGTCACGGATGTGACCGATGCTGGACTCCACGATGTAGCCGCGCCCGAGGTACCCGGCGATGGTCTTCGCCTTGGCAGGCGACTCCACGATCACCAGGCGGGTTCCGCCGGCGTTGCCGTTGTTGGCTGGCACGCTGCTTCCTACCTCGCTGTTCGCTGTCGTTCCCGAGCCGGATCGGCCCGGCCCGCTTGCGCGGTCCGCGCGTTGCCGGCGATCCCGCACAGGCATGAAGGTAACCCGTCGCCGGATTCCTCACCCCGTCGGACTACCAGGTCACTTGCCGGCGTTCCACCTACCTGGACCCGATACCCACGAGGACGCAGAATAGAGCCCAGACAGTGCCAGCGTCCCCTTGCATACCCTTCCGGAGACTAATCGCAGTGCTCGAATACTCCTATTTGGACCTGTATCTCCCGCGCGGGACCACCCGGGAAACCGCTCGGCGGGTCCTCACCGAGCATGCCGAATACGGACATTGGGAGCTCGACCGCCTGCGCCTGTACCCCGACGGCCGCAGGCACGTCCGACTACGCCGAAAGATCCTCAGAGTAGCCAGCACCCTCTGACCCGCACCGCCCCCACTGTAACCCCACCCCACCCCGCACGCTCCCCCCCTTCCAACCCCCACCGCCCCCACTTTCTTCCCCACCCCACTCCACAACGCCAACCCACCACACCGACCGACATGCCACACCGGCCGAGAGACCGCACCGGCCGACGGGCCACACCGGCCGAGAGACCGCACCGGCCGACGGGCCACACCGGCCGAGAGACCGCACCGGCCGACATGCCACACCGGCCGACGGGGCCACACCGGCCGACGGGGCCACACCGACTGACGGGGCCACACCGACTGACGGGCCGCACCAACCGACGGGCCGTTCGACCCGCCTCTCCACTTCCCTCGATCGGCGCCGCGACGGCGAGACGTGGCACGGCGAACCCGGCGCCTCCATACGGCGAGAAACCGGCCACCGCCCGCCCGCGCCGGCCCGCTTGGGCCGAGACAGACCCCCGGCGCCGCGACGGCGTCACCCGGTCCAGCCGCAGACAGCGCGCCGCGGCACGGCGAACCCGGCACCGTACGGAAGACCGGCCGCTCATGAACAAACCCGGACATGGCTTTGCCCGCCCCGGGCCGCGCCCCCGGAAGCGGGCAAAGCTCTTGTGCTCCGCCGTGCGAGCCCCGGCTCAAGGTGAGCCCAGCATCACCAGGCACCAGGACCCGCGACGGCGGAGCGTCCATGGGGACCGGGAGTTCCCGGTCCGAGGGACCGCCTCAGCTCACCTGCGGCGCAGGCGCAGCCGCCGACCGGCCGCGAACACCATGGCCGCCGCGGCGAACACGGCACCCCCGAGCAGCGCGGCCAGCGAGGCAGCGTTCATGCCCACGACCCCGAGCGGCTGCTCGGCGCTCATCAGCCCGGCCTTCCCCACCGGCAGATCGCCCAGGGAGTCGTTCTTGACCAGCCCTCCCACCGGAGTGCCGTCGACGACGTTCTTGACGGGAGCCAGCGGATCCCCGCCCACCGGGACCCCGGCCTTCTGGCCGGGAACGACGGGAAGCTCCGGCAGAACCGGCTTCTCCCCGCCGGGCGGCAGAGGGTTCCCCGCCTGCTGGTGAGTGGCCGAGGCACGCCGCTCGGGCGCCAGCGGCAGCACAGGCAGCAGCCCTTCCCCGGCCTGCCTCTCCGTCACCGCCCCCGAGCTCCGCGCGTACCCGTGCCCGCCGCCGTTGTGGCCGACGCTCGCGCCGCCGAGGCATCCGGCGGCCGCGTCCCCGAGCACCGCCACCGCGTTGCCGCACACGTTGACCGGCGCGGCGATCGGCGCCACGACCTGGTTGCCCCCGAGCACCGACGACCGCCCGGAGGTGCTGTTCCCGCCGGCGTTCGCCCCGCCGCCCCGCCGCACCGAGGCCCCGCCGCGGCACCAGGCGAAAGCGTCGCCCACCACCGCGACCGCGTTGCCGCAGACGTTGACCGGGGCGGCGATCGGCGCCACGACCTGGTTGCCGCCCAGCACGGACGACCGCCCGGACGTCCGGTTGCCTCCGGCCCCGCTCCCGCTGCCCGCCGGCGGGACGTGCACGCCGCCCTCGCAGCGCTGCCGCCCGCCACCGATCACGTTGCCGCACACGAGCACCGGCGCCGTGATCGGCGCCACGACCTGGTTGCCGCCCCCGACGCTGTGCCGCCCGTCGGTGGAGTTGCCACCCACTCCGCGCCCGGCCGCGCCACCGACGTACCCGCCGTTGCCGCCCTTGACCTTGGCGCCGCCGCGGCACGCCGAGAACGCGTCGCCGAGCAGCGCGACCGAGTTGCCGCAGATGTTGATCGGCGCGGTCACCGGCGCGACCACCTGGTTGCCACCGAGCACGGACGACCGCCCGGACGTCCGGTTGCCACCCGCCCCGCTCGCGCCGCCGCCCTTGACGACGGCACCGCCGACGCAGCCCGCGGTGGCCTCGCCGAACACCGCGACGGAGTTCCCGCACAGGTTGATCGGCGCGTTGATCGGCGCGTTCACCTGGTTGCCGCCGAGCACGCTGCTGCGCCCGTCCGTACGGTTGCCGCCCGTGCCGCCGGCGCCGGACCGCTTCACCGCCGCACCGCCCCGGCAGCGGGCGTCCGACCGCCCGAACAGCGAGACGGCGTTGCCGCACGCGTTGATCGGCGCGTTGATCGGGGCGTTCACCTGGTTGCCGCCGAGCACGCTGCCCCGCCCCGAGGTGCTCCCCGGGACGCTCCCCGAGCCGCCCTGGACGGACGCGCCGCCCTGCGACGAGGCCCGGGACTCACCGGCCACCGCCGCGGCGTTGCCGCTGATGTCCACCGGCAGGTTGATGGGCAGGTTGACCTGGTTCCCACCACCGATCGAACCGGTACCGGAGGTGTCGGCCAGAGCCGTGCCACCACTGAGGGCCATGACACCGACCGCCAGGAAGGCGGGGGCAGTGGCTTTCGCCCACATACGCATAACAGAACGCTCCTTGATCTTGGGGGGAGATTGTGCAAGCCACGAGCGGGCCACGATCACACCGCCGCCGCGAACCATCCGGTGCACCCGAACCCGGCGAACAGCCCACGACGACCGCACCGCGACCGGAACGAGGATCCGCGCCGCGACCGGGACCACACCTTCAGCGGAACGACATCGCACCCACGACCGACATCGGCGCCCGCACCGCCGGCAGCGCGGCGAACCACACCACGACGACGCAGCACCCGCACCACGAGCGAAAGCAGCCCAGACCTCGGACGGCTACCGCACCTCGGCGCTCGCCGCCGTCGCGGAGGGTTGCCGCCCTCGCAAGGGTTGCCGCCCTCGCGGACGGTTGCCGCCCTCGCGGACGGTTGCCGCCCTCGCGGACGGTTGCCCGCAGCACGGGCGGTACGTTGACCGCATCGTGAGCAGTACGGCGATCAGCCTGGCGAGACCGGCCGCACACCTCACACCGTGCCGCGCCGAACTCTTTCACCCGGCCCGCCCCCGGATCTCCTCCGGGGTCGTCACCGTGACCCGCTGTGACCTGCTGTGACGTGAGACTGAGACTTCACCAGAGCGGAGAGGGCGAGATGGACTCCAGTGAGCCCGGCTGTTCGCCGACACGCTCCGCGGCGGCCGTCCGGCACACGTCAGGCCCGGACCGGCGCAGCGGTGAGATCAGTCAGGAGAGAAGGAAGGATCGTCCGCGACAGTGCGGACGACCGGGACGGCGGCACGCGCCAGGCCGACCCGGGCGACCATCGGCCGCGGGACGACGACAGAACGTGCGACGTCCCCCAGACCGAGCCCCGAAAGGCCGGACCCGCCGTAGCGCGGCACGAAGCCGTAGACCCCCGCCGAGTGCTCGGCGGTGGAGGGCGGGGACGGGGCGGGCGTGGATTGGCTGGTCAGCCCGTCCACCGTACGCCCCGCGATGGCCCCGGCGTCCGCCGGGACGATGTCGCTCACCGTGGGGAAACCGCCGGCCGAAGCCGGCCCGGTCGCGACATGAGGGGTTGTGAAGATGGCGGAGCGCGGCCCCCCGGCATCGGCGGCGTCGGCGGTATCGCCCGCCTCGACGACCGTGACGGGGGTCACGTGCCCCGCGGGAATGTGAGCCTCCACGACCGCTGCGGCCGCGGGGCCGGCGCCGAGACCGAAGACCAGCGCCAGGAGCCAGCCCACCGCGATCAGCCCGCCGACGGCGAGCCAGCGACCGTACCGGGCGCCGGCCGCGAACCGCGCCATCCGGGCCACCCGCGTGACGACCGCCGGGATCTGATCGCCCGGAGCGGTCACGGGCACGAGCCGGACCACGGACGGCGCTTCCGCCGTCCGCCGCCCATCCGGCATGCGTGCCACGTGACCTCCCCGAACTCCTCGATCGGCCCAGCTTCCGCAGGGCCGATCTCGGACCAACCCCTCAACGGAAAGTCACGTTAGCAGCACTTGGAGTGACGGCAACGCCTTTTCCCGCAACAAGTCAGCACGCGTCGAGGAAACGGTCAAGGACGCGCACCCCGAACCGCAGCGAATCCACCGGAACCCGCTCGTCCACGCCATGAAACATCCCCGAGAAGTCCAGGTCCGCCGGCAGCCGCAGCGGCGCGAAGCCGAACCCCCTGATACCGAGCCGGCTGAAAGCCTTCAGGTCCGTGCCCCCCGACAGGGTGTACGGCACCGGCCGCGCCTCGGGGTCCTCGGCCCGCAGCGCGTCCGACATCGCACGTACCAGGTTCCCCTCGAACGACGTCTCGACCGCCACGTCGTGGTACAGGAACTCCCTGGTCACGTTCGGCCCGAGCAGCTCGTCGATCGTCGCGAAGAACTCCTCCTCGTACCCCGGCAGGAACCGCCCGTCCACATGGGCCGTCGCCACCTGCGGGATGACGTTCGCCTTGTACCCCGCCGCCAGCATCGTCGGGTTCGCGGTGTTCCGCAGCGTGGCCCCCACCATGCGCGCCAGCGGCCCCAGCTTGCTGACGGCGGCGGCCGCGTCCACCGCGTCGATCTCGATGTCAAACGCGTCCTTGAAGAAGGCCCGCACCGTCGGCGTCACCCGCACCGGCCACTCGTACCGCCCGATCCGCCCGACCGCCTCGGCCAGCTCGGTGACGGCATTGTCACTGTTCAGCATGGACCCGTGCCCCGCGCGCCCCGCCGCCGTCAGCCGCATCCACGCGATGCCCTTCTCCGCCGCCTCGATCAGATACAGCCGCCGCCCCTCCTCGACGGAGACACTGAACCCCCCGACCTCCCCGATCGCCTCGGTACACCCCTCGAACAGCTCCCTGTGCTCCCGAGCGAGCCACTGCGCCCCGTACTCGCCCCCCGCCTCCTCGTCGGCCGTGAACACCAACACCACGTCCCGAGGCGGCCGCCGCCCCTCACTGAGCCGCTGCCGCATCACCGCGAGGATCATGGCGTCCATGTCCTTCATGTCCACCGCCCCCCGCCCCCAGACGCACCCGTCCGCCACTTCCCCACTCAAGGGATGCAACTTCCAGTCCCCCGCGTCGAACGGCACCACATCCAGATGCCCATGCAACACCAACGCGTCCCGCCCCGGATCCACCCCCTCGACCCGCGCCACCACATTGGCCCTCCTACCGGCCGACTCCAACACCTGAGCCCGAACCCCCACCTCCCCCAACTTCTCCGCCACATACTCCGCGGCCACCCTCTCCCCCGGCCCCGCGTTGTCCCCCGCGTTCGTCGTATCAATCCGAATCAAATCCCGGCAAAGCCCAACAACCTCATCCTCAGCCCTGATCCCACCCACCGAAGCCCTCCTTCCACAGACACCACCCCCCATCCTCCACCCACCCACCCCCCCTCCACATCCCACCCCGTATCAACCACCCCCCGAAGTTTGCTAACCTGGTCCAGCCGACGAGGACACCCCTCGTCCAAGCACCCCAGTCCGGGTGGCGGAATAGGCAGACGCGCTAGCTTGAGGTGCTAGTGCCCTTAACGGGGCATGGGGGTTCAAGTCCCCCCTCGGACACGTACCTTTTTGCACATGTGGAGGTCCGGAGAGATCCGTGCCTCCACTAGTCGTTTCTGGGGCCGGTAGATCAGCCGCGGCCCGATCCGTGACCGGCTTCCAGGGCGGCTCGGTGCTGAGCCGGCTTGCGATCACAGTCCACGATCTTTCACCGGGCCGCTTCAGCGATGACGTCGGTGACCCCGCGGACGCCGTGCCCGTACTCGGCCAGGTAGCGGACGGTGTGACGGCGGGCGTCGCGGGGCGGCCAGACTTCCCCGGCTCTCCGGCGGCACGCCCCGCTTCGGGGGCGTTCTTGATCGATACATGAGTTTTAGCTCATACTGAAATAACTGCAAAAGGGGGAGGCGGATCGGTGTGACCGGAGAGGAGCCGGTGCTGGAGTGGGTGGAACGCGTCGCCATGTACCTGGCGCGCGACGGGGTACCGCCGATCGCCGGTCGGGTGCTGGGATGGATGATGATCTGCGATCCGGCCGAGCAGTCCGCCGGGCAGATCAGTACGGCGATCGGTGCCAGCCGGGCTTCGCTGACCTCGAACCTGCGGCTGCTGACGAGCATGGGCTTTCTCACCTGGCGGACCCGGCCGGGTGATCGCACCGTCTACTACCGGATGGCGGAGGACGCCTGGGCGGTCGTCGTGCAGCGGCAGGTCGCCTCGATCGCCGCGTTTCTGGACATCACGCGGGATGGGCTCGCGCTGGCCGGGCCGGAGGAGGGCCGTGACGTGCGGATGCGGCAGGCGCATGCCACGTTCGAGTGGATGGCCAAAGTGTTCGACGACGCGCCGCCCCCGCCAGGGTGCGGCCAAGCGGAGGGATGAGGCATGGCACGAAGGTCCGCGGCGGCGCGGACGGCGCTCGGCCCGATGGTGATCGCCGCTGTCGAGCAGTACGAGCCGCCCGGCCGCCGTCTGGTCGAGGACGGTCTCGCGGCCGGGTTCCTGCCGCCGGCCGCGCGCGTGACCGTCCGGTTGTGCCGGTGGAAGGCCGTGCGCGCGTGGATGGCCGACGCGTCGGACAAGCGTGCGCCGGGCGTGTGGGGCGGCGTGCTGTGCCGCAAGCGGTACGCCGACGACAAGGTCGCCGAAGCCTTCGGCGCCGGGATCGAGCAACTCGTGGTGCTCGGGGCGGGACTGGACACGCGGGCGTGCAGGCTGACGCCGCCCGGCGGGCGCGCCTACGAGCTGGACTTGCCGGCGAACGTCGCCGGCAAGCGGCGGCGGCTGCGGGCGATGCCCGGCGGCGCGCCGGAGCGGGTGCGGCTGATCGAGGTGGACTTCGAGACCGCCGATCTGGCCGACGTACTGGCCACGGTGCTGGCCGGGCACGGGTTCCAGGCCGATCGGCCGGCGGTTTTCGTGTGGGAGGCGGTCACCCAGTACCTGACCCAGGAGGCCGTGCACGCCACCCTGGCGTTCCTGTCCCAGGCCGCTCCGGGGAGCCGGCTGCTGTTCACGTACGTGCTGGCCGACTTCCTCGAGAACGGTGGGTACGGCGCGGCGGCGCTGCATGAGGAGTTCGTGGGCAAGCGGCGGGTGTGGCGGTTCGGCCTGGCGCCGGACGAGGTCGGCCCCCTTTTGGGACGCTTCGGCTGGGTGGAGCGTGAGCAGGTGGGTGCCGCCGAATACCGGGCGCGTTACCTGGAGCCGGCCGGCCGCGAGTTGCCGATCATGGAAATCGAACGCTTCGTCGACGCCGGGAAACGGTGACTGCTCTGGGCTGAGGGGAGGGCCTTGCGGGTGCTCGGTGAGCGGCCCGCCGCCTGCTCGCGCATGGTCAGGCCGGAGCGCAGGAACGACAGCCAGATGGCCACCGGCCGGGCCACCACCAGCGCGAGGATCGCGAACAGCCGGCCCTGCCGGCCCACCGCGCCGAGCGGGGCCGGGGTGATGAGCGCGCCGAACACCAGCAGCGCGGCCAGCTTGTAGATTTCCGCGATCAGCTCGCGGAAGTGCTCGAACGACGCGCGCTGCCGCTGTCTGAAGGTCGCCACGGCGATGCCGGCGGAGAAGGCGGCCAGGAACAGGTTGCCGTGCGTGGCCGTGCCCACGGCCGGCACGAGCAGGTCGATGGGCGGACGGTGAGCGGCTCGTAGGCGGTGGAGGCCGAAACCAGCGCGTCTGCTCCGACTTGAACGCCGCGCACGGGATCGCCACCCCGATCAGGACGCCGAGGCCGAACTCCAGGCCCAGCTCGCCCAGGCGCATGCCCGCCGGCTCCCCGAGCGAGGCGGCGCCGTGACCTGCCTCGTGTGGGCGGGGCCGTGACCTTGACGGGCCCTGATACGTTGTCTGCAGGTGCGCCGGGAAGTCTGGTCGGCAGGTCCTTGTCCCGTTGACCTCAAGGATGTGCTTGTGCGCGCTCTGGATCTGCTTGCCGACTTCCCCACGGTCGGGCTCGACTCCCCGGTGATCGACGCGGCCAGGATGCTGGCCGACCAAGATCTGCCCGGCATCATCGTGATCGGTGACGACGGTGCGCCGTTCACCATCCTGCCCGGCACCGAGGTGCTGCGCCTGGCCGTGCCCACCTACTGCCAGGACGACCCGACGCTGGCGCGGGTGGTGGACGAGGCGCACGCCGACCGCTTCCTGGACGGCCTCGCCGGGCGGACCGTACGCGAGGCCCTGCCGCGGCAGCGGCGCGAGCTGCCGGTCTCCGACCCCGACGCCACGGTGCTGGAGCTGGCAGCGCTGATGGCGCGCACCCGCAGCCCACTGGTCGCCATCCTCGGCGACGGCCGCCGCTTGGTAGGGGCGGTGACGCTGCAGGCGCTGCTGGATCGGATGCTCGCCGCGTGAGCGTGCTCGCCTGGGCGAGCGTGGCGGTGTTCGTGGCCGCCTACGCGCTGATCGCCACCGAGAAGGTCCACCGGGTCGCCGCCGCGCTGGGCGGGGCCGGGATCATGCTGCTGATCCACGCCACCGGCGCCGAGGCCGCGTTCTTCTCCGAGCACACCGGCATCGACTGGAACGTCATCTTCCTGCTGCTCGGCATGATGATCATCGTCGGCGTGCTGAAGGAGACCGGCGTCTTCGAGTACCTGGCGATCTGGGCCGCCAAACGCGCCCGCGGCCGGCCGTTCCGGCTGATGGTGCTGCTGGTGCTGATCACCGCGGGAGCCTCGGCATTGCTGGACAACGTCACCACCGTGCTGCTGATCGCACCGGTGACGTTCCTGGTGTGTGAGCGGCTGGCGGTCTCCCCGGTGCCGTTCCTGATCGCCGAGGCGATGGCGTCCAACATCGGCGGCGCGGCCACCCTGGTCGGCGATCCACCCAACATCATCATCGCCAGCCGCGCAGGCTTGAGCTTCAACGACTTCCTCATCCACATGGCGCCCATGGTCGTCGTCTTGATGGCGGTGTTCGTCGCCTTGTGCTGGCTGCTGTTCGGCCGATCGCTCCGCCACGACCCGGAACGGGCCGCGGATGTCATGGCCTTGGACGAGCGGGAGGCCATCGCCGACTGGCGGCTGCTGTGGCAGTCGCTGGCGGTGCTGGCGCTGGTGATGGCCGCGTTCGTGCTGCATCCGGTGCTGCACTACGAGCCGTCGGTGGTCGCGCTGCTGGGCGCCGGCGTGCTGGTGGCGGTCACCAAAGTCACCACCGAGAACGCCATCAGTGAGGTGGAGTGGCCCACGCTGGTGTTCTTCGCCGGGCTGTTCGTCATGGTCGGTGGCCTGGTCGAGACCGGCGTCATCGGAGGACTGTCCAAGGCCGCCGTCGAGGTGACCGGCGGACGGTTGGAGCTGACCACGATGGGGTTGCTGGGCGCCTCGGCCATGCTGTCGGCCATCGTGGACAACATCCCCTACGTCGCCACCATGAGCCCGATCGTGGAGCAACTCGTGCACGCGGGCGGTGAGGGCGCGCAGGTGTTGTGGTGGGCGCTGGCCTTCGGCGCCGACCTGGGCGGCAACGCCACCGCCGTCGGCGCCGCCGCCAACGTCGTCGTGCTCGGCATCGCCGCTCGCAACGGTACCCCGATCAGCTTCTGGCAGTTCACCAAGTACGGCCTGGTCGTCACCGTGGTCACCGTCGCCCTGGTGGCGCCCTACCTGTGGCTGCGCTACCTGATGTGATGAGTGATATCCGGAAACCTCACCACCCCGGCCTGATCATCGACGTCAGTGCGGGGGCCATCGCTCCTCCCGTCATGGGACGCCGTCCCACAGCCGGCGCGGTGGCCCAAGCCATCACCGAAGCGGTGTCGGCTTCGGCGCCGTCGGCACGCGCGCTCAGCGAGCGGCTGTCCTGCGAGGACGGCGTCGCCTCGGCTGTCGCCAGAATCGAGCAGGTGCACCGGGCCGGATGCGCGGGATGTGAGGCGGCTCCGATCTCCCTGGTCCTGCCTGGCTGTTCACCAAGTACGGCCCGATCGTCACGGTGATCACCGTCACGCTCGTCGCCCCCTACCTGTGGATGCAACACCTGCCAGCGGTGCATAGGGGACGCCTCGCCACCGAGGACGGCGCCGAGCCTGACCGATCGGACGTTCATGATGGGATTCTCGACCCCCGGCGATCGCCAACGGCGGTGGGAATCGCCATACGACAACCACCTAAGGGGACAAAACGGTCACACAGGTGTAATACAGAACTCCGGGAGCGGGTATGACTTCTGTACGGCGTCGCCGCAGGTGATGTTCGTGACCTCATCCGCTCCGGTGACGGTCGTCCACGGCGCCGTTTTTGTCCGCACGGAGATCTTCGCCATGAACCGTCTCATTCTTACCTCAGTCGCCTTCGCCACCGCCGGGTTGCTCGCCACGGCCGGCGGGAGCGAGGCCGCCCTCAACCTGCCGGCGATCTCCGTCGCCACCACCGCCGGTTCTCCGGGGAGTACATCCGAAGAACGCAACGAGCAGGACGTGATGTTCGCGACCATGATGATTCCCCACCATCGCCAGGCGATCGTCATGGCCGAGATGGCCGACGAACGCGCGTCCAGTTCCAAGGTCAAGGACCTCGCCAAGCAGATCCTGGCCGAGCAGGAGTCCGAGATCCGGACCATGAACGGCTGGCTCGCCGATTGGGGGCGCAAGGCTCCCAGCGGTGACATGCCGTCGATGGACCACGCCATGCGCGGCATGTACGGCATGATGTCCCCGGAGGAGATGAACAACCTGGAACGCCGCTCAGGGACCGCTTTCGACAGGGCCTTCCTCACCATGATGGTCAGGCATCACCAGGGGGCCATCAGCATGGCCGAACAGGAGCAGAACTCCGGGAGGTTCGATCCTGCCAAAGAGTTGGCCGCCACGATCGCATCACGCCAAGCCGCCGAGATCAGCCAGATGAGGCAGTTGCTCCGAGGCGGTTAGACAGGTCCCTTTCCTCGGCCTGCGGACACGCGGATGCGCGGTTCACTCTGCACCCCGCAGCAGTCGGAACGCCGGGCGCACCGTGTTCACTCTGGCTACGAAGGTAGGTAGTAGAGCATGCGGGAGCCCTGCCCCGGCCGATCGCCGACGGCGCCGGCCTTGCGCAACCAAGGGCGGTACCAGGAGTATCGCGAACCGATATTACCTTCGGTTGGGTAGTGATATACGTTTGGCTATGTAGCCTGGGTGGCCTGTGAACGTACGGGTCAAGCCATTCTCCACACTGCGCCCTGGGCGGCCTGGGGTGTGGTTCGGCTTGATCGCAGCGCTGATCGCGGTAGCCCTCGTCGTCTGCGTAATGGTCCACCACGACCACGCGGACCACTTCTCCGCACAGGAGACGGGCGTCACGCTGACCGATCATGGTCATTCACGTCACGAGCCGGCACATCCCGAGCCTTACGCGGCGTGTGATACACCCGCTCTCCAGGCAGGTAACGGTCACCACGATCTTGTCGCTCCCGCTCCCCCGCTCGCGGGTGTTCTTGTGCTCTCGATGGCGTCCGCCTCGGAGGGGCCCAACGCCGCACCCAGTACGTCCTACTATCCGCTGCCAGGCTCATCAGCCCATTCAGGGACGAGTCTCCTCAATCTGCTCTGCCAGTCGCGCATCTAGGAGGGCCGGCGTCGACCGTGCCCTCTCACGCTGAACGATTGTCAGTACCACGTCGCACGGTCGCGCCCTCGCACCCGCCCTTCTCATGCGACGTTGAGGAATCTCCCATGGAAGTCACGCAAGCCATGGCGCGTGCCGCGCGCTGCCCCACCCCGCGCGATCTGATCGCGAACACACCCGTGCTCTGGATCCCGGAACTCTGGTCCGGAGGAGAACGCGGCTTCTGGGCGAAGTTGGAGGGGTACAACCCAGGCGGGATCAAGGACCGCCCGGCCCAGTACATGATCGAGCAAGCCCGCCTGCGAGGAGACCTCGCACCGGGAAGACCTGTCATCGAGTCGACCAGCGGAACGTTCGGGCTGGGGCTCGCCCTGGCCGGCATCCTGTACCGCCATCCGGTGATCCTTGTCAGCGATCCTGGCATGGAACCGCTGATGGACCGCCTGCTGCGCGCGTACGGCGCACGGATCGAGCTCGTCGACGCGCCTCATCGAACGGGCGGCTGGCAGGCGGCGCGCTGTGCGAGAGTGCGCGAACTCCTGAAGCGTCACCCGGGTGCCTACTGCCCCGACCAGTACAACAACCCCGACAACGTGACCGCGTACGAAGGTCTGGCCGTCGAGCTCGCCGCCCAACTCGGCCGGATCGACGTCCTGGTGTGCAGTGTGGGCACGGGAGGTCACAGTGCCGGTGTCTTCACCGTGCTTCGCCACCTGTGCCCCGGCGTGCGACTGGTGGGGGTCGACACCATCGGTTCGACGATCTTCGGACAGCCGGCGCGGACCCGCCTCATGCGCGGACTCGGGAGCAGCATCTATCCGGGCAACGTGGCCTACGACGCCTTCAGCGAGGTGCACTGGGTGGCCCCTGGTGAGGCCATCTGGAGCAGCCGCCGTCTCGCCAAGGCCAATTTCGCCACGGGAGGGTGGAGCGTGGGCGCCGTCGCGCTCGTCGCCTCCTGGGTCGCCAGGACAGAGCCTTCGGGAACCCGTATCGCCGCGGTCTTCCCCGACGGGCCCGAACGCTATTTCGACACCGTCTTCAACGACGCCTACTGCGCGAAGAGCGGTCTGCTCGACACCAAGCCGGAACCCGAACCGGACGAGATCGCGCATTCGGGCGAGATCGAAGTGCTGCGCTGGACTCGGTGCACCGATGTCGTCGACCCGAGCCAGGGGGGCCGGTGATGAAGACGACGGCCGCGCAGATCCGGTCCTTCAACCGGCCGGTTCAGCTGCTCCTGGTCAACCAGCTCACCATCAACATCGGCTTCTACATGCTGATGCCCTATCTCGCGAACCACTTGTCCGGTGATCTGGGGCTCGCCGTCTGGCTGGTCGGTCTCATCCTCGGCGTCCGCAACCTGAGCCAGCAGGGCATGTTCCTCATCGGAGGCAGCCTGGCCGACCGGATCGGCTACAAGCCGATGATCCTGACCGGCCTGGCCCTGAGGACGATCGGCTTCGCGATGCTGGGCCTGGTCGACTCCGTACCGATGCTCATCGTGGCCTCCGCATTGACGGGACTCGCCGGCGCGTTCTTCAACCCTGCCGCACGCGCGTATCTGGCCGAGGAGTCCGGGGAGCGCAAGGTGGAGGCCTTCGCCGCGTTCAACGTCTTCTACCAGATGGGCATCCTGATCGGACCGCTGATCGGGTTGCTGCTCCAGGGGCTGGCATTCCGCGTCACCTGTCTGGTGGCAGCCGCTCTCTTCGCCGTGCTCGCCGCGGCACAAGCGCGCGCCCTCCCGGCCAGGGGAGGCGCCAGGCGGGAAGCGGGAGGCACGATGTTCGGCGACTGGCGGCAGGTGGTGGCGAACAAGGGCTTCCTGCTCTTCTCCCTCGCCATGATCGGGTCCTACGTGCTCAACTTCCAGATCTACCTCGGTCTGCCCATCGAGATTCGGCGCCTGACCTCTGGCGAACTGGGTGTCACGCTTCTCTTCGTGCTGTCCGGCGCCTTGGCGATGTTCGGCCAGGTCCACCTGACCGAATGGATGAGATCGCGGTGGAGCGCGCAGCAGGCCATCGTACGAGGGCTCGCGCTCATGGGGGTGTCCTTCCTTCCTCTCGCGATCACCACGTCTCTGCCGTGGAACCCCGCCGTCGATGCCTCGCCGGTCACTTACGCCCTCGCGCTCACTCCCGTGCTGGTGACGACGGCCCTGCTCACCATCGCGACGATGATGGTCCACCCCTTCGAGATGGCGACCATCGCGATGTTCGGGGGCGACCGCATGGTCGGCACCTATTACGGCTTCTACAGCACGGTGTCTGGGGTCGGGATCGCAGCGGGCAACGTCCTCACCGGCGCCGCGCTCGATGCGGGCGGGGACTCGGCGCAAAGCCTCCCGTGGTGGGGCCTGGTGGCCCTGGGTGGAGCATGCGCCGTAGGCGTGCGGGCTCTCGCCCGCAGCGGCAGGATGAACGCCCTCGCCGCCCCGTCCGTCAAGGCATGATCTGCGGCCCCTGGCATAGTCGGCGACGGAACAAGGATCATCAGGAGCGACCCAGCAGAGATTCGCCGAATTCTCCGGAGGTGGATAGTAGCTCCTGGGATACCGGCTAGGCTGGTTCCGTGGTCGGGGGCAGCACATCCGAGGTGATCGGCCTGGTCATTGCCAGGCAGGTTCTACTATGTGCACTAGTTGCTGGGGTGTTCGCCATGCACGGCGTTCAGCCCACGCCGGGGCCGGCCCAGATGGCCAGCGTCTGGAGCATGCATGTCTCCCAGGAGGGCATGCCGTCTCATGGCACAGGCGCCGACGACCACGGCCGGCAGATGCCCGCCCATGACGGACACGGTGGCGGGGAAGTCTGCCTCGCCCTACTTCTGACGGCGGCGTTGGCTTTCCTCATGACCGGGGCGCTCGGCATGAGCTCGGGCATCACTCCTCTCGTCCACAGCCGACTCGTTCCCAGAGCTGGGCCGATGCTCCTGTCACGGGGGCCGACCCTCGCGCAACTCTGCGTCCTTCGGCGGTGACATCCTCCGCGGCGGTCTGCGGCCGCCCAAAGATCAGTCACCCAGCCGAACCACGGAGTTGTTCAGATGAATCGTCTCGTCATCGCTTCCGCCGCTCTGGCTGTGGCCGGCCTGCTCACCACCGGCTGCGGTGGACAGGCGTCGGGCAGCGGCCACGGTCAGCAGGCCGGCGGCACCCATGGCATGTCCTCGACGGCGTCGCCGTCCGCCCCTCCCACCAGCGGCGCCACCGGCACTACGGTGGCGGACCATAACGAGCAGGACGTGATGTTCGCCCAGATGATGATCCCTCATCATCGGCAGGCGATCGACATGGCCAAGCTCGCCGACTCGCGGGCCTCCAGCCCTGACGTCAAGCAGTTGGCCGAGCAGATCGAGGCCGCCCAGGAGCCCGAGATCACCACCATGAGCGGTTGGCTGACCGCCTGGAACATGAAGGTCCCGGATGACGACATGTCCTCAATGGGGCACGGCACGGAGGGCATGATGTCGGCCGACGACATGAAGGAGCTCGAAGACCTGTCGGGCAGCGCCTTCGACAAGGCATTCCTCACGATGATGATCGAGCATCACGAGGGAGCGGTCGCCATGGCCGAGAAGGAGCGGGATTCCGGGGCCTACGCACCTGCCAGAGAGCTGGCCGCCACCATCGTGACGAGCCAGACGGCGGAGATCGGCACCATGAAGCAGATGCTTCAGTCCAAGTAGCACACACGTCCTGGGGCGCATCCAGGATGCGCCCTAGGACGCTTCCCGACGTACGCGGAAGCGCTCAGGTTCCGGCGGCTCGGAGGCGGTGCGCCTCGTTGATGGCCATGTCACCGAACGCCAGGACGTCACGGCGCCGGGACAGCGGGGACCGGTACAGCGAGCGGCCCGGCTCACCGCGGCGCACGCGCGCCGCCTCGGCCACCACCCGGTGCCACCGCTCGGGGAACGCCTCGATCGCATGGGCCGTGGCACCGGTCTTGGAGATGATGCGGCCGGTGGCGATCGTGTGATGCATGCGAGAGATCCCGGTCACGACCCACACCACGCTGTAGGGCACGAGCATGGCCATCCCCCAGCGACGGTGAAGCCGGGAGGCGCGCTCCAGCAACCGACGCCAGTAATCGTCCAGGTTGGCGTCGGTCCAGGCGACCAACTCCTCGCGGTCGGCGCGGACCTTGACGTCTCCCGGTTCGGGGCCACGCAAGGCGATGCCGTGATGGGCGAGCGTGTGCCAGGTCACCGGGTCACTTCCCCCGTGTGTGGAACGGAAGCGGTGCTCGTGGACGCTCGCACCCGGACCGCTGCTCGCGGGTGCGCCGGCCAGGTCGTCCCAGGTGATGTAACCGCCATCGAAGTACGGCCTGCGCCGGCGCCGCTTCAGCCGTTCGTGGACTCCTGCCAGAGTGGCGAGCGCGGGGTCGTCCAGCCGGACCGAGGTCACCGCCACGAAGTCGACATCGCTGACTCGCGGCCGGAAGTCGCCCAGCGCCACCGACCCGACCAGGTACAGCCCTTCCACCAGCCCGGGGGCCTGCGCGTCGACATCCTCCAGGTAGGCGCCGACCGTATCGGCGACGAGAGGGTCCAGGGATTGATGCAGCATACGCCGCAAACTACTCCGGACGACCCGGACGGCGGAGGCGCTTCAGCATGAGCGCGCCGACCGCGACGATCACGCGGGAGCCGGACATCGACAGCGCCGTGCTCCCGGGCCGGAGCGTCAGGCCGAAGTCGCCCCCCTGCCTCAGGGACGGACGGCGCCGAGCAGGCGTCCGCGCCAGTAGTCGTCCAGCGGGACGACCTTGACCACGTCGCCCGTGCGGGGAGCATGGATCATCTTGCCGCTGCCGACGTACATGCCCATGTGGCCGAGCCCCCGGCTGAACAGCAGATCACCCGGCTGGAGCGCGTCCAGGGAGACGCGGCGACTCGCACCCCAGGACCACTGGGTGTAGGTGGTGCGGGGCAGGCTCACCCCCGCCTTCGCCCACGACGCCTGGGTGAGGCCCGAGCAGTCATAGGAGCCGGGGCCGGTGGCGCCCCACCGGTAGGGCTTGCCGATCTGGGCGAAGGCGAACTGCAGGGCCACACGGGCGTTGCCGGAGGCGGGGCCGGTGTACTTGACCCCTGTGCTGTTGGGGTCGCCGGCGTTGAACCGGTTGAGGCGGCGCAGCAGACGTTCCTGCTCGCCGACGAGTTTCTCGACCTTCTCGCGCTCGTCGCGAACCTCTTCCAGGACGTCACCGGCCTCGTCGAAGGCCGCCTTGGCCTTGGTGCGCTTGTCGCGCAACCCCCGGTTCGCCACGTCGAACTCGCGCAGAACGCGGTCGCGCCCGGCGGCGATCTGGTTGCCTGCCGCCAGCCCGGACAGCATCGCCGCCGGATCCCGCTGGTCGGTGAACCCCAGCCAGAGCAGTGTGTCACCGGACTGGTAGGTGCCCACGGCGGTCGCCACCAGGTTCTCGCGCAGCTCCGCCACCCTGGTCAGTTCTGTTCTGAGCTGCGCGTTGAGCTGGTCGTACTTCTTCTTCGACGCCTTGTACCTCTCCGCCGCGGTGTTGTACCGCTCGACCATCTGGTCGGCCTTGTCCTCCAGCTTGGCCAGTCTCGCCTCGGCCTGGGCCACCGTCGGACGCGGCTCGGCGACCGCGCTTCCCTGCCCGAGCAGGACCGCCATCATGACGGCGGTCACCGACACGGCGCTCCGTCTCACGCGGCGCACGACCAAAGCAGCACCATCCCTGTATTGCTCTCGCTTTACCGAACCTGCCGCGCGATCCTACTAAGGTACGTAGGGGTCGCAGCAGCAACTACGAACATTGAGCACCGTCGCCGCAGGTCAGATTCGCCACATGGGCGGGTCGGCCCGCTAATGTGGCTCGTATCTGCGACCTCACCGTGACCGCGCACAGACCTGTGGCCGTCTACGAGGGTCGATAGCATTGGCCGGACGGCACACGGGAGAGGTTGGCTGATGGTGCGGGGCCTTGGAGACCTTGAGTCGGTGGTGATGGACCGCATGTGGTCCTACCGGCGACCGGCGTCGGTCAGGGACGTGCTCGAAGACCTCCAGCAGGAACGGCAGATCGCCTACACGACCGTGATGACCGTGATGGACAACCTGCACAAAAAGGGCCTGCTCCGCCGTAAGCAGGTCAGCCGGGCGTACGTCTATGAGGCGGTCGCCAGCAAGGAGGCCTACACCGCCGAGCTGATGCGCACGACGCTTGCCAACGGTGGCAATCAGGCCGCCACGCTGGTGCACTTCCTGGAGCGGCTGAGCCCTGAGGAGGCGGACGCGCTGGAGGCCGCGCTCAAGGTGTACCCACCCAAAGGCAGTCGTCCGTGATCGTCGCGATGGTCCTGGGCCTGTACGCCCTGCTCGGGGCGGTGACCCTGCCGCGGTTGCTGGGCCGTGGCAACTGGGCCGAGCGGGCACCGCGTCTCGCCATCGCGATGTGGCACGCGGCATGCGTCTCGGTGCTCACGTCCGCCGTCCTCGCCATACTGGCCGCCGCCATACCGGCCTCCGTGGTCGGGCACGGCATCGCCGACCTCTTCGAGGTCTGCGCCGCACTCCTGTCTCACGGAGCCTCCGTCACTCCCACGGAATTGATGATCGTCGCCGCATCGGGTGGTCTGGTCGGGGGCCGTCTGGCGTACTGCGCCGCGGCCGTGCTGCTGAGGACCCGCCGCGAGCGGCACGAGCACACGGAGATGCTGTGCCTGCTCGGCAAGCACGACAGGGCATTGGGAGCGGTCGTGCTCGACCACGTCGAGCCGATCGCCTACTGCCTGCCGGGTGGAGAAGGTAAGACGGTCATCACGACAGGAGCGTTGCGATCCCTGCCGCCGGAGGAGTTGGCGGCCGTTCTGGCCCACGAGCGGGCTCATCTACGTGGCCGGCATGACCTCGTGGTGGCGGCCGGGGAGATCCTTTCGCGGGCTTTCCCGTGCGTGCCGCTGTTCCGGCACGCCAGCAGTGAAGTCGCCCGGCTGATCGAGCTCCGGGCGGACGACGTGGCCGCCCGCCGCCACGCGCGCATCCACATCGCCAGTGCACTGGTACGACTCGCGACGGGGCGGGTGCCCGCCTTCTCCATGGGCATGGGCGGCGACACCGCGTTGACCCGCGTGCGCCGCATGCTGGGCCCGGAGAACCCGCTCAACCGGCACGAGCGATTCGCCACCGTGACCGCCGTGAGCCTGCTCCTCGCCGGCCCCGCCGCCGTGGCGCTGATACCAGGCGTGAGCGCCTTCCTGGCCCACCACTGTCACGAGCTCCTCAGCCTGTAGGCACGCATCCCGGTCACAGGGTCCCCGCACAGCATGTGATCGAGATGGCAGGGCAGTCCTGCCGGCATCAAGCAGCTCGAATGAATGCGCTCCGGGACTGCCCGCCGGTTCACTACGCTTCGCACGGCCGCCGGACGTCAGTCCTCGCCCACCACGGTGAGGTCGTCGCCGAGCGCGGCGGCGATCTCGGCGGCACGTGAGTGATCGTCCAGCCGCCGCGTCAGATAAGCGCAGGCATGGTGGTGCTTGAGCGACCACCAGGCCGCCGAGCCGCCGATGCCCCCCTTGGCGATTTTCCCGCGGTCGCGGACGAAGCCCAACGTCCAGGTGATCTTCGTACCGAAGACCTCGTCGAAGCCGGTGACCTGGGAAGCGAGGAGCTCGGCGTGCAACTCCCGGCCCAGCAGGGCGCGTACAGGCCCTTCCTCGTCGGTCAGACGGGAGAAGAACGCAGCGATCGAAGTCGCGCTCGCGTGCAGGTTCACCGCGCCGAAGACCGCCTGCCGCCAGGCCGTGGAGTTCGCCCGGGCGATGTCGAGGGTGCCGGCCGGGATCTGCAACCACGGCGCCGCGTGGAGGCTGTTCGGCCAGTCGGGGGCGGCGTACTCCAGATCGGCGACACGGTCCAACGCGTGATCGGGTACCCCGAACCAGGCGTCCGATTCCAGCGCGGGCCGCACCACCTGGTCGTACATCTCCCCCAGCGTGGTGCCGGCCGCCGCACGCAGAACGCCGTCGACCAGGTGCCCACAGGTCAGCGCATGCTCCCCCAGCGAGGTCCCGGGAATGTACTCCGGCGCCGCCCCCGCCAGGCTCTCCCGCAACCCGGCGTCGTCCAGCAGGTCCAGCCTCGCGGCCTCGGCAGGGAAACGCGGCTGCCCCGCGCGGTGAGTGAGCACCTGCCGCAACGTGGTCCGCTCCTTGCCCTGCACCCCGTACGCCGGCCAGTACCGGGCGACCGGCTCGTCGAGCGTCAGCGCACCATCCCGCACCGCCACCAAGGCGGCGATCGTCACGAACGTCTTCGACAACGAGTAGGGCTGCACGAGAGTGTCGGCACGCCACGGGCGACTCCGCCCGGCATCGGCCCACCCGCCACTCAGCCGCACAACCTCGCGGCCCGCCCGCCAGACCGAGACCCCCGCTCCCGTTTCACGCCCCTCGTCGACCAGCTTCTGGAAGACTTGACGCACCCCGTCGTACCCGTCCGCGACGAACCCCTCGACCTTCATCGCCTCCACCACCCCGGCACGAGCGGCACCTGGTTCACCTCATCCCCGTTCGAACGCACACGTACTTTCGACACCGCTGTCGTTCGATGTCTACACCCTACCCCCCTACCGTACAGTGGTCGGGGGAAGACCCTTCTCGTTGATGCCGTTCTCGTAGGCGAAGATCACGGCCTGGATGCGGTCGCGGAGGCCGAGTTTCATCAGGACGTGTTTGACGTGGGTCCTGACGGTGGACTCCTCGACGACCAGTGCTGCGGCGATCTCGCGGTTGGACAGGCCGCGGGCGACCAGGGCGAGGGTCTCGCGTTCTCGTGGGGTCAGGGTGTCCAGTCCGGTCTGGCCGGTCAGGTCGGGGGCGGGCTGTCGTGCCATGCGGTCGATCACGCGGCGGGTGACCGAGGGGGACAGCAGGGCGTCGCCGGCGGCGACCAGGTGCACCGCGGCGATGAGTTCCTCGGGGCGGGTGCGCTTGAGCAGGAAACCGGAGGCGCCGGCACGCAGCGCGCCGAAGATGTAGTCGTCCTGCTCGAACGTGGTGAGCACCAGGACGCGGACCTCCGGGGCGGTGCGGGAGAGCTCCCTGGTGGCGCCGATGCCGTCCAGACCGGGCATCCGCACGTCCATCAGCACGAGGTCGGGTGACAGGCGGCAGGCCCGGTCGACGGCTTCCCGGCCGGTCGCGGCCTCCCCGGCGATCTCGATGGCGGGATCGGCGGTGAGGAGCTCGATGAGCCCGGCGCGCATCAGGTGGTCGTCGTCCGCGATCAGCACTCGGGGCATGGGCGGTCATCTCCGTAAGGGACGCGGGCGTGGACGCGGTACGTCGCGCCGTCACGCCCGGCGTCGAGGCTGCCCCCGATCAGGGTGACACGTTCGCGCATCCCGATCAGGCCGTGGCCTCCGCCTGAGCGCGAGAGGCCGGGCCCGTGCACGGGGTTGACGACGGTGATCTCGAGCGCGGCGCCGGTGAAATGGAGCCCGGCCCGTGCGCCCCCGGTGCCGTGGCGGGCCGCGTTGCGCAGCGCTTCCTGCAGGATCCTGTAGGCGGCCTGGTCGGCGGCGCCGCTGAGGGACCGCCGCGGGCCGGTGACGTCGAGCAGGACCTCCAGCCCGGTGGCACGGTGCTGGGCGATCAGAGTGTCGAGTGAGGCCAGCCCGGCCGGGGGCTGCACGTCCTCGTCCGCGGGCTCGCGCAGCGTGCCGATGATCTGGTCGATGTCCCGCACGGTGCGCCGGGCCAGTTCCTCGATGTCGCGCAGCGTGGCCAGTGCACGGTCCGGGTCGCGCCGCAGCCGCGCCGCTCCGGCCCGGACGGCGATCAGGCTGACGGCGTGACCGGCCGAGTCGTGCAGGTCGCGGGCGATGCGGGCGCGTTCCTCTGCGACGGCGAGCCGCCGGTCACGTTCGGCTTCCCGCTCGGCGTGCCGTGCGCGTCTGCGCAGGTCGGCGATCTGCTCACGGCGCAGGCGGGTCCGCTCCCCCGCGGACCAGGCCAGTGCCCAGGGCAGCCCGGTGTGCAGGAGCTCGTAAGCGGGGAAGGTCCGCTGCGCCACGGCGGTGGCCCCCAGGTAGGCCACCAGCATGCCCGTCACCACGGCCGACCCCGGCCGCGTCCACGCGGTGGGGCGGTCGCGGCCGGTGGCGAGGAGGTACAGCGCCACCATCGGCCCCGGCATCAGGTCGGCCCGGTAGTCCAGGCCCGCCAGCGTGGTGATCGCCGCCGCGGTCACCACGAACACCGCGAGCGGGAAGCGCCGCCAGGCCGGCAGGGGGGCGGCGGAGCACAGCACGAGGACCACGCCGAGGACGTCGGGCGGGCGCAGTCCCGGGCGGAAAGGGATCGGGCCACCGTGCGTGAGCAGCGACAACGAGACCGCGAGCACGACCGCCACGACGGCGAGGTCCGGCAACGCACGCGGCAGGGACCGGAGGGCGAAAAGCCGGGGGGCTGGGGCCGTCGATGACATGACACGGCAAGCGTAAGTCCGCGGGTGCCCGCCGGTCGTCGCCCTGGCGGAGGATCCTCCTCCACACGTTGGGGAGGCGGTTGTTCCCCCCAGGGGGCGTTTCGCCGCCGTCCACGGACCCGCGACGCTGGGCGGCGTCCGATCGCCACCCCGGGAAAGTGCAGGAACATGACCGATCCGTCCCACCGGCCAGGGCCGTACGGAGACGACGCCCGCGTGCCCCGCTGGGTGAAGGTGACCGGCGTCGTCGTGGCCGTCGCCGTCGTGCTGGCGGTCGCGATGATGCTCACCGGCGGCCTCGGCGGGCACGGGCCCAGCCGCCACGGAGGCATGGGCGCCACGCCGCCCGTCACCGCGCAAGCGCACACGCCGCCCGCGGCCGGGCACCGATGACCAGGTCGTCGGACCCCCTTCCTGTCGAACCCGGCTCTGGAGGTGGAACCGTGGATTTCGCGATACGGGTCGGCGACGTCGTCAAGACGTATCCGCTGGCCGCGGGCGAGGTCGTCGCCCTTGATCACATCAGTCTGGACATCCCCCGCGGCGAGTTCGCGGCGGTGGTGGGACGGTCGGGCAGCGGGAAGACGACGCTGCTGAACCTGCTCGCCGGGATCGACCGGGCCACGTCGGGGACCGTGCACGTCGCGGGGGCGGACCTCGGCGGGCTCTCGGAGTCGGGGCTGGCCGCCTGGCGTGGGGAGCACGTCGGGCTGGTGTTCCAGTTCTTCCAGTTGCTGCCGACGCTGACCGTGGCGGAGAACGTCATGCTTGCGATGGACTTCGCCGGGAAGGTCCCGTCCGCCGGGCGCCGGGACCGGGCACTGGAACTGCTGGCTCGGGTCGGCATCCAGGACCAGGCCGGCAAACTGCCCGCCACGCTGTCGGGCGGCCAGCAGCAGCGAGCGGCGATCGCGCGGGCGCTGGCCAACGACCCGCCGTTGCTGCTGGCCGACGAGCCGACCGGCAACCTGGACTCCGCCACGGCCGACGCCGTCCTGACGCTGTTCGCCGACCTCAACGCCGAAGGACGCACCATCGTGGTGGTCACCCACGAACGGGACATCAGGTCGATCGTCCGGCGGGAGATCACCCTGGTGGACGGTCGCGTGGTCAGCGACGCGGGCGTCTCGGAGCTGTCGTCGTGAGCGCGCTGCTGGCCGTCAAGCTGATCCGTGACCTGCGGGCGAGCTGGTCGCGGTTCGTCCTGATGACGATCGCGATCGCGGTGTGCCTCACCGCGTTCGGCGGGGTGCTGTTCGCCTGGGCCGCCGGCGGGCGGGAGACCGGCGGCGCGTACCAGAGCACCGGGCCGGCCTCGGCGACCATCCTGCTCGACCGCCCGGTGGACGCCGCGCGGATGGCCGCCGTGCTGGCAGGACTGCGTACCCGGCCCGGCGTGCTGGAGGCGACCGGCCGCACCCAGTTCAGCAGCGACGTCCAGGTCAACGGCCGCCCCCGGGCGGTGCCGCTGCAGGTGTTCGCGGCGGCACCGGACGACCCGATGCGGATGGCGACGTTCCGGGTCAACGACACCACCTGGCCGCCCGCACCCGGCGAGATCCTCATCGGACGCGACGCGCTCGGCCTGCTGGACGTCAGGACCGGCGACGTGGTGACCATCGAGGCGCCGGGAGGCGGCCCGGTGCGGCTGCGGGTGGCCGGCACCGTGGACGACCCCAGCCTGTCGCCGTCCCCGCAGGAGCAGACCGGCCACGCCTACCTGTCCACGGCGGCGCTCCCGGGGCGGCAGATCGGCATGGACCAGGTGAAGATCCAGGTCGCCGGACCAGGTCAGGCGGTACCCAGCCGCGACCGCGACACCATCGTGGCCGTCGCCGGGGAGGTGGGCAGGTGGCTGCGCGACCGGCACGGACTCACGATCCGCGAGATCCAGGTGCCCACCCCCTACGCCCACCCGCACCAGTGGCAGGCCGACACGCTGCTGCTGGCGCTGCTCGCCGGCGGGGCGGCCGCGCTGCTGCTCAGCAGCATCCTGGTCGCCACCATCCTCGACACCATCTTCACCCGGCAGATCCCGCAGATCGGCATCATGAAGGCCGTCGGCGCGCGCTCCGGGGTCGTCGCCCGCTTCTACCTGGCGATGACGCTGCTCATCGCGGTCGCCGCGACCCTGGTGGCACTGCCGCTCGCCGTGCTGCTCGGCCGCGTCACCACCAGGACCTTCCTGGGCTTCCTCGGCATCGAACCCCTCAGCCTGGCCGCGCCGTGGTGGACCTACCCGATCGTGCTCACCGCCGGGCTCGTCCTGCCGCCGCTGATGGCCCTGCTCCCGGTGGCCAAAGCCGCCCGCACGACGGTACGCGCGGCGATCGACCACCACGGCACCGCCGCCACACCCGGCACGACCGGCCTGCTGACCCGGCTCACCGCAGGGGGCCGCCTGAACCGCGGGCTGGTGCTCGCCCTGCGCAACACCGTCCGGCGTCCCACCCGGTTCTGGCTCTCGGCCGGGCTGATGGGTGCCGCGGGCATGGTGTTCGTCGCCGGGATGTCGCTGACGTCCGGCACCCAGGCCATCGCGGACGAACAGAAGCGGCGACGCACCTGGGACGTCGACGTCAACCTGGCCGCGCCGGCCTCCCCCGGCGAGGCGCTCGCCGCGGTGGCACGAGTGCCGGGAGTCCAGCGGGCCGACGCCTTCGGCGTCATGCCGACCAGTGTCGCCGCGGTGGGACAGATCCCCGTCACCCGTACCTACCCCGACCAGGGGCACGGCCGCATCGCGGTGATCGCCCTGCCCGCCGGCGCCACGTCGTTCACCACACCACCGCTCCTGGAAGGCCGCTGGCTGAACCCCGGCGAGACCGGGGCGATCGTCCTCAACCAGGTCATCCGCCGCAACGCCCTTCCCGGTGTCCGCGCCGGAGACCAGGTACAACTCCTCCTCGACGGCAAGCCCACGACCTGGCGTGTCGTGGGCCTCGCCCAGGAACGGGAAGGCGGCGGCCTGTACACCACAGCGGACGGCCTCGCCGCAGCCCTCGGCCGGCCCGCCCAGGTGAACCAACTGCGCGTCACCACCACCCGCCACGACGAACCGGCCCGTGACGCGATCGCCGCGGCCGTACGCGCCGGCCTCACCGGCACGGGCATCGCCGTGAGATCCGCAGCGTCCGTCACACGCGGCGACGCCGTCACCGCCGGTCACCTGGGCCCGGTCATCCTGATCCTGCTCGGTGTCGCCCTGCCCCTGGGCGTGGTCGGCGTCATCGGCCTCGCCGGCACCATGAGCGCCAACGTCCTCGACCGCATCCGGGAATTCGGCGTCATGCACGCGATCGGCGCCGGCCCCAGAACCGTCCGCCGCATCGTCGTCACCGAAGGCATCCTGCTCGCCCTCGCCAGCTGCCTCCTCGCGACCCTCCCCGCCCTGGCCCTGACCGCCGTCCTCGGCGCAGGTCTCGGCGACCTCTTCTTCGCCGCACCCCTCCCCTACCGCATCTCCCTGCCCGGCACTTTCCTCTGGCTCCTCCTGGCCCTCCTCGGCGCGGCCCTGGCCACCGAAGCCGCCGCCACCCGCGCCGCCAGACTCACCGTCCGCGAAGCACTCACCTACCTGTGAACCTTCGTCAATCGCCGCGCCCCCCGGCGTGCTCGCCGTCGGTTCGGTCCGGCTGCGCTGGATCGGCCGCAACCCGCGTGCCGAGGTCGATCTCATGGTGGACCACGACCCCGGCATGAGATTCCAGTGTCGCGACTCCACGAAATTCGCCGCACATCAGCCTCCACCGATCGCTGAGCGGCTCACCTAGCTGTATCGACCCGCAGGGTTGTCATAGCCGGTACATGCGAGGGTGGCCCTGACTGCAGAGGGACCCTCGCCGAGGCTGGTCAGGCGCCTCGGCGAGGGTTCCGGAAGGTGCGCGCTGGTGTTATCCGGGCATCCTGCGGTTCAGGTCAGACACGCGTCCACTTCTGGTTGGAGTCGCCGGTGCAGGACCAGATGTGCACCCTGGTTCCGTTGGCCGTGCCTGCGCCTGAGACGTCCAGGCACTTGTTCGCGCCCACGGCGGTGATGCTGCCGTCGGCGTTGAAGCGCCACTTCTGGTTGTTCTGGCCGTTGCAGTCCCAGATGAGCACCGCGGTGCCGTCGGCCGTGCCGGCCCCGTTGACGTCCAGGCACTTGTTGCCGTAGACGCGTAGCTCGCCGGCGCTGGTGGAGGTCCACTGCTGGTTGACGCCGCCGTGGCAGTCCCAGATGTGCACCAACGCGCCGTTCGCCTGGGAAACGCCGCTGACGTCCAGGCATCGGTTCGACCCCACACCCCGCAACGCGGTCGTCGCCGGCGGATTACCCGTGGGCGTGCTCGTGGGGGTCGCCGTCGGCGTGGGGTTGGCGCCCCCGAACTGCGAGAAGAAGTTCCACACGACTGGTCCTGTCCAGGATCTCTCGTGGGGGTTGTAGTCGCCGGCGGACCCGTCCCAGGGGCCAGGGGTGTGACCCGCGTCGAACGCGGCCCACGCGACCGGATACCCGGCCCGGCACCCTGAGTAGTAGGTGACGATGTGCGTGAGGCTGCCGTTCGCCGGCTCCGGCGGGTTCTGGGGGGTGCACCCGTTGTTCCTGACGAACCTGTCACGCAGCGACCGGCCCGCGGAAATGTTGACCACCGGGTCCCTGAGGCCGTGCAGCCCGATGTACGCGACCGGGTCGGTCCCGCCGCTGCACCCGCTGAGCTGCGCGCCGGAGTAGACCGCGACCGCGCGGAAGACCGTCCCTCGAGCGCACGCGAGCGCGTAGCTCATGCCGCCGCCGTAGCTGAAGCCCATGGCGAAACGCTGGGAGGTGTCGACGCACAGGTCCGCCTCGATGCGCCGGAGCATGTCGTCGACGAAGGTGACGTCCTCACCCCCGGGGTTGGCCCAGCCGTTGTTGGTGCCCTGAGGCGCGACGAAGATCGCGCCGCTGTTCGACAGCGCCCTCTGCCCGTAGTAGGACCAAGGGTAACCACTGGATCCGCCTGAGTCGACGTCGTTGGCGGTGCCGCCGTTCCAGTGGAATCCGAAGAACAACCGGTACGGGGTGGTGTTGTGGTAATTATCCGGGAGTCTCAGGATGAAGGTACGGTTCCTGCCATTGCTCTGAATCGTCTGCGAGCCGCTTCTCAGCGTCGGGGTCTTGCCGCATCCCGCCGTCGGTGCGGCCGCGGCACTGCTACCCGTGGTCGAGGCGGTTCCGCCGAGCGCCGTGTGGGCCGTGGCTGAGACGAGAAGTAACGCAGCCGCGACTGCTCCAAACAAGGACTTATGCCGTGACATCACTTGGTTTCTCTGCCTTTCAGATATCGGCATACGTTGGTAGGGGAAACCATTTCTCCTCATCAGGGGCGCCTGGTCTGCCGGCATACTGGCTTCTTGTCGGGTGAACACAGGTCAATGCGGCGGCGTCGCGCTGTGCCGGTCGAGCCTGGACCGCCGGCGCTTGGCTCAGCGAGCTGGGCGGGTGTAGCGCCGACCTGGCGGAGGATGCCGAGTACCTCCTCTCTTCGGGGTCGCCGGAGGTAGCGGGTGCAGGGGAGCAAATACGAAGCGGTGCGACCTCGTCAAGGAGCGAAGGTCATCTCTGGCAGTGTGCAGCGAATCGATTCGACCGTCGCTGTTCGTGACCAGGGAACCGGTCGCGGTCGGGCTGCTGCCACGGGATGTAAGTTTCACTTGGTAATGGCGCCGCGGATCAGGGCGTAGGTCGCCGGACCAGACGGATGACCACCTCCGGCAGACGGGTCCGGACGGCGGGTGAGACTGGTCGAATGGTTTCGACGATAAGGTCAGAAGCGGTTCACTGCGACTTCCGCGCCGATCTTTCCGTTCGAATACCTGTCTGCGTGATTTCGCTGTGGATCATTATTGAAGCTCCGATCCATGACGACCGCGCCGCCCCGGGGAACGGGAAAGCTCCTGCTTGTGCGGGCACGATTCATCTCCCGCGAGGCAGATCACTTGAGGCGCACATGGGTGCCCGGTGGCTAGCGCCGGTGCAGCCTGCGCGCCTTGACCTCCTCGGGCCACCCCGGCCTGCCGGCGACCTGTCTGATGGTGGTGGTGATGCCGTAGGGATGCTCACTAAGGTGGTGCGTTCACTCCCGATCCCCCCAGGAAGTGTCACGTGCCCCGTCGTTACCGTTCAGCCGTTCCCGCCCTTCTCATCACGGCTGTGTATGTCGCCGCGCTGACGCTTGCCGTCGTCATCGCGTTGACCGCCGGCGACCTCGGTGCGTTGTGGTACCTGACGCTGTTCACGAAGGTGGAGCAAGGCGTCGCGGTGACGTTGCCGAACGTGCTCGCCCTGGTCACGGCCGGCGTGCTGTGGGCCTGGGCGCTGTGGCAGACCCTTCGTGGGCCGCTGGCAGGGCCGCCACCCGAGCTCGACCGGGACGCGCGGCGGCTGCGGGTGGCGCTGTACGCCGCGACGGCAACCGGGCTGCTTTCCTTACTCGTGCCGTCCTGGCCCTGGTGGACGGCGGTGCCCAACGCTGTGGCGATCGGCGTGGTCATGGTGCTGTTCCGGCCGGTGCTGGGACGCAACCTGGGTCGTGCCGGTCACACGTGGATCGCGGGTGTGCTGGCGTACGGAGGTTACGGAGGTTCCGCCACCGTCGAGGTGCTGGATGTCTTCGGTCGGCGAGTCCCCGACGGACTGGCCCTTGCCTTCGGCCTGGCGGGCCTGGTCTGGACGGTACTGGTCCTGCGAGCGCAGGGGCAGGACGGCCGCTGGCAGCGGGCCACCGTCCTGTACGGCGTCGCGTTCCTGGTGATGCCGTTCGTCCTCATGCTGGTGGGTCCGCTGCTCGCGATCGTGGGGAACGTCTACGTCGACGCCACAGCGGCCACGGGCGCCCTGATACTGATCTGGCTGGCCCGCTCCGCCCACGAACTCGCCGACCCGCACCCTCAGCCGGCCCCGCCCTCACCTCTCCTCGCACAGCCACCGACGTGATGGCGCATGCGCGCAGTTCGGGCGAGTCTGCGACGGCCACCAGGGCAACCGTGAGAGTGGGTCGAGGACGCGACGGAAGGGTAAGCGCGCTGAAGGGGCAGCCGAGCACATGATTGATCAGCGCCGCCAGGGCCGGCGGTGCTGGTCGCATGAGTGTGAGGCGAGCACGCTGGTCATGGTTGTCCGGTGCGGACGGCGATCGCTTCGATCTCGACCTGGTAGTCGTCGGGAAGCTGCATGTACACCGTCGTGCGTGCCGGGTAGGGGCGTGGCGCCAGTCTGGCGTAGGCGGCGTTCATCTCGGCGAACGCCGCCGGATCGCGCAGGTACACGCGCGTGGACACGATGTCGTCCAGCGTCGCGCCGGCGGCGTCCAGCGCGGCCGCTATGTTCCGGAACACCTGCTCGACCTGCTCGGTCACCGTCCTGCCGACCGGTGTGAAGGTGACCGGATCGACCGCGATCTGGCCGGACACGTGCACCAGGTTGCCGGTGCGCACGGCGGCGGACAGGGGAAACCCGTGGTCGGTCCAGCCGGCGGGGGTGGTGGCCGCCCGTGCCGTCCCCAGCTTCTCGATGTGCGGGTCGTCGGCCGTGAACCGCGGCCAGCCCGGGTCCCCCGACGTGACGAACCGGACCCACGCGGCCTGGATCGCGTCGGTGAGCTCCCGCGCCACCGGGGCCGTCCCGAGCAGGGCTTGCGGGCCACGCAACGACGGGATGCCGGTGGTGCCGAAGACGAAGGGCAGTTCCATGCAGTGTGCCGCCCCGAGCGCGCCGTCGAAGGCGTCGGAGCGCCAGTCGAAGCGGTACCGGAAGGTGCGGCCCCCGGCTCCGGCGTGCGCGACGGCGAGGGCCTCGGTGCCGCGGCCGAACAGGTCCTGTGACATCTGCCGGGCGTCCCGGTCGTGTCGTGCCGTCGGGACGAGATAGAGATTGGCCTCGTCGGCGTTGATGCCGAGGAGCAGGTCGACGTCCCGGCCGTGCCCGGCCGCGACCGCGGCTGCCGGCTGAACCGCCGACACCACCCCGTACGGCCCAAGACCCAGCAGGGGGTCACGGGCGCCGTCCACATCGAGATCCAGGCCGGCCAGGGCCGCGGTGTACGTGACCAAGTCGGCGTCGCTCACCGCGGCGAGCCCGGCCACCGTCGGCGGTACCGCCGCCGCGTCGGCCAAAGCCGCGGTGACCCGGCGGGCCTGGCCGGGAGTCAGCGCGCCCAAGCCGTTGCCGCTCTGCACGATCGCCCGCCGGAACAGCCCGGCGGCCGCCGGCGTGGCGAGCAGTGCCCCGACGACGGTGGCGCCCGCCGACTGCCCCATGAGTGTCACGCGACCAGGGTCACCGCCGAAGGCGCCGATCGCGGACCGTACCCACCGCAGGGCGGCGATCACGTCCAGCAGGCCGCGGTTGTCCGGCGCGTCGTCGAGGTGCAGCCAGCCCGGGGCACCGAGCCGGTAGTTGAGGGTGACGACCACGATGCCGCGGCGGGCCAGCGCCGCGCCGTCGTAGGCCGCGGCGTCGCCCGTGCCGGCGAGGAAGCCACCGCCGTGCACGAAGACCAGAACCGGCAGCCGGCTGCGGGAGTCGGCAGCCGGAGTCCACACGGTGGCGGTGAGGTGATCGCCGGTGTCCGCCGGACGCCAGGGCGCGCCGCTGAAGGCGGTCATGTCCAGCGGGCCGATCCGGTCGCGCGGTGGCGCGGGCGCCTTGGCGGGGAGGATGACCGGATCGCGGACCTGCCGCCACGGCGCCGGGGGGACCGGCGCGGCGAACCGCGCCGCGCCGCGTGGGGTGGCGGTGTGCGGGATGGCGCGGAACACGGCGATCGCGTCGTCCCGGTCGCCGCGGACCCGGCCGTACGGGGTCTCGGCCTCTGGGGCCGGTGCGGTGGGCATCAGTCCTCCTGGAAGCCGGCCCAGCCGCGGACGGCGAAACCGGCGCCGTCCCGGGCGATCTCGACCGCGCCGGCACCGGGGAAGTGGGCCGGCAGGACCAGCGCGGTGTGGTCGGCGGCCCAGGACAGGATCCGCCGTCGCGTGGTGCTTGCCATCCGCTGGTCCTCGTCGAAGCACGAGTGCAGGTCCGGGTGCAGCAGTTGTACGGGCGTGTGCAGCATGTCTCCCACGAAGACGGCGTGGTCGGTGCCGGAGCGCAGGGTCAGCACCGCCGAGCCGGGTGTGTGCCCGGGTTCGACGTCCAGGCGCAGGTCCTCGTCGATGACGTACGAGTCCTCCCACAGCAGGGCCTGGCCGGACTCCAGGATCGGCGTCACGCTGTCCTCGTACATGTTCTGGTTGCCGAACCCGGCGGCGAGCCCGGCGACGACGGCCTTCTTCGGGGTGCCGTTGAGCGGATTCCAGTAGTCCGCGTCGGCTTTGTTGATGAGGTACCGGGCGTTCGGGAAGGTCGGCACCCAGTTGCCGTTGTCCAGCACGGTGTTCCAGCCGACGTGGTCGGCGTGCACGTGCGTGTTGATCACCAGGTCGACGTCACCGGGCCGGACACCGATCGCGGCGAGCCGGTCCAGGAAATCGGTCCGCAGGTAGCTCATGAGCGGGAAGTACGGCCGGTACTTGTCGTTGCCGATGCCGGTGTCGACGAGGATGGTGCGCCCGGCGCTGCGCAGCACCCAGGTGTTCATGGCGGCGCGGTAGAGGTCCTCGTCGGCGTCCCAGAAGTGCGGGTGGAGCCAGTCGCGGTGGCGCTGCCACAGTTGGCGCGTGCTGTCGGGCAGGATGGCCGTGGGCGGCGCGATCGGCCCCTGCCACTCCACCACCCGGCGGATCTCCACGTCGCCGAGCACGACGGCTTGGCCGCCCAGGGATGTCGTCATGATATTCGCGTCCTTCGGAAGTGCTGGATCAGACGGTGGTGACGGCGACCGAGCGTCCGGCCGAGGCGGAGTGCCGGATGGCCTTCCACGGCTGGTACTCCTCCGAGCCGAGGTAGGCCTGGATGGCCTCCGGGGCAACCACGCCGCCGTCCGACTAGGTACCGGTGACTAGTCATGGCAGGGTGAGGCTGCGCACCCGGCTGGAACACGGCCAGGCGGTCGTCAGGGAATCGGGGCGGCCCACGTCTTCGTGGGTGGTCCGCCGGTGCTCAGAGCGCGGCCAGGACGCGGATGCGGTCGGTGATGACGCGGTTGGCGACGTCGGAGGTGAAGGCGATGGATTCGAACTCGTGCGGCACGCCGGGGTGCAGGTGGAACTCCACCGGGACGCCTGACCGGGACAGTCGCAGGGCGTAGGTGAGGGCTTCGTCGCGGAAGATGTCCAGTTGCCCGACCTCGATGTACGCCGGCGGCAGGCCCGTCGGGTCGGCGACCCGGGCGGGTGCCGCGGAGGCCGGGACGTCGGGGCCACCGGCGGCGGCGCCGAGCAGGGCGCCCCAGCCGGTGCGGTTGTCGTCCCACGACCACAGCACGAACGGCGCGAGCTGCGGGTCGGGGGTCAGGGTGCGGTCGTCGAGCATCGGCATGAGCAGGATCTGCCGGGCGATCGCCGGCCCGCCCCGGTCACGGGCGAGAATCGACACGGCCGCGGCGAGCCCGCCGCCGGCGCTGTCGCCGAACACCGCGACCCGGGCCGGGTCGGCGCCGAGCTCGGCGGCGTGCTCGTGCAGCCAGACAAGGCCGGCGTAGGCGTCCTCCACCGGGGCCGGGTGCGGGTGCTCGGGTGCTCGCCGGTAGTCCACCGAGAGGATCGGGGTGCCGGACGCGGACACGTACCGGGCGAGGGAGCCGTCGAACAGGTCGATGTGTCCGAGGATCATGCCGCCGCCGTGGAAGTACACCGCCGCCGGGCCGGGCGTGCCGGTCGAGCCGTGCTTGGCGTACCAGCGAAGCCTGATCGCGGCTCCGTCGGCGGTGACGAGCTTGTGGTCGGTACTGGTGACGTCGGCCGGTCTCGGCTGGGCCTGGTCGGTGTGCGCGATCAGTCCTTCCAGCGCGGCCCGGCGGGTGGCGACGTCGCCGACCGGTGGCGGGGTGGTGCCGGCCATGGCCTCGGCGATCGGGGCGAGCGCCTCGGCGACCTGCGGGTCGAGTGCGAATCCCATGGTGTTCCTCCTATGTGCATGGATGGTGCAGCGGGCAGGGAGAGGAGTCAGAGGCTCAGCGCTCGGCGGCCCGTCGCAGGTGCTCCAGCCAGCTGGTGAGGGAGGCGGTGAGCGCGGAGCGCAGATCGGCGGCGTCGCTGCGGACCGGTGCGCCGTTCCATGACTCCTCGGTGCGCACGAGGGTGGCGTCGTCGTCCGCGTCGAAGGTCCAGTCGTGGATGCCTGTGATGCCGTTCGCCGGGCCTCCCCAGAGGATGCGGCGCGGTGGGTCGACGGCGTAGATGGTCGAGACGATCGAGAGGCCCGCGGTGGCCCAGCGGAAGGTCGTGCCGGCTCGGACGGGTCCGCCGAGGTGGGCCGCGTCGATGTCGGGTTGCCACTGCGGCCAGCCGCCGACGTCGGTGTGCAGTCGCCAGACCCGCTGGATCGGGGCGGCGATGCGGATGCCGGACCGCACCACGACGGCGGCGTGCCGATCGATGTGGGACGGATAGGTCATGGCGGTGGCCGCCTTCAGCCGAGGTCCGAGTCGGGGACCCAGGATCCGTGGATGCCGGCCGGGACCCGGTGCGGCAGCTCGACGACGGCCAGCCGGGCCAGCGTGGAGGCGTCGAGGACGAGCAGCTCGGAGGAGTCGGAGGCCAGGTCGCTGACGATGGTGAGCAGGTATCCGTGGTCGTCCTGCGTGCTGCCCGCCGCCGGGACGAAACAGGGCTCCCCCGGCAGGCGGTCGGCGCCGAGTTCGAAGACCGAGCGACCGCCGGCGTGGTGGTCGTACTTCACCACCGCCCAGTCGGTCCGGCCGCCGCCGGGGAACGCCAGCGCGTAGGAGTGCCGGTTGGGCAGCCCGACGCGCCGGTTGTCGATCGCCGGGAACTCGGTGACCAGGTCGTCGGTGATCTCCTCGGTCGCCTTGCCCGTCGCCGGGTCGAGGGTCCACCGGTAGGCGGTCATCCCGGTGCCGGGCACGGTGGCGTGGCCGGGGGCGCCGACCCACCACTTCCAGGTCGACTCCCACGAGGCGCGGTCGTACCGCGGTCCGTCCAGGACGATCCGGCCGGCGTCGTCGACGTACGCGTTCGTGCTGTGCAGCAACGCGCTGGGCGCCACGTCGAACCACCGCACCCTCGCCGGCCCGGTACGCGGCATGACCCCCAGCCGGGGGGCGTAGTCGTCGCTCCAGCGGTACGGGATGCCCGACTGCTCGGCCGGGTCGAAGACGACCGGCAGGTCGAAGAGGACGACGTGATCGGCCGTGATGGCGAAGTCGTGCATCAGAGACGGGCCGGCACCCTCGATCACGTCCGCGCGGGTGATCGTGCCGTCCGGTGCGGCGGTGTAGTAGACGACGTGCGGTGGGAACGGCGAGTAGCACAGGAAGTGCAGCTCGCCGGTGATCGGGTCTTCCTTGGTGTGTGCCGTCATGGGTGTGCGGAGTCCGCCGTTGAAGTCGAACGGGCCGATCGTCTCCAGCTCGGGCGTGACCTGCCAGGGCAGGTTGACCTCCTGCAGGGCGAGCAACCGCCCGCCGAACTCGATGATGTGGGTCGCGGCGGCGCTCGCGGCGAGGTCCATCGAGCCGTCCGCGCGGAACAGCGGGGCGTCCTCGGTGAACGCGGTGGTGTGCACCCAGCGGTTGCGGTACCAGTCGGCCCGGCCGTCCTTGAGGCGGATGCCGTGGAGCATTCCGCTGCCGCGGAACCAGTGCGTCGGCACGACACCCGGTTTCGGGTTGTGCCCGTTGCGGATGTATCGGCCCGCCAACTCCGGCGGGAGGGCGCCGCGCACGACGAGCCGGGTCGCGGTCCTCTCGTCGGTCACGGGCGTGTAGTGGCCACTGAGGTAGGGCTTGGCCGGTTCGGTCATGGGTGTTCCTTTCTCCGAGGCGTCGCGGGAAGCAGGAGTGGTGCCAGTACGGCCGTGACGGCGGCGAAGACCGCCGCCCCGGCCAGTGCCGCGCCGTAGCCGGCGGCGAGGACGCTCGCGGACGCGCGGGGATCGGCGGACCCGGCCACGGCGGCGACCGTGGTGAGGACGGCGAGCCCGACCCCACCGCCGATCTGCCGGCTCGTGTTGATCAAGCCACCGGCGAGGCCGGCGTCCGCGCCGGGCACGCCGGCGGCGGACAGGCCGGTCAGCAGGACGAACGAGACGCCGAGCCCGGCGCCGATGAGCACCGACGGGGCACCGATCGCGACGAGGAACGTCGCCGGCACCGGAGTCGCGGAGAGCCAGGCCAGGCCCACGGCCACGGTCGTGAGCGCGACGGCCAGCACCGTCCGGACACCCGCCCACCGGACCAGGCGGGGTGCGAGCATCGAGCTGACGGTGATGGTCACGGCGAGGGGCAGCTGGGTGAGGCCGGCGGCGAGCGGGTCGTAGCCGAGGACGTGCTGCTGGTACAGCGGCAGGAAGAAGAACAGCGCCAGCCACGCGGCGCCGAGCAACGCCATGAGCAGGTTCGCCGCGGCGACGGTACCGGTTCTGAGAACGGCCGGTCGCACCAGAGGCGTGTGCGACCGGTGCTGCAGCACGACGAACAGCGCCAGCAGCGCCAGCCCGGCCAGCACCGGCCCCAGCGTCGGCCACGCGGCCCAACCGCGGCCGGCCACCCCCGACAGACCGGAACTCAGGGCCACCAGCCCGCCCGTGACGGTGAGCGCGCCGGCGAGATCGACCCGTCCGCCGTCCGCCGGGTCGGCCGGCACACACCACCGTGCCGCGGCGAGGACCGCCACCGCGATCGGCACCACAGCCAGGAACACCGAACGCCAGCCGGACACCTCGGTCAGCACGCCACCGAGCAGGACGCCGGCGGCGCCACCGGCACCGGAGACCGCGCCCCACAGACCCAACGCCCGACCGCGGGCCGGGCCGGCGGGGAAGATCGTCAGAACCAGGCCGAGGGCGGTGGGCGCGAGCATCGCCGCCGCGACGCCCTGCACCGCCCGGGCCGCGACGAGCATGGCAGGGCCGGCCGCCAGCCCGGCCGCGAGGGATCCGGCCGCGAACACGACCGTGCCGGTGAGGAAGACCGAGCGGCGGCCGAAGACGTCACCCAGCCGCCCTCCGAGCAGGAGCAACGCGCCGAAGGCCAGCACGTACGCGTTGACCACCCAGGCCAGCCCGACCGCCGACAGCCGCAGATCACGGCCGATCGCGGGCAGGGCCACGTTGACGATCGACGTCGCGAGCACCACCAGGAGCTGCGCGGCCGCCAGGACCACCGACGCCGCCCCCGGTGACACGGATCCCGGCGCCGGCTCGCCGGTGTCCGCACCGTCCACGGCAGACGCCGCCCCCATCGCGCCTCCTCCGGCTTGGAGCCGGAAAAGAGGGCTACCGGCGGCCCGACCGGGACGTCCCGGTGCGGTCACCACCCTGCGGCCAACCGTTGCTCATCCGACAGACCACCCGATGCTCACCGGGTGCCCATCCGCCGCCGGACGAGGTCAGCTGTGCTGCGGCGCCGTCCTCACCTCGGACTCCTGGCGCCACAACAGCTCGCACACCCGCTGCTGAGCACGGTCCAGGTGGCGGCGGTAGGTGCTGAACGGCAGCCCGAGACGCTCCGCCGCGACCGCCTGGCTCGGCAGCCGGTGGAAGAACGTCATCGCCAGCACCGCGTGCAGGCGGCTGTCCCGCGGGTCCTCCAGCAGGGCGTCGACGGCGTCGGTGATCGCCTCCCGCAACGCCTCGATCCGCGCCGCCGGTTCCGCGGCGGCGCGGACGATCCGGGCGCCCGCGAGCGGGTTCGCCGCCAACGCGTCGGGACGGTGCCACTCGCGCAGCGCCTCGCGGACCGCCGCGTCGAAGGCGGACCTGGTCAGCACCGCGTCAGCCGGCCCGGTGGGACGTTCTTCTGTGAGGCTGCCGGGCTGCGTCCGGTCGAACCAGATCGACAACGGTGTGGTACGCCAGTCGCAGGCGAACAGCGCCTGCGTCCGCCCGTCGGCCGGCGGCAGCGTGACGCGGCGCCGATGCCCCAGGTGCGCCATCAGGGGCTCGAACCGGTCGGGGTCGGGACTGATCGCGAACGACCACGCCAAGCCCGGGGTGCGGATCCATTCCGCGCAGATGCGCATGTGCATGAGGTGCAGCACCGGTGACAGTTCGCCGTACGCCGGCGGGTAGATCAGCATCCGGGCCAGCCGGACGTGCTCCCCCTGCCGCAACGGCGCGACCTCCTGCGCGCAGCGCCACGCGGCGGCCGCGACCGGATCGGCGCTCGCATCCTCCTCCGGCAGCGCGGTCAGCCGCAGCGACAGCAGGAACGCGGCCGGTTCGCCGGTGCGCGCGTCGCGGTACATCCAGAACGCCTCAGGGTGGCGGCCGAACCAGTGTTCCACCGCCGCGGCCGCCTGCGGCCCTTCCACGGTCGCGATCATCGCCCGGATCGCGTCCCGATCGCCCGCCCGCATGACGTCCTCGTGGAAGTCGCCCTCGCGGCGCATCTGGAAGTACTCACCCATCGGCCCGTACCGCTTGAGGTAGCTCAGCTCCCGGATCGCCACCAGCGCCTCGGCGTCCGGCGCCGTCCGCACCTGCTCCAGCAACCAGTGCCCGACCCGTCGATGCATCTCCGCGTACCCGTCCGGGTCACGCCACCGCAGGTCCGCGTCGATGGCGTCGCTGACCAGGTCGTGCAGGTAGAGGCCCTGCGGGCCCCAGTCCGCGACCGGCAGGCGGCGCAACCACGTGAACATGGCCGCCGCGTCGTCCGCGCCGACGACCGCCCGCAGCAGCCCTTCGGTCGTGGTCATGGCATGCGCGGCGACCTCGAGGGCGAGGCGGTGCACCGGACCGGGCACGTCACCCACCAACTGCCCGAGCAGCGCGGCCAGCACGTCCGGTGTCGGTTCCCACACGTCGCCGCCGACGGCGGCGGCCACGGACGCCGCCAGGTTCAGCGCGAGCGGATTCCCACCCGCGAACGCCTCGATCCGGTCGCACACCGCCGGCGGCAGGCCGCGCAGCCGCAGCAGGTCACGGACCTCCTGAGGTGTCAGGTCACCCAGCCGGCGCACCGCCAGCATCTCGCTCCATGCCACGTCCGAGACCCACACCGGGCTGGGCGCTTCACGACCGGCCAGCACGACCAGCGATCCGGACGGCATGCTCGGCAGGAAGCGCTCGGAGAACCAGCCCTCCAGGCCCTGACAGTGCTCGAACGCGTCCACGATCAGCACCGGGTCGGCGACGTCGCGGGCCGGGGCGACCTGCGCCTCGAAACCGGCCGGCGACGGCTCGGCCAGCCGGCCGTTGATCTCGATCACGACGCGGCCGGCGTCACGGCTCTCGTCGGCGAACCTGCGCAGCAGCGTCGACTTGCCGACCCCACCCGGCCCGTGAACATAGATGACGGCGGGGGCTCCCGGTGCGCCGCCGAGTGCCCGGCGGAACAGCGACAGCTCACTGTCGCGCCCGACGAACGCCCGCTCACGCGCCCAGCGCAGCCGCTCCGCGAGGCTTCTCTGACCCTGCTCCATGCCGACCATGGTGCCTCCTCTGCGTGGCCCGGCGGATTTGGTCCTCGAAAAGCCGGCACGATCGGACCTCATTTCGTGTACCGATTCCTGCCAGTGTGAGGGACATGACAACGACAGCGCCCCGCTTCGACGGCCGGCTCCTCACCCCTGGCGACGTCGGCTACGACACGGCCCGTACCGTCTGGAACGCCATGGTGGACCGGTATCCACGCGTGATCGTCCGCGCGGCGGGCGTCGCCGACGTCGTGGCCGCGGTGCGGATGGCCAGGGAGCTGGACCTGGAGATCGGCGTGCGCTGCGGCGGCCACAACGTCGCGGGCTTCGCCGTGCCTGACGGTGGTCTCATGATCGACCTGACGCCCATGGGCGGTGTGCGGATCGACCCGGTCCGTCGCCGGGCTCGGGTCCAGGGCGGCGCGCTGCTCGGCGCGCTGGACCGGGCGTCGCAGGCGTACGGCCTGGCCACCACCGCCGGCAACGTCTCGCACACCGGCGTCGGCGGGCTCACGCTCGGCGGCGGCATGGGGTGGCTGGCCCGGCAGTACGGCCTGACCTGCGACAACGTCGTCTCTTGCACGATGGTCACCGCGGAGGGGGACGTGGTGACCGCGAGCCGCACCGAGAACCCCGACCTGTTCTGGGGCCTGCGCGGCGGTGGCGGCAACTTCGGCATCGTCACCGAGTTCGAGTTCCAGTTGCATCGCACCGGCACGCGGACGCTGGTCGCCGAGTTCGACTTCCGCGCCGAGGACGCCGTGCCGGTCCTCGAGGGCTGGCGCGACCTGAACGCGGTCGCGCCCCGGCAGGCGACGTTCACCGCCGGTGTCGGCAGCGGTCCGGCCGGTCCGATCGCCACGGTGGGGTTCGTGTGGGTCGGCGACCCGGCCGAGGGCCGCCGGCTGCTCCCCGCCATGCGGGCGCTCGGGCGACCCGTGGCGTCGCGCGTCACCGCACCGTCATACCTCGAACTTCAGCGACGCGACGACTCCACCGGCGGCCACGCCTACCGCCGTTACTCCAAGGCGCACTACCTGCGGCGGTTCCCCACCGCGGCGATCGAGGCGTTCCTGCTGCGCGGCGGCACCGACCTGAGCGCGAACCCGTACCTGCCAGGCGTCGGCCTGCAGGCGCACGGCGGGGCGATCGCCGATGTCCCGGATGCGGACGCGGCGTTCAGCCACCGCGGCACGATGTTCGAGTTCGGTGCCGGCACTCGCTGGACCGACCCGGCCGAGGACGACGCCAGGATGGGTGCCGCCCGCGCCGCCGGTGCGGCGCTCGAGCCGTACGCGAGTGGGGTGTACGTCAACTCGCTGACGGCCGAGGAGCTGGCCGACGGGCAGCGCGGCGTGGGGCGGGCGTACTCGGCCGCGAAGCTGGCCCGGCTGACCGCGGTGAAGACCGCGTACGATCCGGCCAACGTGTTCCACCTGAACCAGAACATCCGCCCGGCACACTGATGCGCGCGTCCTGGAGGTGCCGCCGGCGCAGCGACCGAGCGCGATCAGGGTCTCCGTACCTCCCGGATGGCCGTCGCCAGCAGCGCGACCCCCTCGGCGATGGCGGTCTCGCCGAGGACGGCGTACCCGAAGATGAGGCCGCCCGGTCCGGTGCGGGCGATCCGGTACGGGCCGACGCCGTGTATGCCGAGCCCGTGCCGGGCGGCGGCGGCCACCACCTGCGCCTCGTCGAGATCGGGCGGGAGCCAGGCGACCACATGCTGCCCGGCGGCGACCCCGGCCGGTTCCAGATCGGGCAGGTGGGTGCGCAGTGCCTCCAGCAGCGCGTCGCGGCGGCGGCGGTACACCGGGCGCATCCGGCGCAGGTGGCGGTCGAACTCGCCGCGCGCGAGGAAGTCGGCGAACGTCAACTGGTCGATGACCGGCGAACCGCGGTCGGCGAGCACCTTCGCCGCGGCGACGTCGGCGACCAGCCGGGCAGGCACCACCAGCCAGCCGAGCCGCAACCCCGGCGCGAGCGTCTTGCTGGCCGTACCGCAGTAGACGACATGGTCAGGCGCCAGGCCCTGCATGGCGCCCACCGGCGACCGGTCGTAGCGGTACTCCGCGTCGTAATCGTCCTCGACCACGAGCGCGCCGCGGCGCTTGGCCCAGCGAATCACCTCGGCCCTCGCCGCGGCCGACAACACTCCCCCGGTGGGCCACTGGTGCGACGGCGTGAGCACGACCGCGTCGGCGTCGGCCCGATGAAGCGCATCGACCTGAACACCGTCCGGGCCCACCGGGATGCCGACCACGTCCAGACCGGCGGCGCCGGCCAGCACCCGGGCGTCGTCGCTGGACGAGGGGTCCTCCAGCGCGATCCGCCTGGCGCCGTGCCGCACCAGCACCTGGATCAGCAGCGAGATGCCCTGCCCATAACCGCTGCAGATCACCATGTTGCCCGGGACGCACGACGTGCCGCGCACCCGGTTGAGGTAGTCGCACAGGGCCTCGTGCAGTTCCGGCACACCCCGCCCGTCGAGGTAGGCGAACCGCTCGTTGGGTGTGGTGGTGAGCACGGTACGGACCGACCGCAGCCAGGCGGCCCGCGGGAACTGCGACACGTCGGTGCGCCCGTACCCGAAGTCGACCCGGAAGCCGGCTCCGCGCGCGGCCGGCCGCGCCACGGAAGCCACGGAGCCCGCACCGGCGGCGGCCGGCGGCATCGACGCGGCGACCTGGGTGTAACCGCCCGATCGGCTGGCAAGGTAGCCCTCGGCCACGAGCTGCTGGTAGGCCTCCACGACCACCCCGCGGGAAACCCCGAGGCCCGTCGCGAGGGTACGCGTGGGTGGCAGCGACGCGCCGGCTCGTAGCCGACCGGCCCGGATGCCCGCGCGGATGGACGCCTCGATCTGCCGGTGCAACGGCACCCCGGCGTCGCGCTTCAGCTCGATGAGCAGATCCTCAGCCGGCCCGGACTTGGCCCTCGATCGGCCCATGTGATCGGACCTTATCGGCGTGTACCGATTTCCGCCAAGTGCCCACCGCCGCCTGATCCGAGTCGTGGCGGGGTGTGCTCACCGGCACGGTGAGCACACCCCGCCTTCGTGAGGTGATCCCTCAATCAGCGGTAATAACCCTCCACGGGGACGCGGGCCTCGTCGGGCAGGGCGGGGCCACGCGCGGGAGCGTCGGTGAAGCCGCTGCCGGGCGGTTTGAGGGCCGCGAGTTGCTCGTTCGACAGGGCGTACACGACCCGGCCGAGGCCCGAGCGTGCGATCGCGCCCGCGCACATGCCGCAGGGCTGGCAGCTCGTGTACAGGGTGGTGGCGGCCGCGGTCGCGGGGTCGAGCTCGCGGGCCGCCCAGCGGGCCAGCTTGAGTTCCGGGTGGGCGGTGATGTCCCGGTCGGTGAGGGAGGTGTTGTGGTCCTCGGCCAGGACGTTCCCGTCGGGGCCGGCCAGCAGCGAGCCGAACGGCGGGTCGCCGCCGGCGCGCGCCTTCGCGGCGAGGCCGATGGCCCGGCGCAGGAACGCCTCGTCCTCAGGCGTCAGCGCCACGTCCTCACCGGGCACCGACGGGGCCGCCGATGGCCCGTGCTCGGAGGGCGCCGCGTCGTTCTCGGGTGTCACTGTCGCTCCTTCGTGGTGGTCGTCCAGGTGCCGCCGTCGTCGTTCAGGTTCCACCGGTCCGCCACGGTCGCCAGCGCGCGCCAGGCTCGCTGTGGATGGCGGGTCTCCTCGGGATCGCCCGAGAACGGGTCGAGCAGGACGGTGGCGGCGCCGAGCGCCCGTAGTTCGCGCAGGTCATCGAAGATCTGGTCCGCCGAGCCCTCGCCGGCGAGCCGCTCGTCCCCGTATATGGGCTCGTCGGTGAAGCGCAGCGCGATGCGCGGCGCCAGGGCCGGCACCGGACGTCCCTGCTCGCGTGCGATCTCCCCCAGCCGCCCGACCGCCTCGCGCAGCCAGGGCAGCGTGACACCCAGGGGATGCCACGCGTCGCCGAGGCGCACGGCCCGGCGCAGGGCGGCGTCGCTGGAGCCGCCGATCCAGAAGGGGATGTGCCCGGCGCCGTAGTCACCCTCGTCCTCCCAGGCGGCGCGGATCGCGAGCAGGTACTCGTCGGTCAGCGCGCCGCGCCGTTCGAAAGGCACGCCGAGGGCGGCGAACTCCTGGCGCGCCCAGCCCACCCCCGTCCCGAGTACGAGCCGCCCGCCGCTGAGCCGGTCGAGGTTGGCGGCCATGCGGGCGACCAGCAGAGGGTGGCGGTACGGGACGATGAGCACCGTGGTGCCGATCCGGACGCGGTGGGTGATCCCGGCCAGCCACGCCAGGGTGGTGAAGGGCTCGTAGAACGGAGCCGGGTACTGCTCCGCGACGTCCGGGGTCACCGCGACGTGGTCGGAAAGCATCAACAGATGGAATCCCAGGCCCTCCACGGTCTGCGCCCACTGCCGCAGCATGTCCGGGTTGGTACCGGGACCGAAATTTGGGACGTTTACCCCTATTTGCACACCGGCCAGGCTATCCACCATGACCTGTCGAAATCCCAGGAGCAATAAAGAATTCTTCCCGGAACCGGCGTCGCAGGCGCGCGGCTGTTGCTGACCGGGTGGACCGGCTCCCCCTCACGGGCTCGCCGAACCGCCGGGTCGCCGACCTGTACACCAGAGCCGCGGAACCGGGTGCGAGGCCGGTCACCGCAGGTAGGCCAGGGCCCGTTTCAGGACGGGGATCACGGCCTGGGTGGCGTCGGCGCAACGGCGTGCGTCGTCGCTTTCGTCCGCGTGGGTCACGCAGAACTCATGGCTCGCCTCGACCGCGATGAGACAGGCGTCGAGCTGCGCGATGGCGAGTTCACGGTTCAACCCGAGCTGCCTCTTCAGCAGTCTCCTCGTCACCGCGAGGATCTCGGCGCTGTCCATGTCCCGGCGCACCTCGAACAAGGACGCGGCGGGGTGCGGTGTCGTGAACACCACGGACGCACAGGCCATCACCGCTTCTTCGCATTCCTGCAGCGATCGGCCGACCTCATCGAAGAACTCAGCGGGGGCCGGGACGTCCGTCTCGGCGGCGCGGTGGGTGTGCAGCGTCATCGCACTTACCTTTCGACTGCGGAGGAACTGATGTTCGTCTGCGCGGGCACCGGCCGGGGGTGCCTCGACACCTCAGGGAGCGGGTCCGTCATGACGATTCCGTTGCGGAAGACGGGGCGTCGCCAGTCGGAGGCGTCCAGCGGGAGAAGGGTGTGACGGTGCCTCCTGGCCGCTTCGATGCGTGTGTCGTGTGCGCCGGCGGGATATCCGCCGGCCGCGACGATGGCTTCGATGCGTTCGGCGCCGAAGTTGATGGGAACCGCGTCCGAGTACTCCGACGCGCTCACCTCAAGCCACGCGTTCGTGTCCTGGCGTATGCTGTCCGCCAGTTCCCGGATGGCGTCCTCGGGGGTCCTGCCGAGGTTGCGGGCCTGCCAGTAGCGCAAGATCCGTAAGCCGTGCCCGACCATGCCGGTGATGGCGCCTCCGCTGGTCAGGAAGTGACCGTTGCCGAACGAGTCGCCCGCCACGACGCCGTTCCTCGCGACCAGGGCGTCGTCCCCCATCCTCTCGATCAGGCTGAACAGCTTCGGGCCATAGGCCATCTGCACGCGGCGCAGCGCCGACTGGTCGATGTCCAGCACCTCGGCCGCCTGCTCGATGTAGAACTCGTAGAGCATGTGCTGGTACGCGCCGAAGTACTCGGCCGACTGCGGGTCCGTGCCGGGCGGTACCAGGCCCTCGGCGATCGGGTCGAACGACTTGAAGTCCGGGACCTGGACCAGGATCCACCCGACCTCGGGATCGTTCTCGTGCCCGACCGCGATCTGCCGGACCCAGTACTCGCGGCCGTCGGCGTCGAACTGGGAGGAGATTCTCCGGCGCAGCCGCCCGTCGATGAGGATCTCCAGCAGGCCGGCGACGAAATCCGCCTGCGCGACGACCGGGCCTCGTCCGTCCCGATGGTCGACCGACACGTCATGCTGCTCGAAACCCAGTCTCACCGCGTCGGTGCTGTGGAAGCCTTCGGCGATGGCGAACAACTCGGGGACGCCGATGTCGATGGGCTCCCGGCCCGGCATCGGCATCCGGACGAATCGGCCCTTGAAGTCGAATTCCTGCAACTCCATGATGCGAATCCGGTACCGACCATCCGGTTGCCGGACGAAACCCTCGCCTTCCGCGTCCACCACCCGGTGCTGGGTGAACAGCGTGACGCGCGGCGGGGTGAGCCCCGCGGCGAGGTCCATCTCGGCGATGGCTTCGAGATAGCGGCGCAGCAGCCGCAGGATGGAAGCGGCTTCGGCCTGGAACGTGGAGGGGCCGTCCAGCACGTCCCGCAGATCGGCCCGGATGGCCTCGGGGTCCGGAGCGCGCGGCACGAGCGGTGGGTCGAGCACGGTCAGCACCCGGTGCGGTCGCCCGTCCCTCCACCGGTCGTCGATGAACTCGACGTGTTTGATGGTGCCGACCAGGTGCAGGTCGCTGTCGTACTTGTCGATGACCTCGTCGGGCGTGACGTCGCCGGAGACCGTGTCGGCGCTGTAGAACCGTTCCGCGAGACGGAAGACGGTCCCGTCCTTGTGGCGGGGCACGCCCGCCTGGCCGTACCGGTCCATCATCATGCGATCGATGAGGCCGAGCTGGTGGAAGAGATCCACTCGGAGGTTCCAGTGAACGCCGAGGAAGGGATCCCCTCTCATCTCGACGCCTACCGCGCGCCGTCCCATGGCGACCGTCCAGAGCATCGCCATCATGTTCGTGCCGCCCATGCCGAGAGCGACGAAATCCGGGTCGGTGACCGCGGGGGCGGCGTCCTCAGCCGCGACCGGGTGATGCAAGCGGTGTTTCACAGGTGGCTCTCCTTCTTCGAAGCTGAAGCCGCGACGCCGCCGTCCTCGAGGCGCCCGGCCGCGCTGATCATGTGCAGCAGCCTGTCGACGTCGTCCTCCGTCATGAAGGGGTTGAGCAGGGTCAGCTTGAGCCACACGGACGGCTTTCCGGCGTGGAGCTCGGTACGTCCGACGACGGCTTTGCCCTCGGCCAGGATCCTGCGGCGGAGGGACGCGTTCACCGCGTCGGACACGGCCGGCACGTCCGCCCGGGGGACGTAGCGGAAGACGACCGTCGACAGGACCGGATCGGACGCGAGCGCCAGATGCGGCGTCACGGCGATCCGACGCGCGGCGTGCCGGGCGAGCGCGTGACAGTGATCCACCATTTCGCCCAGGCGTTCCATGCCGACCGCCTGCAACGTGACGGCGATCTTGAAGGAGTCCGCCCGCCGGGTGGTGCGCAGTGACCTGTCGGTGTGGTTCAGATGGCCCGCCCGCAGGTCGTCGGCGGCGTTCACGTACGGCGCCTCGAACGCCATGGGCGCGAACGCCTCGGCGCGCCGTGTGAGCAGCACACCTGCTCCGATCGGCTGCCAGCCGAACTTGTGCAGGTCCAACGAGATGCTGTCGGCCCCGTCGACGCCGGTCAGCAGCGACGCGAGCTTGCCGGAGAACAGCGCGCCGCCACCGTAGGCGGCATCGACGTGCACCGCCGCGCTGTGGGCCCGGGCGATGGCGATGATGTCCTCGACCGGGTCGATGGCGCCGAAATCGGTGGTCCCGGTGGTGGCCACCACGCAGGCGGGCCACCGGCCCTCCCGCGTACCGCGTTCCATCGCCGTCCTCAGCGCGTCCGGGTCCATCTGGTCTCGCGCGTTCGTCTCCACCGGGATCACGTTCTCTGCGGGGAAACCCAGCAGCCGTGCGCTGCGGCGGATCGAGAAGTGGGCCGACCGCGACGCGTAGATCACCGATCGGCCGTGCGCGGGTCCCGGGCCGCCGGGACGGTCACGGGCCAGGAAGAGGCCGATGAGGTTGGACTCGGTCCCCCCGGACGTGACGACACCCGCGGCTGCGTCCGGGTCGTACCCCACGAGCGCGCACATCGCCCGGACGACCTCGGACTCGATGACGATTCCGGCCGGCGACTGGTCCCACGACGTGAGATCGGCGTTCAGGATGGCGGCGGCCACGTCCGCGGCCGCCGAGATCGCCAGCGGAGGGCTGAGCAGGTGCGCCGACCAGGCGGGGTCGGACAGGTCGACCGCGCCGCGCGCGAGGATCTCGGTCAAGGACGCCAGAACGCCGGTGCCTCGCCCTTCCCGCAGGAGCAACGGGCCCAGTGCGGCACGCACGTTCCCGGCAAGCTCGGCCGGCTCGCCTGCGGGCACCGGGCCGCCGCGCCGGCGTGCGCCGTCGGACAGCGCGCGCAGAACGGTGCCGATCAGAGCGTGGAGGTCGTCAGATCCGGGTCGGCTCAAAGGGAAGTCATGTGTCGTCCCCCGAGGTCCTTGTCCTGGCGTTCCCAGGCCGATCGCATTGATGGTCATCGACGGGCTCCCGATGGTCGTTGGGGCGCTCAGTAGACGACCCGGGCATCGGGCGCGCTCCGCGCGTCGCGCGATCGCCGCAGGTCCCGGGTGATGTTGAGTCGTTTGAGCCAGCGATCCTTTCCGTCGAAGGCGGCCACGAACGGCCTGCGACCGTGCACGGCCCGGTAGTTGTCGACGAAGAGCAGCTCGCCGGGGCGCATGCTGTGGCCGGCGATGGCCTTGTCGACCGCTTCGACGAAGACACGCAGGGCCGACAGCGCCTCAGGGTCGTCGATGTCCCAGTCCACGGCGTCGGAGTCGAGCCGGACGTAGGGCGACGAAAGGTCGCCGAAGAGCACCGGCGTCTTCTCGGGGTTCCGCAGGAGCCGCTCGATGCGGGCGTAGCTGCGGCGCGCGATCGGCGCCAGGGCGGGGCCGTGAACCAGCCGGGGGTCGGCGTTCTCCGGCCGGTGCGACTCGTCGGGCCGCAGGACGAACCTCGGCTGCGCGAGGATTTCCCGCACTTCGCGAGGGACGACGACGTCGTCGAGACACGCGAATGTCGTCTCGGTACCTCCCGGGTTCCGAAGGCACATCAGCGCGACATAGTCCGCCCGGTAAGGATGGAAGGCGTCCTCCGTGTGCCACAGCAGCGTGGCGTCGCTGCTGGAGTTGATCTGGCGGCTCTCATGGCCCCGGATGGGAAGGACCTCGTGCATCAGCCTGCCGCCTTGCTGGCTGGCCCAGCCGAAGACGTCGCCGAGCAGGCTCGCGCACAGCGTGAAATAGAACTCCTCGCGGGCCGAGGCGTGCTTTGTCTCCTCGGCACCGGCCCAGTCGCGCGGTGTCGCGCCGATCGTCGTGTCGTCGACCGGAAATCCGGTCACCAGACACACACCGGCGGGCTCACTCATCCGGAATTCGGCGAGCCCTCGCCGCACCGTCACCGGTAATTCATGGGCGTGCACATGCACGTTCCGCAGGAACTCGTCGTCCTCAGCGGTCCGGTACCGCCCGGCCAGCCGCGCCAGCAACTCCTCGATGACCTCCACCTCATGGCCGGACAAGCGAATCTCATACATGCGATCACCATCCCTGAAGTCCATTCGTGCTCGAAGACAACTCCCCGGCGAGGGGGCGGCCGCAGGATCCGCCGGTGACGATGGCGGCACGTCGAGCACCCCTCAGACCTGCGTTGACGGCGATAACAGAATCATATTAGCGCAGATATTGCAAGACGCTAACGGTTTGACGTTATAGGCGCTAATTTCGAAGTTACGGTCACACCGTTATCGTTGATAACATTGCGCGAAAACAACACGTGGATGATCGGAACCGCCGGCGCAGGGGGAGGCGGGCTCGGTGCCGATGCGGCGGAGTCGGCGTGCGCCGGCCCCGTCATCAGAACGAGGAGCCCGGCCCCCGGTGGCATGGCCGTTCGGAGGGAAACGAGGCGTGCCCGACACTAGGGTCGGACGCGGTGTTCAGGTTCGCCCTCGGCGCCTGAACAACAAACCACGAACAATGAACATCGGCTCTGGTGCACACGTGATGCACGGAAGGTGAGATTTCGAGGTCTCGTCGGGTGCGCTGAAGAACGCCCGAGAGCGATATCGGGGTGGGAAGGGGTGGCGATGCCACGTCAGGAACGCCCGCTGGGCGCCGAGGACACGCCGTTGCTCCGGTTCGCCGGCGACCTGCGGCGATTACGGCAGCAGGCCGGGCAGCCGTCGTACCGCGAGCTGGGTAAGCGGGCCCGCTATTCGGCGGCCGCGCTGTCGGAGGCCGTGGCCGGGCGGAGGCTGCCGAGCCTCGCGGTGACGCTGGCCTTCGTCGCGGCCTGCGACGGCGACGTCGACGCGTGGCGGGACCGGTGGCGGGACCTGGCCGCGTCGGACGCCACGGCGGACGAGCAGGCGCCGTCGCCGTACGTCGGGCTGGCGGCCTACCAAGTCGAGGACGCCGACCGGTTCTTCGGCCGGGAGGCGCTGACCGAGGCCTTGGTGCGCCTGGTCGACGAGCGGCCGTTCGTGGGCGTCTTCGGCGCGTCCGGCGCCGGTAAGTCGTCGCTGCTGCGCGCCGGGCTGGCCGCCAGGTCCAAGCGCACCCCCTTGGTCCTCACCCCCGGGCACGACCCTGTGACGGAGGTGGCGACGGTCGTGGCCGGGCTCGTCGACGAGCCGCTGGCGCCTCTGCGCGAACGACTCGCCGCCGACCCGCATGCCCTGCGCGGCCGGCTGTCCGAGGTGCCGGGCGAGCTGCTCCTCATCGTCGACCAGTTCGAGGAGGTGTTCACTCTCTGCGCCGACGACGACCGGCTGTGGCTGGTGCGGGCGCTGACGGCCGCCGCCTCTCCGCGCAGCAGGGTGGTGCTGGGTGTGCGCGCCGACTTCTACGGCCACTGCGGCCGCCACCCCGAACTGGTCACCGCCCTCTACCGCGCCCAGCTGCTGGTCGGCCCGATGTCGGCCGACGACCTGCGCCGCGCCGTCACCGAGCCGGCGGCCCGAGCGGGTGCCTCCGTGGAGGGTGCCCTGCTCGCCCGGCTGATGTCCGATGTCAGCGGGCATCCGTCGGCGTTGCCGCTGGTGTCGCACGTGCTCGCCGAGACGTGGCGGCGTCGCCGCGGGATGACGCTGACCCTCGCGGGGTACGAGGACGTCGGTGGCGTCGAGCACGCCCTGGCACGCACCGCCGAGCAGACCTTCCAGCAGCTCGCGGGCGAGGAGCTGGACGCCGCCCGGCTGATGTTCCTGCGCCTGGTCACTCCCGGCGACGGCACCGAGGACAGCAAACGGCGGATCCGGCGCGACGAACTGGGGGAACCGCACGGCCCGCTCGAACGGTTCGCCGCGGCTCGGCTGGTCAGCCTCGACGACCACGGCGCCGAGCTGGTCCACGAGGCGCTGCTGCGCGCGTGGCCGCGGCTGGCCGCCTGGATCGCCGAGGACCGGGACATCCTCCGGGTGCACCACCGGGCCACCGAGGCGGCCGCAGCCTGGCAGGCGCATGGACGCGACCCCGATCTGCTGTGGCGTGGTGAGCACCTGACCATGATCGATTCGCTGCGGGGGCGGCTCAATCCGATCGAACGGGACTTCCTCGACGCCGGTCTGAGGGCGCAGGTGCTCCGCGCGACCAAGCGACGCCGGCGGCGACGACGGATGAGGATGCTCATCGCGGCCCTTTCCGCGCTGGTCGTCCTGCTGGCGGGAGCCGTCGGCCTGGCCGTGGCGGCGAAACGCGAAGCCGACCACCGGAGGAACGAGGCCCTGGGCCTGCGCGCCGCGGATGCCGCCCGCACCCTCCTGCTCACCAAGCCGCGCGATGCGGCGGCGCTCGCCCTGGCCGCCTACCGGATCAGCCCGACGCCCGAGACCCGTGCGGCGCTGATCCTCGCCGATGCCGCGACGCAGGCGAGCGTCCTCGGCGAGGGTTACATCGACTCGCCGGGCCGGATCGCCGTCACCACACGGGGCACCGAGTCCGCGGACTCCGCGGACTCCCCCGGCTATCAGCTGTGGCGTCGGGACGGCACCGGCTGGCGGCCCGCCGGTGTGCTGCCCAGCGGTCCCTATTACTACACCTCCAGCGCCGACGGGAGCCACGTGATCACGTGGAACTGGGTGGCCTCCAGGTTTTACCTGTGGGACGTCTCGGAGCCGGACCATCCACGCGAAATCGCCGTTCCCGCCGGCCTCCCGATGGTGACGGACATCGCCCGGGACGGCAGCCTGGTGATGGCCACGGGAACGGACCGTAGAGCCGTGGTGTGGCACGTCGCCGGCGGATCGGTCCGCCGGCTCTCGGCCGGTGACGTGGAGAACGCGTCGATGGTCCCGGATGGTTCGGGGGCGGTGCTGACCCGCCGCGACAGCGGGGCGTACACCGTCGAGCTGTGGACACTCGACGGTGTGCGGATCGCGACCCTGATGCGCACTCCGGACGTGGTGTACCCGATCGCCGGCCCCGCCGGCACGGTGGCCGTGCTCGGCACGAAGTCGGGGAACCTGACCCTGCTGAAGGCCACCGACCCGAGCTCCCCGCGCACGGTGGTCGAAGCCGGCGGCGTGAAGTCTCCCGCCAGGGTCGCCTTCGACCCTCAGGGCCGGACGGCCGCCATGGTGGACGACGCCTCGATCCGCATGTGGGACCTCGCCTCGGGAGCGGAAGTCATGTCCCTCCGCACCGAAGGCCTGGACCTGATCAACCCCCGGATCCTTCCCGAGACCGGCGAACTGCTCCTCATCACCGTCCAGAAAGGCGCGCTGTGGCGGCTGGACCCCGACGTGCCCCGCGTGATCGACGACATCTGCGCCGGCCCGGTGGAACTGGACTGGGATCGCTACCTGCCGGACACGCCGCGGTTCCCGCTCTGCCCGAACGCCCCGAGCCACACCGCCCGGCGACGTTGAGCCGCCGGGTCCTGGCCGAGGCGGGGCACGTGGATCGGATAAGGCCGGCAACGACGGAACAGCACCCTGCGCATACTCACCGCGATACGGTGCGAAATCGCGTCCACCGTGGCATGACACTCCAAAAACGCGACCCACCATACTCGAACACCACAACAAATCCGGATCGATTCATCGACCTGGCGGCTTCGTCTCAGACGGCACCAAGCCGGTTCATCCATCCCTCAGCGGCCATATCCGAGAGCTGTTGAACGGGATTTGGATGTGCTTTGTAGAGCATTTATAGCGCCGTCCAGGAGTTTGTCTCGTGTCAGATCACCACTGCACGAGATATGGACTTCCCATGGGTGTCTCCCACCTCTCCGACACCGAAGGGCCGGGGACGTCGCGGCCGTGCGGGCGGTCGCGCCCTTCGACCCTGCCGGACGACGTCCGCCGATTCCTCCATGGCGACGCAACTGGAACAACGGCCAGAACCCCAACTTCTCCTGGTCCGACAACCGCCTCGTCCTCGGTGGAATGTACCTCTGACACCTTCGCGATAAAGCGCCGCCCCTTCCTTCGGGGCGTCGCCATCCCCTGTTTCGTCAGCGAAAGGCAATTCCTCTGATGCATACGTTGTTCAAGCGTCTCGCCTCCGGCGCCGGCGCTCTCGCCTTCCTTTTGACCGGCCTGGCGGCGACCATCGCACCGTCCGCCACCGCCGCGACGACCAGAGCACAGATCGTCGCCGTCGCTCAGACCGAGCTCGGCGACTCGGCGCGCAACGTCGAGAAGCCGGCCGGGAGCAACTGCAACTACTACACCGGGGTGTTCCGCACCTGGAAGCCGTCCAGCGGATGCGGCAGCGGCGACGGCGTCCAGTTCCGTGAGAGCGAGTGGTGCGCTGACTTCTCCAAGTACGTGTGGAAGACCGCGGGCGTCACGTACGCCGACGTGGCCGAGACGAACGGCGGCATCCTCACCGGGTGGGCCTCCTCGTTCAAGGACTACGGCACCACGTACGGCACCTGGCACACCCGGTCCAGCGGCTACGCGCCGCAACCGGGGGACTCCATCGTCTTCGACTGGGACGGCGACGGCGGCATCGACCACGTCGGCATCGTGACCTCGGCCGACGGGAGCACCGTGCACACCATCGAGGGCAACAGCTCCAACCGCGTCAAGGCCAACAGCTACAGCAGGTCCGACGGCCAGATCGCGGGCTACTCCGAGCCGGTCGGCGCCACGTCGGAGCAACCCGGCGGTCCGGACGGGCATCGGGTGCAGATGGGGGACCTGAACGGTGACGGTCTGGATGACCTGGTGCAGGTCCGCGACAACGGTGACGTGGTGGTGTTCTGGAACAACGGCCAGAACCCCAACTACGCCTGGTCGAACAACCGTCTGGTGCTGACCGGGATCACCGATCCCTCCCAGATCCGTGTCGGTGACTTCGACGGCGACAGCCTGTCCGACCTGGTGCAGATCCGGCCGAACGGTGATGTGGTGGTGTTCTACAACAACGGCCAGAACCCCAACTTCTCCTGGTCCAACAACCGCCTGGTCCTGACCGGGATCACCGACAAGCAGCAGATCAACACCGGTGATTTCGACGGCGACGGCCTGTCCGACCTGGTGCAGGTCCGCCCCAACGGCGACGTGGTGGTGTTCTACAACAACGGGCAGAACCCCAACTTCTCCTGGTCCGACAACCGCCTGGTCCTGACCGGCATCACCGACAAGACGCGGATCAACACCGGTGATTTCGACGGCGACGGCCTGTCCGACCTGGTGCAGATCCGCCCCAACGGCGACGTGGTGGTGTTCTACAACAACGGGCAGAACCCCAACTTCTCCTGGTCCGACAACCGCCTGGTCCTGACCGGCATCACCGACAAGACGCGGATCAAGACCGGTGACCTCAACAACGACGGACTGAGCGATCTGGTGCAGATCCGCCCGAACGGCGACGTGGTCGTGTTCTGGAACAACGGCCAGAACCCCAACTTCTCCTGGTCCGACAACCGCCTCGTCCTCGGCGGGATGTACCTCTGACACGTACTCACCTGACGACCGGCTCCGGTTCCCGGAGCCGGTCGTCCCCGTGCGGGGTGGCTCACTCCGGCAGGTCGAGCCGCGGTGGCGGCCCGCCGGCACCGGTCAGTTCCCGGTACTCACGTGCCTCCCACCGGGCGAACACCTCGATCGCCTGCTCGCGCAGCAGCCGCGCCACCTCCACGTCACCGGTGAGCTCCCGGAGGGACGCCAGGTCGCGCCGGGTCCGGGCCGCTGCCAGAGGGGCGTCGAGCGCGTACGACACGGCGAGTGCCGCCTCCAGGTGGTCGCGCGCCTGTTCGAGTCGCCCGCCCGCCAGATGGAGCTCGCCGATGGTGCGCCGTACCAGCGCCTCACCCCACCGGTCACGCTGGGCACGGCAGACGCGCAGGGCCTCCTCCAGGCCCGTGGACGTCGTATCGCCCGTGCCGAGGCGGATGCGGGCCTTGGCCAGGGCCTGTGTCGCGTACGCCGCCATGAAGGGATCACCGATCTTGCGGAACAGCAGCAGGGCACGGTGGCTGAGCTCCTCGGCCCTCGCGTAGTCACCGGTGGCGCGGTGGACCAGCCCGATCGTTCTCAGAGTCAGCGCCTCGCCGCGTCGGCTGCCCGCCCGCCGGTAGGCGTCCAGCGCATTCGCCAGCATCGACGGCAACGCCTCGTAGTCCCCCAGCTCAAGGTGGACGCTGGCCGCGAGCCGGGCGGTCTGCCCGATCCCGGCGTCGTCCCCCAGCGCCTGGAAGATCTCGGCCGAGCGGGTGAGGTGGCCGACGGCCTCCCGCAGCCGGCCCGGCTCCCGGCACGCGCCGCCCAGCCCGGCCAGGACGACGGCCTGCCCGCGCACGTCCCCGGCTTCGACGAACAGGGACAGAGCCTGGCTGAAGGAGGCGATCGCCGACTCGAACCGGTCCATCTCATAGCAGATCTGCCCATGGGCGGCGAGCAGTGTCGCCTCGCCCAGGCAGTTCCCCACGCGGCGCGCGGCGGCGAGCGCCGCGGTCTGGCTCCTGCTCCACTCGTCCAGACGGCTGCCGACGAAGAACACCGAGAAGGACAACGCCACCGCGACGTCGCACGCGGCGACGTCCAGGTCCAGGGCGGCGGCCCGTTCGACCGCCGTGATGAGGGCGGGCATCTCGGTCTCCAGCCAGGTGACCGGGTCGGCCAGCAGGCGCCGGGCCAGCGCGGGGTCCACCGGGCGGATCGTGGTGTAGTCGCGGCGCAACTGGATCTCACCCGGTGGCATGCACTCGGCTACGTGCCTGACCAGGTACAGCCACTCGCCCAGCACACGGCTGACCGCCGCGCGCGAGTCCTCCGCCCGCTCCTCGGCCTCGGCGCGCTCGCGGGCGTACACCCGCAGGAGGTCGTGCAACCGGTAGCGGGCCTCCCCCGCGGCGTCCACCGCGGCGTGGTCGAGGAGCTGGGCGTCGACCAGGCGTTCCACGACGTTCTCCGCCTCGTGCACCGGCAGGTCGAGCAGCGGCGCCACTATCCAGGCGGGGAAACCGGACACACCGAGCACCCCGAGCCGGCGGAACGCCGTCCTGGCCTGCTCGTCCAGCAGGCGGTAGCTGAACGCGACACTGGACCGGACTTCCAGGTCGCCCGCAGACAGCTCGTCCAGGCGGCGGCGCTCGTCGCTCAGCCGCTCCACGAGCTTGGTGAGCGGCCAGTGCCGGCGCGCGGTCAGCCGCCCGCCGGCCGTGCGGATGGCGAGCGGCAACCGGCCACACAGCCGCACGATCTGGCGAGCCGCCTCCGGTTCTGCGGCGATGCGCGCCGGCCCCGCGATGGCGGCGAGCAATTCGGTGGCAGCGGTCTCCTCGAGCACGTCGAGGTCCACGGCCTGGGCACCGTCCAGGCCGGCGAGGCGGCCGCGGGTGCTCACCAGCACCGCGCAGCCCTTGCCGCCGGGCAGCAGCGGCCTGACCTGCTGTTCCGAGCGTGCGTCGTCGAGCACGACGAGCACGTGCCGTCGCGACAGGATGCTGCGGTACAGATCGAGGCGCTCGTCGGCCGACTCCGGGATCGAGGCGGGCGCCACGCCGAGGCCACGGAGAAACCGCGCGAGCACTTCGTCGGGGACGGCCGGGGAGTCGGTGCAGCCGTGCAGTTCGGCGAAGAGCTGGCCGTCGGGGTAGGCGCCCGCGACAGCATGGGCGACGAACACCGCCAGCGCCGACTTGCCCACACCCGCCTTCCCCCTGATGACCGACACCGGCGGCCCGTGCGCGGCCGTGGTCAGGTGCCCAGCGATTTCGTCCACGACGGCGGCGCGGCCGGCGAAGTCCTGGACGGAGGGAGGAAGCTGCGCCGGGGCCACCTCGGGCCGCCACTCGGCGGGACCCGATGGGTCCGCGGAGTTCTGGAGGGACGCGGCGGGCGAGAGGACGGCGGGGGGGCTTACGGCCGGGACCGGCCGCGAGGGTGAGGGGAGCGGCTCTCCGCGGAGAATCGTCTCGTAGAGGGCCTGCAGTTCAGCGCCCGGAGCGACACCGAGCTCGTCGGAGAGGATCCGCCTGCCCTCGTGATAGAGGGCCAGGGCCTCGCTCTGCTGGCCAAGGCCGTACAGCGCCGTCATGAGCTGGACGCGGAACCGCTCACGCAGCGGATGCGCGCGCACCGCCGCGGACAGCTCCGGCAGCGATTCACCGTAGCGGCCCAGCGTCAGGTACGCGGCGGCGCGTTCCTCGATGACGTCCAGCCTTTTCTGGCCGAGCGCCGTGGCCTCCGCGCGCAGGACGTCCCCGATGCCGCTGAGCGCCTCGCCGTGCCAGAGCGCCAGCGCCGACCCGAACGCCCGCGCCGCCTCGGCGTGCCCGCCGCCGGCACCCGCCTGCCGTCCCTCATCCACCAAACGGTCGAACACCAGCCGGTCCACCTGCTCGTCACGTAATCGCAGCAGGTAGCCGGGAGGGCGTGTCTCGATGATCTCTTCACCACCCGCCACCGAGAGCGCTTTACGCAGCGTGAAGACATAGGTCTGCACGAGCGCGCGCGCCGACACCGGCGGCCGGTCGTTCCACAGGAGATCGATCAGCCGGTCGGCCGCCACCACACGACGGGGCTCCAGCAGCAGCGCCGCCAGCAGCGCCCGGGGCTTCGGCCCGCCCAGTGCGAGTCGGCGCCCCTCGTGCCATGCCTCGACCGGCCCGAGCAGACGGAACTCCATCGCCCCCCCTCGGACTGGATCGAGGACAATACACGATTACATTTCCAACTTCGATGGCATTTCCGACCGGTGCGGGTCGATCGCGGACCGGTGACCGCGGAGGAGATTTCTCCGCGCCGTCGTCGTATCGGGGACGCGGCCGATCGTCTGTGGAGTGGAGGCCCGATCCGGGCCTCGTCCCATGCCTGCGTGGACCTGTACGCCGCGTTCCCGGCAAGCTGACCCAGGGACCGGCGTCCAGACGACTGGAAGAGGGCCACATGAAATACGTGCTGATGTTCGTCGAGACCGAGCGGTTCGCCAAGGAGTTGGAGGCGATGGGCGAGCTGGAACGCGACGCCGCCTACGCCGCGGTGGGGCGCTGGTTCGCCGAGCACGCCGACAAGATCACCCACCACACGCATCTGGCGCCGGTGCACACCGCCACCACCGTGCGGCTGGGTGGTGAGGAGCCGGTGGTCACCGATGGGCCGTTCATGGAGGGCAAGGAAGTGGTCAGCGGGTTCGCCGAGGTCGAGGTGGCCGATCTGGACGAGGCGCTGAAGCTGGCCCGCTCGTGGCCGGCCTGCCCGATCGTGGAGATCCGCCCCGTTTCATGAACGCGCCGGTGCCCGGGGACGCAGGCCAGGAGGTGCTGGCCCGCGTGGTGCGCGAGCACGCGGGCCGGCTGGCCGCGTCCCTGGTGTCGCTGCTGGGCGACTTCTCCGCCGCCGAGGACCTGGTGCAGGACGCGGTCGAGACCGCGCTGAGGCGGTGGCCGGCCGAGGGGGTGCCCGAGCGGCCCGACGCCTGGTTGTTCACCGTGGCACGGCGGCGCGGGCTGGACGTGCTGCGCCGGGAGTCGAACCACCGTGCCAAGCTCGCCCGGCTCACCTGGCCCGGACCACCGGCCGAGCCGGACGACCGGCTGAGGCTGATCTTCACCTGCTGCCATCCGGCGCTGTCGCGGCCGGCGCAGATCGCGCTGACGTTGCGGGTGGTGTGCGGGCTTTCCACCGCGCAGATCGCCGCGGCGTTCGTCGTGCCCGAGACCACGGTGGCGCAGCGCATCACCCGCGCCAAGCGCAAGATCGGCGAGGCCGGCATCCCGTACCGCGTCCCGGCGGAGGAGGACCTGCCGGCGCGGCTGGGCGAGGTGCTGGCGGTCATCTATCTGCTGTTCAACGAGGGCTACCTGTCCAGCACGCCGGAGCGTGCCCAGGCGCGCGACCTGGTGGCCGACGCCGAGTGGCTGGCCCGCCTGCTTGCGGAGCTGATGCCGAAGGAGCCGGAGGTGGCCGGGCTGCTGGCGTTGATCCGGTTGCACCGGGCACGCGGCGCGGCCCGTTTCGACACCCGCGGCCGGCTGGTGCTGCTGGCCGATCAGGACCGCTCGCTGTGGGACCGCACGGCCATCAAGGAAGCCTCCGCGGTACTGGTGCGGGCGGCCAAGGCGCACCGGCGGCCGGGGCCGTACCAGGTGCAGGCCGCGATCGTGGCCTGTCACGCCGAGGCGGCCGGCTTCGAGCGGACCGACTGGGCGCAGATCCTGGTGCTGTACGACATGCTGCTGCACCTGGCGCCCTCACCCGTCACCCGCCTCCACCGGGCCGTCGCCGTGCGCTACACCCAGGGCCCGCAGGCAGCGCTCACCGAGCTGACGGGCCTGGACCAGGCGCTGGAACGTTATCCGCTCCTCCACGCCACCCGGGCGGAGCTGCTGCGGGATCTGGGCCGCCTCGACGAGGCGCGCCGGGCCGATGAGAGGGCGCTGGAGCTGACCGCCAACCCGGCCCAGCAGGCGCTGCTGGAGGAGCGGCTGCGCTGGGGGTGAGCCCGGCACGGAGAACGACCACGGGGTGCGCGCCGCGGGGAACGGGCGGCTCATGCCCGTGCCGGTCATCTGCCGTCACCAGGTGACCGGCACCTCGGCCGGTCCGCCGGTCAGCGTGTCGTGGGTGAAGCGCAGTTCCTCCACCGCCGTCGCCAGGCGCAGGCCGGGGAAACGCGAGGCGAGCTGGGAGAACACCGCCTGTAGCTCGATGCGGGCCAGCGGCGCGCCGACGCAGTATCGCGCCCCGTGGCCGAAGGCCAGATGCGGCACGGGCGGCCGTGCGATGTCGAAACGGTCGGGGTCGGCGAACATGGTGCCGTCGTGGTTGGCCGCTCCGATGTCCAGCAACACCAGCTCCCCGGCACGGACCTGGACGCCGGCGATCTCCAGGTCGGTGCGCGCGTAGCGAGGGATACCGTCCCCACCCAGACCCGGCGCACGCAAGATCTCCTCCACCGCCGCTTCGACGCGTTGAGGGTCGGCCGCCAGCGCCTGCCACTGCCCGGGAGCGGTGAGCAGCCACAACACGCCCTTGCCGATCGCGGTCACCGTGGTCTCGTGCCCCGCGAACAGCAGGAACGTCCCCATCGCGGCGGCCTCGTCGTCGCTGACGCCCTCCGTGAAGGCCAGGCGGGAGATCACATCGGCGTCGGAGTCTCCCTCGGCGCGCTTGCGCGCCACCAACTGCCGGCCGTAGACGAACAGCTCGGCCAGCCCCTGCTCCGAACGCGCCCGGTCGGAGGTGTCCGCGGCGGCCCGCGTCCAGGCGCGAAACCGCGCCCGGTCCTCGTACGGTACGCCCAGCAGCTCGCAGATGACCGCGATCGGGAGCGGCAGGGCCAGCGCGGTGTGCAGGTCGGCGGGCGGTCCGGCGGCGGCCAGCTCGTCCAGCAGGCCCACGGTGAGCGTCTCGACGCGGGCGCGCAGCGCGCGCATGCGGCGCGGGGAGAAGTGCGGTCGCAGCAGTGAGCGCAGCCGGCGGTGGTCGGCCTGCTCGGTGTCGAAGTCGCCCTGCGGGCCGCCGAACATCACCGAGTTCCCGGTACGCGAGGCGCGGTCCGGGTCGCGGTGCGCCCGGCCGAGCCGATCGTCGTCCAGCAGCGCACGCACCTGCTCATACCCGGTGACCAGCCAGGCCGGGTCGCCGACCGCGGTGCGGATGGGGTGGACCGGGCCGCGTGCCTGCATCTGGCGCAGCAGCGGCGCGGGCCGCAACGGTCCGGGCTGGTCGAAGGGCAGCCGAACGGGGGTGCTCATCGCTCACTCTCCAGGTAGACGCATGTTTGTATACTCGCCTGTCTACCAAGCTACTTATATACTTCCACGTATACAAGAGGAGGGTGACGATGCCCCGGACCCCCACGCGCGAACCGGCCACCGGCGAAGGCGACGCGACCAGCACACAGGCGGCCGACGGGACGCCGGTGCGCCGGCTGCGCCGGGCCGAACGCCGCGAGCAGATCCTGGACGCCGCCACCCGCGCCTTCGCCCGGGCCGGGTACACCGCCACCGGCCTGGACGACATCGCCGCCGAGGCCGCCCTCACCCGCGCCATGCTGTACCGGCACTTCGACTCCAAGGCCGACCTGTACCGGGCCGTGCTGGACCGCGCGTGCGCACGGCTGGACGAGTCCACCGGCGCCGACGACTTCGGCGACGACGCCATCCCCGCCCTGCTGCGCGCCGCGGCCGCCGACCCCGACGGGTTCCGGCTGCTGTTCCGCTACGCCGCCCGCGAGCCCGACTTCCGCGAACTGATCGATTCCATCACCGCCGCCTCCAGGGAAGTGGCCCACCGCAACCTCGCCCGCCACATCCCCGCCGGCCCCTGGCTGGACTGGGCCGCGAACCTGATCCCCGCCTTCACCCTGGAGGCCGTCATCGCCTGGCTGGACGCCGGCCGGCCCGACCCCGGCCAGGCCGCCGACCGCATCAGCCAGGCCGTGCACGGTGTCATGGCCGCCGCCCAAACCGAGCGCTGACCACCGGCAACCATCGGCTTGTCCTCCCCCAGCCGGCGACACCCTCGTGAACGACGCGAGCGGGACGCCGACGTGACCTTCGCCTCACGGACTTGCCGCACCGACCCCTCTTGCGGTTAGGTTAGCTTTACCTAAGTTGACCGGGGGAGGGATCATCGACCAGCGCACCAAGATCCTCCTTCCCCGTCCCGGCCAGGGGGAGCCGTCGCCTGCGCACCGGTACGCGTCCTCCCGCGCGCCGTACGCCTGGGTGGCGGGTGAGAGGGACCTGGTCCGCGGCACACGGCGGCACCTGGTGGACGACGGTGGCGGGAACGCCGCGGCCCACCACTTCGGCGGCTCCTGGAAGTCGGGCCAAACGGGCTGAGCTCCTGCCTTTCCCCGCGTCTCCCCCGCAACCGCCCCCGCCCGGGTGTTCCTCGAAAGCTCCTCAGTGTGAAAGTCAGGCAAGCCATGTCCTCCACCCCGCCCCCCGCCTCCGGTGTGTCCGCGCGGGAGATCGACGTCGCCTACGGGCGGGACGTCGTCGTGCGTGCCGCGTCGATCCGTCTCGGCGCCGGCACCGTCACGGCCCTGATCGGGCCCAACGGCAGCGGGAAGTCCACGTTGCTGCGGGCACTGGCCCGGCTGCACCCGCCGGTCGCGGGGGAGGTCACGTTCGCCGACGGCGCCGACCTGCGTGCGCTGTCGGGCAAGGACCTCGCACGCCGTATCACCTTGCTGTCCCAGCACAGGACGACCCCCGGCGGCCTGTCGGTGCGCGAACTGGTCGAGTTCGGCCGGCACCCGCACCGCTCACGGTGGGGCGGCCACGACTCCGAGGGACCGGCGGCGGTCGAACGGGCGATGGAGCTCACCGGCCTCACCGCCATCGCCGACCGGCCGGTGCAGGCGCTGTCCGGCGGCCAGGCCCAGCGGGCGTGGCTGGCGAGCTGCCTGGCCCAGGACACCGCCCTGCTGCTCCTGGACGAACCGACGACCTACCTCGACCTGCGGTACCAGGTCGAGATCCTCGACCTGGTCCGGGACCTCGCCGACCAGCACGGCGTCGGGGTCGGCGTGGTCCTGCACGACCTCGACCAGGCCGCCGCCGTCGCCGACCACATGTACCTGCTGGAGGAAGGCCGGGTCACCGCCGAGGGCACACCCGCCGACGTGCTGACCACCGCGAACCTCACCCGCGCGTACGGCATCCGGGTCGAGGTGGCCGCCGACCCGGCCGGCGGCCGCGTCCGCACCCGCGCGGTGGGCCGCTTCAACGGCGCCGTTCCGCGCCCCTCAGCCTGACCGGCATCGCCGGTCACCACAGTAAGTAAGCACGTAGGAGAACCATGCGCACCACCCCCATGTTCATCGGCCTGTCCGTGGCCGCCGCACTGGTACTGGCCGGCTGCGGCACCACAGAGGAGCCCGGCGGCGGTCAGGCGGCCACCGCCGGGGGCGACCCGATCACGGTCGTCGACTCGCGCGGCAAGACGGTGAAGCTGGACGGCCCGGCGAAGCGTGTCGCCGCCACCGAGTGGAACGGGGCCGAGTTCCTGGTGTCGCTCGGCGTCATGCCGACCGCGGTGTCCGACATCAAGGGCTACGGGCAGTGGACGAGCGCGGCGCCGCTCGACGGCACACCCAAGGACATCGGCACACGAGGCGAGCCCAGCATCGACACCCTCGGGTCACTGGACCTCGACCTCGTCATCGTCACCGACAGCCTCGTCGAGGGGGCGCTCCAGCAGGTCGAGTCGCGCATCCCGGTGATCGTCATCAAGGGGGGCGACGCCAAGGACGCCATCGCGTCGATGTTCACCAGCCTGGACATGATCGCCAAGGCGACCGGCACCGAGGACAAGGCGGCACAGCTGAAGTCCGGCTTCGACGCGAAGATCGCCCAGGGCAGGGCCGAGGTGGAGAAGCTCGGCGCGGCGGGGGAACAGGTCGCGTTCTCCGACGCCTACGTGGACTCCGGTTCCGTCAGCATCCGGCCGTTCGCGAAGGGGTCGCTGGTGTCGGACGTGCTGGGGCGCATCGGTCTCCAGAACGCCTGGCCGATGGCGGGCGACCCGGTGTACGGGCTCGCGCAGGCGGACGTCGAGGGCCTGACGAAGCTGCCCGACGTGCGGTTCTGGTACATGGCCAACGACGCGTTCGGCGACCCCTACACCAAGGAACTGGCCGGCAACGCCATCTGGAAGAACCTGCCGTTCGTGAAGAGCGGCAAGGTGCACCGCCTCCCTGACTCGCTGTGGCCGTTCGGCGGCCCGAAGTCCATGGCGCAGTACGTCGACGCCGCGATCGACGCGCTGAAGCAGTAAACCGACAGTGGAAACGGCCACAGAAACACCGGCGGTCGCGCGGCGCCCTGCCCCGCCCGCGGCCCCGGCCCGGCGGGCCGGGAGGCTCACGCTGCTGGTCACCGGCCTCGGCGTGCTCATCGCGCTGGGCTCGGCGGTCCACCTCACCCAGGGCACCTCCAGCCTGGACGCGCTGGACGTGCTGCGGCTGGTGTCCGGCGGCGCGGACGGCGGCACCGCGGCCGTCGTCATCGCCTCACGACTCCCCCGGCTGCTCGCCGCGATGGTCGTCGGCGTCGCCCTCGGCGTCGCGGGGGCGGTGCTGCAGTCGGTGACCCGCAACATCGTGGCCTCGCCGGACACCCTCGCCGTCAACGCCGGCGCGCACTTCGCGATCGTCGCGGTCGCCGCGTCCGGGCTCTCGCTGCCGCTGCTCGGCGCGGCGGGTGTCGCGTTCGCCGGCGGGCTCGGCGCGGCGGCGCTGGTGCTCGCGCTGTCGGGCGCCGGAGGCACCGGAGTGGTGCGCCTGGTGCTCGCCGGCACCGCGATCGCGCTGGCGACGATCGCACTGACCCACATGGTGCTCCTGCTGTTCGCGCATGAGACCCGCGGCCTGTTCGCGTGGGGCGCGGGTTCGCTCGGGCAGAACGGGCTCGGCGGCGTCCAGACGCTCGCGCCGGTCGTGACCGGTGCGCTGGTGCTGCTGCTCACCATGGCGCGCCGGCTCGACCTCATGTATCTGGGCGACGACCACGCGCAGCGGCTCGGTGTGCACGTGACGCGCGTCCGCTTCGCCGCGATCACTCTCGCCGTGCTGCTGGCGGCGTCGGCGGTGACGCTCGCGGGCCCGATCGGCTTCGTCGGGCTGGCCGCGCCGGCGCTGGTCCGGCTGCTGGCCGGTGCGGTCCCCGGGCTGCACCGGCACGCGGCGCTCATCCCGGTGTCCGCCGCCGCAGGCGTCGCACTGCTGCTGGGCGCGGACGTACTGCTGCGCGCGCTGATCGGCTCGCAGGGTGCGCTGGAGGTGCCGACGGGTGTGGTGACGACCATCCTCGGCGCGGCCTTCCTGATGGTCCTGGCACGCGGCATCCGAGCCACGGCGGCGATGCCCGAGCCTCCGGCGGCGGGAACCCGCGGCGGTGCGCGCGCGAGCCGTCACCGCCTGATCCTCGGTGTGCTGGTGGTCGCCGCGACAGGCACGCTGGCCGGCTCGGTGCTGCTCGGCGACACCAAGCTGCTGATGGGCGACGTGCTCAACTGGCTGACCGGCCAGGCGGGCCCGATCGTCACCAACGTCATGGACAACCGCGCACCCCGCGTCGTGGCCGCGTTCCTGGCGGGCGCGTCGCTGGCGCTGGCCGGCACGGTGATCCAGGCGGTGGCACGCAACCCCCTGGCCGAGCCCGGCATCATCGGCGTCACGGGGGGCGCCGGCCTGGGTGCCGTCACCATGATCACCCTGGTCCCCGGGGTGGGGTTCTGGACACAGGCCGGCTCCGCCGGCGCCGGCGCGGCGCTGGCGACCGCCCTGGTGTTCGCGATGGCCGCACGGGGCGGCTTCGCCGGCGAACGTCTCGTGCTGATCGGCTTCGGCGTCCAAGCGGGCACGCAGGCACTGATCACCCTGCTGATCACCCTGTCCGACCCCTGGAACCAGGCCAAGGCCCTCACCTGGCTCGGCGGCTCGACCTACGGGCGATCCTTCGAGCACCTGGTACCCATGGCCCTGGCCGTCCTGATCGTGACCCCCTTCCTCATCCGCGCACGCGGCGAACTGGACCTGCTGTCCCTGGACGACGAGACCCCGAGGGTCCTCGGCGTCGACGTCACCCGGACCCGCCTGCTGCTCCTGACCTGCGCGGTGCTGCTGACCGGCGCGGCCGTGGCCGGAGTCGGCGTGATCGCGTTCGTCGGCCTGGTCGCCCCGCACGCCGCCCGCGCCCTCACCGGCCGCAGACACGCCCGGGCCCTCCCGGTGACAGCACTGCTCGGCGGCATCCTGGTGTGCGCCGCCGACACCCTCGGCCGCACCGTGATCGCCCCGGGCCAGCTCCCCGCCGGCCTGATGACAGCCCTCGTCGGAGCCCCGTACTTCGTCTGGCTCCTCCACCGAAACCGCCGGCACCTGACCTGAGGAATGCCGGCGTCCTCCACCTGCGCGAGACGCGTCGGTCCTCGCGGTGACGTGGTCCGTTCGTCAAGCGCTGCGGCCGCGGGCGCCGGCCGGATCAGCGTCAGGCGCCCGGCACCCACGGCCTCACAGGGGCGCGCCACCGTGAGGCCGTGGCATGGGGGCCGGCCGGCTCAGGCCGGCGTGCAGGTCACCGGGGAGGGAACGGCGTTGGTTCCCGACCAGGAGGCGTTGAAGCCGAACGATGTCGTGGCGTTCGGAGCGAGCGCTCCGTTCCAGGACACGTTGGTGACGGTCACGTCGGCGCCGGAGGAGCTGTGGGAGCCGCTCCAGAGCTCACTGATCCTCTGACCGGACGGGAACGTCCAGGTGACGGTCCAGCCGGTGATGGCCGTGGTGCCGGTGTTCCGCACCGTGACACCGGCCCCGAACCCGGTCGGCCACTGGTTGGTGACGCTGTAGGTCGCGGAACACGACTTACCGGCCGTTGGTGTTGGTGTTGGTGTTGGTGTCGGTGTCGGTGTCGGTGTCGGTGTCGGTGTGGGGGTGGGGGTGGGCGTCGGAGTAGGTGTCGGCGTCGGAGTGGGGGTGGGGGTGGGCGTCGGAGTAGGAGTGGGCGTGGGTGTGGGGCCGGTGCCGCCTGCCTTCTCTCTCGTCCAGGCGGTCACCCACGCCAGCACCGCGTTCCAGTTGACGGCCACCTCGTTGACCGACCAGGCGTCGATGTCGTCCAGGTAGCACTTCTGGGGACGGCATCCGCTGAGCCGCTGCTGGGCCACGGGGTCCTGCAGGCCGCTGTTGGGGCCGCCGGCCAGCGCGCCGGGAGGTGCGATGGGCAGGGAGGAGTTCAGTTGGTTGGCCCAGAACCGGTGGTGGACGTTGCGCGAAGGCTTGTCACCGTACTGGGTCACATAGGAGTAGCCGAGAGGGTTGCGGCCGAGCTCGTACGCCATCGTCTCGAACACACCGGTGCGGAACCGCTCGGCCTGAGTGAAGTCGTAGGCGAGCGCGAGCAGGACGGCGTTGTTGAGGATCAGGTTGTTGGAGCCCCAGATGTATCCGCCACCCGGCGGCTGGAACGGCACCGGGTACGCCTGCCCGCGCATCACGTTCAGCAAGCCGTCGGCGTTGGAGACGAACGCGGTGCGCAGTTGCTGCCCGATGGAGGACGTCAGGCCGTTCGGGACCAGCGCCAACGTGATGTCGCCCAAGGTGCCGACCTCGCCCCACTGCGCGCCCTCGGTGGTGAAGCTCCTGCCGTAGTACAGCGAGGACGAGGTCAGGTCGGTGCGGTAGGTCTGCTTCCCGGTGGTGGCGTACAGCTCGGCCGCGGCCCAGTAGAACTCGTCGGTCACCTTGCTGTCGGCATAGGAACCGCCGCCGACGTCGTCGGAGGTGGGGGCGAACCGCGACGGGTTGGCCTTGGCCGCGGCGTACGCCTTCTCCGCCGCCGTCAGGCAGCGCGAGGCGAAAGCCGAGTCGATGCCGGTCCACACCCGCGCGCACTGCGCGGCCGCGGCGGCGAGGTTCAGTGTCGCGGCGGTGCTGGGCGCCGACAGCACCCGGGCCTGCGGGTCCTGGGACGGCAACAGCGGCAGCCCGGTCCAGTTCTGGTCGTGCATCTTGTGATGGGCCATGCCGGCCAGCGGCCGCCCGTCGGGGACCTGCATCTTCAGCATGAAATCCAGTTCCCAGCGGGCCTCGTCGAGGATGTCGGGCACGCCGTTGCCACGCTCCGGGATCGACATGGTGCCGTCGCCGAAGGCGGAGGTGTCGGCACCCGGGATGTTCCTGGCCCGCTCGTAGATGTTGACGAGCTGCCAGGCCGACATGCCGCCATTGATCACGTATTTGCCGTGGTCGCCCGCGTCGTACCAGCCGCCGCGCACGTCGAGCGAGTAGCCGCAGCTACTGCGGCAGGGCACGTTGTTGTCACCCTGGTTGGGGGAGACGTTCAGGTGGCCCGCCGCCCGCGCGTACTGACTGCCGCCCGCGTACTGCGCTTCGATCGCGATGCCGCTGCGCTGGTGGTAGAAGAACGCCAGCGCGTCGTACGGCAGCCTGCGCCAGGAGTCGGTGCCGATGTCGAACGGGTGGCTGGACTCGCCGTTCACCGTCAGCACATAGTTGTTTCCCGACCCGGCGTAGGAGGAGAAATCGATCTTGTGGGCGTTGTCCCCCGACGGTGAGTCGGCGCCGAAGACGGTCGTGGTCCCGCTCGCCACCACCTGGTCGGCACCGTTCAGGAGGTTCCATGTGAGAGGGGAGCCGGAGCTGCTGACCACGGTGGCCTGTTTGGCGCCGGTAGGTGCGTAGGCGACCTGGTTGACCTTGATGTTCTGACCGAGCGGCGGGCGTGCGGCCCGCGCCATTCCCGTCCCGGTGACCATGACGAACGACACCGCCCCGAGGAGCACCGCCAACGCGGCTCGTGGCAGTACCGACCGGTGTGATCTCTGCACGGCGAATCCTTTCTCCGGTGCCGTTTCATGGCTCGCCATCGTGAACCTGGAACCACGAAAGAACCAGCACCGATACGATCCGAAAGGTATTTCCGCACTTCAAAAGCGATAAGTCAGAGAAAGATTCTGCAATTTTCACGAACGTTTCTGACCGGTCCGTAGAATCTTCGCGTGACCCGTACCCCCGAGAATCCTTTACCGGGACCGTCCGCCCGGCAGGCGGTGACGCTCGCGCACATCGCGAGGCTGGCGGGTGTGTCTCCCCCCACAGTGTCCAAGGTGATCAACGGTCACCCCGGGGTCTCGACGGATACGCGGCGCCGTATCGAGGACCTCGTCAGGGAGCACGGCTGGCGCAGGCCGGAGCCCGCGGGGGCCGGCGTGGTGGTGGAGGTCCTCTTCCAGTCCCTGGACAGCCTGTGGGCGCTGGAGATCATCCGCGGCATCGACGAGGTGGTCCAGGCCCGCGGGATGGTCGTGGCGCTCATCGACATGCGGGGACGGCGTTCCCCGCACAGCGGCTGGATCGACCAGGTGCTCGCCCGGCGCCCGGCAGGCGTGATCGCCGTTTCCGCCGACCTCAGCGAGCGCCAGCGGGTACGGCTCGCCAGCAGGTCCATCCCGCTGATCGCCCTTGACCCGCGCGGTGAGCCCGACCACCGGGTGCCCTCGGTGGGGGCCACGAACTGGAACGGTGGCCTGACGGCCACGCGCCACCTGCTGGAGCTCGGGCACCGCAGGATCGCCATGGTCAACGGGCCGGACACCTTGATGTGCTGCCGAGCCCGCATGGACGGCCACCGCGCGGCCCTGGACGCGGCGGGCGTCCCGGCCGATCCGGAGCTCCTGCGCACGGCGCCGCTCTACGTCGAGGGCGGCCGGACGCAGGCCGAGGCGTTGCTCGCTCTGCCGGACCCGCCCACCGCCGTGTTCGCCGCCAACGATCTCCAGGCGCTGGGCGTCTATCAGGCGGCGCACCGGCGCGGGCTCCGCGTCCCCGACGACCTCAGCGTCGTCGGTTTCGACGACCTGCCTCTGGCCCAGTGGGCGGACCCTCCGATGACCACCGTGCGGCAGCCGCTGGCCAGAATGGGCGCCGTCGCCGCCGAGATGGTCATGGCCGCCGCCGCGGGCGCCGCACCCACCGACCACCGGACGGAACTGGCGACCGCGCTGGTCGTGCGCGCGAGCACGGCCGCGCCACGCGAGGGCCGCTCCTGAGACCGTCCGACGGCATGTCCCGCGTCGTCGAGGCGTCCGGCGGCACCGACGGCTCGCCACGCCGGAGTCGAGTGGCCGAAGCCGGCGCGTAGCCTTTCCTCGACACCTCCCAGTCCGAGGAAGAGCTCGATGGCCGACGCCTCCCCCTCCCGACGAAGCGTCGGAACCGAACCGGCGGGCGTCGTACCCGCCGCCGCCGTCCCCGTGGCCCGTCCGGGAGACGGCGCGGCTTCGCTGACCGTCCAGGTCCTCGGTCCCTTACGGGTGTGGCGTGACGGCGTCGAGGTCGACACCGGACCGCGGCAGCAGACCTACCTGCTGGCCCTGTTGCTGATGCGTGCGGGTCGACCGGTCAGCTCTTCCGAGCTCATCGACCTCGTCTGGGACGACAACATGCCGACGTCGGCGTTGAACCTCGTGCAGAAATATGTCGGGGCGTTGCGACGGCTGCTCGAACCGGACCTGCCCGCGCGGGCGGCCGGCTCCTACCTCCGCCGCCGCAGCAGCGGCTACCAGTTCGATGACAGCCGCGTGGCACTCGACCTGGCTGAGTTCCGGCGGCTCCTCGGCCTCGCCCGCGCCGCACTGGACGCTCACCGGTTCGAGGAGGGAGCCGATACGACCAAGGGCCGGCGCGCGGCGGCTGCGCTGACCAGTGCGACGACGTTGCTGTACAGACGGAACTGCGCTCCGGCATCCGGCCGCGCCAGGACTTCGGCATCGCGTGCGGGGTGCTGCAGCGGTCGTGGACGACCTTCACTGGGCGGACCAGGCTCGCTTCAGCTGTTCGCGCGCCTGGCCGAGTCGCTCCCGGACAGGAGCGTATTGATGGGCACCCTACGCGGCCATGCGCCGACGCCCAACCAACACGTACAGCGCATGTTGGCGGCGGTCGCGCGCCAGGACCGCCACCGGCGCATCGCGCTTGGTCCCCTCGGCCCGTCTGATGTGGCCGAGTTGGTCCACCGAGAGACCGGACAGTCCCCGAGTCCCGGCGTCGCACGGAGCATCCAGGCCCGCACCGAAGGCAACCCCCTGTTCGTGCGTGAGCTCGCGAGATTCCTGGCCGAAGAGGACCACCTGTCCGACCAGGCGGCAGCCCAAGCCGCCGTCCCGTCCACGGTGCGCGACATCGTCCGCGACCGCACGAGCAAGCTCGACGACGGGGACCGTCGCCTCATCGAAATCGCCGCCCTGATGGGCCGCGACATCGACGCCCGCCTGTTGGCGAGCGCATCCGGCCTCGACGCGTCGCAGTGCCTCACTCGCCTGGAGGCTCTCGAAGCGCTCGGCCTGGTCGAGGTGACCTCCGGTTCCCCGGGTGACTGGCGGTTCGTCCACGATCTCGTCCGCGAGTCAGTGGCCCGCTCGACGTCCCGATCAGACGCGAGCCACTTCCATCTGCACATCGCGGCCGCGCTCGCGCAGACCCAGGAACCGGCCGAGCGTCATGGTGAGGCACTCGCCCACCACCTGTGCTCGGCGGGCCCCCTCGCCGAGCCGGAGCAGACGGCGCAAGCACTCATCGCCGCGGCCCGCATCGCGGCCAGACGATCCGCCTACGAGACCGCGGAGAAGCACCTCGACACGGATCGCACGCGGCGCCGGACTCCTCGGCCTTGAGCTGACCGCGCTCACCGAGCTGACCGCCGTCGCGGGTATCCATGCCGGCTTCGTCGGAGCCACCCTGGACCATCTGGACCGCGCCGAGGAGGTCGCGCGGTCGCTCGGCCGGGAACGGGAGGCGACCGGCTTTCTCTTCTCCCGGTTCCTGGCTCACGCCCAGGGCATCCAGCTCGACGCCGCCGGGCGCCTCGCGCGCCGGCTGCTGCACCATGGCCAGCGCTCCTCGGACCCTGTCGTCCAGGCTTCCGGCCATCACGCGTGGGGAGTCCACCAGTGGAGTTCAGGCGACATCGGTGAGGCCTATCGGAACCTGAGCCGGTCCGATTCGCTCATCCGTGCCGAGCGAGACGCCGAGCCGCTGCGGCACCGGCTGCAGATGATGACGCCGGTCATGCTGGCGCTGAACACCGCGCTGCACGGCGACCTGGTCGCCGCGCGCCAGCTTTTCGACGTGGTGGAGTTCGACGCCGGCGCCGACCCCTATGCCATCAGCATCTGGGGCTCGTTCGCCGTCACCGCGGCAGCCGCCGCGGGTGACCACGCGTGGGTGCTGCAGGCGGCGGAGACGGCGATCAACGCCGATCCGGACTTCACCTTCACGTTCTCCGGCAGCTATCCGCGGCTCGCGAGGCACTGGGCGAAGGCCATGTCCGGCGGTGACCCGGTCACGTCGGCCATGGAGATGGAGCGCATCATCGAGACCACACTGGTCGACCCACCTCGATCGAACCTCGCCACCTGGTACGCGCTTCTTGCCGAGGTCCGGCTCCGCGCCGACGACGTCTCCGCCGCCACGACCGCATTGGACAGGGCCGAGACGTTCATCGACACGTGCGGCGAACGGTACGCGGAGGGCTTGGTCCTTCTCATCCGCGCGAAGGCACTCCGAGCCGGTGGCGACGTCCGGTCCGCCGTGCGCGCCGCCCATCGAGCGCTCACCCTTTCGCGGGAGCGCGGAGCCCACCTTTTCGCGGCGCGCGCCGACGCCTTGCTCGCCGAGCTTCCCCGCAGCGGTGACGACGACGTTCTGGGCCTGTGCGCGGATCACGGCCAGTAGTACCGCGGCCGACGCGACGTCGGCTTCCTCGTGCCCGGCCATCCACGCCCCCTGACTTGCCCGTCCTCCGAGGGCAGGTTGGCAGAGCCGACTTGACGCGGACGGAACGATCTGGGAATCCCCCAGCGGAACGGCGCTCGTCACGTCCATTTCCTGTTCAGTGCGCCGCCGTAGTTTTCCGCTGTCACGTCGTGAGAGGTGGAGAAATGGCACACAAGAGACCGACGATCGTGCTGGTGCACGGAGCCTTCGCGGACAGCAGTGGATTCACCGGGATCGTCAAGCAGCTTGTCGCCGACGGTTATCCAGTGGTCGCCGCGCCGAACCCGCTTCGGGGGCTCTCCTCCGACGCGGAGCAGGTCAAGGCGCTGCTGGACAGCGTCGAGGGACCGATCGTGCTGGTCGGCCACTCGTACGGCGGCGCCGTCATCTCCACCGCCGCCACCGGGAACCCCGAGGTGAAGGCGCTGGTCTACCTGGCGGCGTTCGTGCCGGAGACGGGCGAGAGCGTCCAGGGGCTGGTCGAGAAGTTCCCGGGCAGCACCGTGGGAGAGTCCCTCAAACCCGTGCCGCTGCCGGGCGGGCAGGTCGACCTCTACATCGACCCGCGGGTGTTCCATCCCCATTTCGCGGGGGATGTGCCCGCCGAGGAAGCCGCGCTCTTCGCCATCACCCAGCGCCCGGCCACCGGCGCCGCCCTCGGCGAGCCCGCCGCCGGCCCGCAGGCCTGGCACACGATCCCGAGCTACAACCTGATCAGCGGCGCCGACCGGATCATCCCGCCGGCGGCGCAGGAGTTCATGGCCCAGCGCTCCGGCGCGAGCACCCAGGTGGTCGAGGGCGCCTCGCACCTGGTGTACGTCTCACATCCGGGCCCGGCCGTGGCGCTCATCGAAAAGGCGGCGAGCGAGAACGCGTGAAAGCCGCGTGCGTACGCATCAGTCACCGGCGAGTGCCGCGTGGACGGACGAGACCGCCCCCGCGCCATCGCCGACAGCGGTGGCCACTCGTTTCGTCGAGCCCGAGCGGAGGTCGCCGACGGCGAAGACCCGGGGTGCGCTCGTCTGGAACGGCAGGGGGGCACCGAACGATCCAGCGGGCAGCCGGCTGTCCGTGAGGATGAAACCGTCGTCGGCCTTGCCCACACCGGTCAGCCAGCCCGACACCGGGTCGGCGCCGACGAAGCAGAACAATGCCTGGCAGGCCAGCCGGTCCTGACGTCCGCCTGCCTCCTCGACGGCGATCGACGTGAGGGTGTCGCCACCGGCCAGTTCGCGGACCGTGCTGCGGGTGAGGACCCGGATCCGGGAATGCGCGCGGATACGGTCGGCCAGGTAGGACGACATCCGGGCTCTGAGGTCGTGACCGCGGATGATCAAATCGACCGTCGCGCCGCGGGCGGCCAGGGACAGGGCCGCCTGCCCGGCCGAGTTGGCGCCCCCGACGACCGTCACCGGCCGGTTCCCGTACTCCCTGACGTCCAGTTCGGTCGCCGCGTACCTGATGCAGCCGGCTTTCTCGAAGGTGTCCCATCGTGGGATGTCGAGACGCCGGTAACGCGCCCCGGTAGCGGCGATCACCGCGCGGCACTGGATGCGCGCGCCGTCCTCCAGCAGGACGGCCGGCCGTCGGCCGTCGGAGAGATCGAGGCCGGCCACCGCACAGGGCGCGTGGATCCGTACGCCGAACTTGAGCGCCTGGAGCATCGCGAGGCGGGTCAGGTTCGCGCCGCTGACCCCATCGGGGAAGCCCAGGTAGTTCTCGATGCGGGCACTCCTGGCGGCCTGCCCGCCGAGCCCGCTTCGGTCCAGCAGCACGGTGACGAGGCCCTCGGACGCCCCGTACACGGCGGCGGCCAGACCCGCTGGGCCGGCGCCCACCACGACGAGGTCGACCGGACGTCCGTCGGCCCGGTAGGTGAGGCCGAGGACCTCCGCGAGCGTTCCGGGCGTCGCGCGCCGCAGCACCGAACGATGGAAGATCGCCGCCGGAAGGTCGTCCGTTGTGAGCCCGGCCGCCGCCATGAGGGATCGCCCGGGGGATGAGGTCGCGTCGTGCCAGGAATGCGGCAGGAGCATCTGCGTCACGTAGGTGCGGAGCTCCAGGGTCTCCGCGGTGTCGGGCTGACCGACGATCTCCAGGGTGCCGCCGGCGGCCGAGCGGATAACATCGCGCCGTTCACGGAACGCCGCGAGCAGCACCTCGGCTATGTCGTCCTGCTCGGCGAGGGCCT
>NZ_JBDPMD010000069.1:0-36566 GCF_039871875.1 Sphaerisporangium sp. B11E5 | reverse complement strand
CGCCTTCGCCGACTCCTGCACCGACTTGGTGTTCGCGGTACGCCACCCGCTCTCCGCACCCACCTGGGAGAACCCCATCGTGATCGTGCCGTCACCGGACGCCGCACCACCGGCGCTCGCACCGGTGTCACCACCACCGCCGCCGCCGCCACCGCAGCCGGCCGCCGCCGCGACCGTCACCGCGGCTAACAGCAGCGCGGAGATCCTCTTCATCCTCATGGTCGGTCCTTTCGTTGGAACGGGGCCCGCGACGCCCCGGAATCGTCTTGTCGGGGGGGTTTCACGTCACGGCCGAGGTGCTCGCCCTCGGCACGAACTCGGGAGGGACGACGAGGCGCTCGCGGGGGAAGGACCCGGAGCCCTCGATGCGTCTGAGCAGGACCTCGATACTGCTGCGGCCCACCGCCCCGAAGTCCTGGCGGACGGTGGTGAGGGGCGGGGAGAAGTACGCCGACTCGGGGATGTCGTCGAAGCCGACCACGCTGACCTGCTCGGGCACCCGCACCCCCTCCTCGCTGAACGCCCGCAGCACGCCGAGCGCCATCTGGTCGTTGGACACGAAGACGGCCGTGAGCCCCGGCTCCCGCGCCAGCACCCGCCCGGCCAGGTAGCCCGAGCGCGGGCTCCAGTCGCCGGGCAGCGGCTCGGGCACCGGACGGCCCGCGGCCTCCAGGGCGGTGCGCCAGCCCTCGGCGCGGCCTTCGGCCTCCAGCCAGTCCGACGGCCCGCCGACGTGCCACACGGTGTGGTGGCCGAGGCCGAGCAGGTGCTCCGTGGCGAGCCGCGCGCCTTCCACCTGGTCGACGCACACCACCGGCACCTCACCCTCGTGGCCGCCCTCCACCGCCACGGCGGGCAGGTCGCGCGGCAGGTCGGCGAGCGCGCTGGCGGCCGAGCGCTGCGGCGCGACCACCACCACGCCGTCCACGCTCTGCCCGGCCAGGTAGTCGAGTGCGTCGCGCACCCCGGCCTGGTCGATGGTGCGCAGCGACACGATGCTGACGAAGTAGCCCGCCGCCCTGGCGGCCTGCTCGATGCCGTAGACGGTGCTCGCCGGGCCGTACAGGGCGGTGTCGAAGCTGACGACGCCGAGGGTGCGCGAGTGGCGGGTGACCAGCGCGCGGGCGAGCAGGTTGCGGCGGTAGCCGAGCCGGTCGATGGCCGCCAGCACCCGGGCGCGGGTCTCGGCGCGCACGTTGGGGTGATCGTTGAGGACCCGCGAGACGGTCTGGTGCGACACGCCTGCGGCTCTGGCGACATCGGCCATCACCGGTGGGTGACGTGCCGGCGGGTTTACCAACGCGCTGCTCCTCTCCTGGCCTGTGCATGACTGTGAACGCTAACAATGGCGAGCGTCAAGTGTCCGTCTATTACGGTCAGGTCACGCTGAAACACCCGGTCAATCCGGCGTTGATCCTGGCGACACAAGTTGTTAGCGTCACATGCGCCACTCCGGTGTGCTCCGGTCGCCCACCGGCGGGCCCGGCGTGCGCGACGCCGCGGAGGATCTGGCGCCGGAGCAGCACGAAGAGCACCGGCGGCGGGCCCGCGAGGACGGCCGACGCCATGATCTGCGCCTCCCGCCGACGCGGGCCCGCGGGTCGGCTCAGGGCCGGGCGAGACGTACCACGTTCCACGAGACGGGCGGAAGCGTGATCTCCAGCGTCCCGCCGGCCAGGCGCGCGTCGGGGTTGGGCCTCGGCACCACCGTCCCGGGGGCGTCCGCGGTGTTGCGGGCGTACGGGTCGGGGCCGGACAGGGTGGTGGCCTCGGTGAGGCGCGTCTCGCCGAGGCCGCCCAGGTGCACGGTCAGGGTGAGCGGGTGTTCGGTGGAGCGGTTCACCGCGAACAGGGCGGTGGCGCCGCTCTCCTCGTCGTGGGTGGCGACGGCGTCGAGGGTGGGGACCTCGCCGAACCGCTCGGTGGTGTACGACGGCGAGACCGGCTCGATGCGCAGCACGTGGCCGGCGGCGTGCCGGGAGGCCTGGGCGAAGGGGTGGAAGGTGGTCTGGCGCCAGGCCCGGCCGCCGGGCTCGGTCATGATGGGCGCGATCACGTTGACGAGCTGGGCCAGGCAGGCCGAGGTGACCCGGTCGCTGTGCCGCAGCAGCGAGATGAGCAGGCCGCCGAAGGTCACGGCGTCGGCCAGGTTGTAGTGGTCCTCCAGCAGGGGCGGGGCCTCCGGCCAGTCCCGCGGGGGCTCGGCGTTCTGGAAGCGGGACATGTACCAGACGTTCCACTCGTCGAACGAGATGTTGATCTTCTTCTTGCTCTTCAGGCGGGCGCCCACGGCGTCGGCGGTGGCCACCACCGCGTCGATGAAGTGGTCCATGTCGACGGCGGAGGCCAGGAAGGAGCCGAGGTCGCCGTCGTGCTCCTCGTAGTAGGCGTGGCAGGAGATGAAGTCGACCAGGTCGTAGGTCTCCTCCAGCACCGCGGACTCCCAGGAGCCGAAGGTCTCCATGCCGGAGCCGGAGCTGCCGCAGGCCACCAGCTCCAGGTCCGGCACGATCATGCGCATGGCGCGGGCGGTCTCGGCGGCGAGGCGGCCGTACTCGTGCGCGGTCTTGTGGCCGATCTGCCAGGGGCCGTCCATCTCGTTGCCGAGGCACCACATCTTGATGCCGTGCGGCTCCTTGGCGCCGTTGGCGACGCGCAGGTCGGAAAGCCGGGTGCCGGACTCGACGGAGCAGTACTCCAGCAGGTCGAGAGCCTCGGCGATGCCGCGGGTGCCGAGGTTGACCGCGAGCATCGGCTCCACGCCGGCCTCGCGGGTCCAGGCGACGAACTCGTCCAGGCCGAAGTGGTTGGTCTCGGTGCTGTGCCAGGCGAGGTCCAGCCTGCGGGGACGCTGCTCGCGGGGGCCGATGCCGTCCTCCCACCGGTACCCGGACACGAAGTTGCCGCCGGGGTAGCGGGCGGTGGTGACGCCGAGCTCCCTGACCAGGTCCAGCACGTCCCGCCGGAAGCCGTGCTCCCCCGCGGTGGGGTGGCCGGGCTCGTAGACGCCGGTGTAGACACAGCGCCCGAGGTGCTCGATGAAGGTTCCGAAGGTGCGCCGCCTGACGGGGGCCACCCGGAACGCCGGGTCCAGGGTGAGGTGTGCGGTCAGCACTATGGTCTCCTCGGATACGACGCGTGGTGGGAGGGGTCGCCGGGGTGAGGGGGATGGTCGCCGTTGACGCGAACACTTCGCATTTCTCACACTTGCTTGAAGCGAGTGTTAACGCTCTCAGCGATTCCGGTCAACCCCCTCCCCCGCGCTTGCCCGCCGTTCTCGCAGGTCGGCGCCGGTAAAGACGAAAAGGCCGCGGGCCGGCGACCAAGCCGGGCCCGCGGCCCTGTCATGACCGAAATTCCGCCCCGCGTCCGAAACCCGGGGCGGGCGGATCAGCCCTCGGTCCAGCCGTGACCGTGGGCGAGCTCGACCACCACGGTGCGGACACGCAGGATCTGGTCGGCCGTCATGGAGGGCACCGCGGCCAGGATGGCCTCGGTCACCTCCTGGGACAGCTCCCGCACCGACAGGACGTCGCAGAAGCCCGGGTCGCCCGCGGGCCGGTCGGCCTCACGGGGCATCGCCGGGACCGGGGACACCGGCGGGACTTGCGGCACGGAACCGCCGCCGGGGCGCTCCAGCAGGCGGACCCGGGACGCCTTGGGCCCCTTGCCGCCGTTCTCCAGCATGAATTCGACCCGGGAGTCGACCGTGATGAGACGCTTGTCGCCGTTCAGATCGTTGACGTGCATGAAAACGTCCTCGCCGCCCGTGTCGGGGGCGATGAACCCGTAACCGCGGAATTCGTCGAAGCTTATTACTCTACCAGTTACCATGACCACACCTAACGGAACCACGTTCCCATCGCAGGGAACCCCAACCAGGTAGGACGCGCCGGCACCGACCGGCCGCGCCGTCTTTTTCCAGCGATCGTCTTCGCCATCCGCACCACCAGGACCCACCGCCGCAGGACGTCTCCCCGCACTCCGGCCACGACCGGCCGGAAACGACTGTGCCCCGGCTCATGGCGCGCATTCACGAACATTCAGATCAATATCTCACAGCGCTATTGGAAGCCTCCGTCCCAAGCATAGAGCCCCCGGTCCGCCGTACCGCGTCCCGCACCACACGAGGGCATGACCACGCGCCCCCGAGCGCCGCACCCGCCGACCTCCGGCACGCCCCCGTCACACCCCCTCCAGGATACGCGCGCCACCGCCCTCGCGACCCCGCTCACCCCCACATCACCGCAGCCAGGCGCCCCGCGCCTCCCGGGTGCCGTAACGGCTACCGTCCAACGCCACGCGGGGGAGGACGTTCGCCTCTGATCGGGCGCGGTGGGCGGTGGTGGACTCCGAGAAGCGGCTCTGGTTCCGAGGCGCAGGAGGTGTCTGCATATGTCCGCCTACCCCCTGAGAGTGACTGCCGATCTGGACACACCACTCAGCCGATGGCTCTGGCTGGTCAAATGGGTGCTGGCCATCCCGCACTACGTGGTGCTGTTCTTCCTGTGGACCGCGTACGCCGTGCTGACGGTGGTGGCGTTCTTCGCCATCCTGTTCACCGGCCGCTATCCCCGCGCGATCTTCGACTTCAACGTCGGCGTGCTCCGGTGGCACTGGCGGGTCGCCTGCTACTCCTACGCCGTGCTCGGCACCGACCGGTACCCGCCCTTCAGCCTGGAGCCGGATCCCGGCTATCCGGCCGACCTGACGATGGAGTACCCGGCGCGGCTGTCCCGCGGGCTGGTCCTGGTGAAGTGGTGGCTGCTGGCGCTGCCCCACTACCTGGTGGTCGCCCTGCTCGCGGGAGGCGGCTACGCGGCCTGGCGGAGCGCGGGCGGCCCGAGCCCGGACGACCCGGGAGCGGCGCAGTACAACGGCGGCCTGATCGGGCTGCTCGTGTTGTGCGCGGCCGTGGCGCTGCTGTTCTCCGGCCGTTACCCCCGGGGCCTGTTCGACCTGCTGCTCGGCCTGAACCGCTGGGTGCTGCGCGTCACCGCGTACGCGACCCTCATGACCGACGTCTACCCCCCGTTCCGCCTCGACCTCGGCGGTGCCGAGACCCCGGCCCCGCCCGTCCCGCCGGCTCCTCCGGCCGGCACGGACGCCCCGCCTCCAGCCGACGCGCCTCTCCCTCCAGACCTGCGGACCCCCGCCCCGGCGCCGGGCGCGCAGACCCCCTTCCCCTCCCCGGGTACGCAGGCCGCTCCCCCCGTATCGCCGCCACGCGAAAGCGCCACGGTCCCCGCGGCCCCGGCGTCCGCGTCGCGCACCTGGCGGGCCGGGCCGATCCTGGCGGTCGTCGTGGGGGCCGTGCTGGTCGCCGCGGCGCTCGCCGCGGGTGCCGGGAGCGGGCTGGTGACGCTCGCCGACCACGGCAGGGACAACGCAGGGTTCGTGCGGGCCTCCACGGTAGGGGTCGACACCACCGCGTACGGCGTGACCACGGAAGAGGTCCGGGTCCACGGGGCCGGGCGCGGGATGATGCGCGCGGCCCTCGGCGAGGTGCGGGTCGCCGTGGACGGCGGGTCCGCGGCGGTCTTCGCCGGGATCGCCCGCCGCGCCGACGTGGAGTCCTATCTCGGCGCGGTCGCCCACGACCGGGTGACCGGTCTGTCCCACGACCGCTACGGGCAGGGCGCCGTGCGGTACGCCCGCGTGCCCGGCGGCGCCCCGGCGGCGGCGCCAGGCACGCAGGAGTTCTGGGCGGCCGCGGCCACCGGCACCGGGGCGCGGTCGTTCACCTGGGAGGCCCAGGACGGCGATTGGGTGCTCGTCGTGATGAACGCGGACGCCTCCCCCGGCGTGTCCGCCGACGTCACCCTCGCCGCCACCATGCCCTGGACCCGGTGGACGCCGGCCGTGCTGATCGCCGGCGCGGCGATCCTGTTCGCGATCGGCGCGGGCCTGATCGGGCTGGGCGTCGCGCTCGCCACCCCGCGCGGTCCCGGCGCGGGGTCCCGCGACCGGGACGCCGGCCGTCCGCCCGCGTACACCTGACCGCCCGGCCCCCGCGGAGCCCCTCAGGGGGCGTCGCGGAACAGGCGCAGGCGGGACTCGCCGACGCGTTCGCGTAGGGCGTGGTCCTCGATGCCGAGGCCCTCGCGGGGGGCCAGGCACAGGATGCCGGCCTTGCCGACGTGGTGGTTGAGCTGGACGGCACGGGCGGCCTTGGCGACCTCGGGGAGGGGGTGGACGGTGGAGAGGGTGGGGACGATCATGCCGAGGGAGAGCAGACGGGTGGCCTCCCAGGTCTCCTGGTAGTTGGCGGCGTGGCTGCCGATGACGCGTTTGAGGGACATCCACAGGTAGCGGTTGTCGTACTCGTGCAGGTAGCCACCGCTGGAGCCGCAGGTGACGACCACGCCGCCGCGGCGGGCGACGTAGACCGAGGCGGCGAACGTGGGGCGGCCGATGTGCTCGAACACGATGTGGGGATCCTCGCCGGCGAGGCGGCGGATCTCCCGGCCGAGGGCGCGCCACCGGGCGGGGGTGCCGGGGTCGTCCCCGGCGGCGGGGCCGAGCACGGAGCGGTCGACGACGTGCTCGCAGCCGAGGCGGGTGACCAGTTCCGCCTTGCGGGGGGAGCCGACGACGGCGACCGGCACGCCGCCGCCGTTGCGGACCAGTTGCACCGCGTACCCGCCGAGGCCGCCGGCGGCGCCCCAGATGAGCACCACGTCGCCCTGTTTCATCGCGGCGCCGCGCGGGCCCACCAGCATGCGGTACGCGGTGCCGAGGCACAGCGTGTTGCAGGCGGCCTCCTCCCAGGTCAGGTGGCGGGGTTTCGGCAGGAGCTGGGTGGCGCGCACGATGGCGAAGTGGGCGAGACCGCCGAAGTTGGTCTCGAAACCCCAGGCCCGCTGCCCGGCGGCCATCATGCCGTCGGCGTGCACGGCCGGGTCGGACTCGTCGACGTGCACCGGGGACACCACCACCCGGTCCCCCGGCGCCCATCGCGTCACCCCGGGGCCGGCGCGCACCACCACCCCGGCGGCGTCGGAGCCGATGACGTGGTACGGCAGGTCGTGCCGCGCCCCGGAGGGCCCGGTGCGGGCGAACCCCTCGAGGAACCGGAACGTCGGCACCGGTTCGAACATGGCCGACCAGATGGTGTTGTAGTTGACCGCGCTCGCCATGACCGCGACCAGCACCTCACCGGGCGACGGCTCGGGCAGCGGCACCTCGCCGACGTGGATGGACCGGGTGACGTCCTTGTCCCGCGCCCCCGCGAACATGCCGGCGTCGGACCTGCGCAGGTACGCGGCGAGCGTACGGCCGGGCGGGTCGACGGCGGCCAGTTCCTCGCCGGACGCCCCGGCGAGCACCGCCTCGGCGAGGGCGCTCATGCCGTGCCTTCCACTTCCACTGTGGGGTGCCCCGTCCCGTGCAGCGCCGCCCAGTCGGCGCGGGTGAGGCCGTACATGGCCATGTCGCGGTGTTCCCCGTCCCGGTACACCGCGCCGCGCAGGACGCCTTCGAAGCGCCAGCCCACCTTTTCCACCGAGCGGCGGGAGGCGGTGTTGCCGCAGTCGGTGTAGCCGTCGACCCGGTTGGCGTCGGTGTTGGCGAACAGCCAGCCGACCAGGAGTCTCATGGCCTCGGTGCCGTAGCCCTGGCCGCGGGCGGCGGGGACCATCTCGCGGCCGATGCGCCAGGCGCGGGAGCGGGTGTCGCTCTTCTGGCCGTAGTAGACGGGTTTCCAGACGATGTCGCCGACGGGGCGCTCGTCGGCGCGGCGCACGATGAGCAGGATGCCGCCGTCGGCGGAGACCAGCGGGCCGCTCTCCAGGCGCTCGGCGACGGTGCGGGGGCGCTTCACGCCCGCGTTCCACCGGCTGCGGGCCCGCGGCAGCGACCACTCGTCGATGGCGGGCTGGTCCTCCACCCGGGGGAGCCGCAGCCGTACGAGGTCGCCGACCGGCCAGTCCTCCATGCCTAGTCCTCCTTCGCGTAGCGGATGCGGGATGTCAGCCGAGGGCGGCGAGGCTGTGCCTGGCCTCGTCCCAGAGGGGGTCGCCGCGTTCGGCGCGCAGCCGGGCGGCGGTGGCGAGCCGGTCGAGCGCGGCCTCGGCGACCTCCAGCCGCAGCAGGTCGTCGGCGCTGGACATCATCAGCGCCAGGTCCGACGACCGCACCGGGATGTCCAGGTGGGCGCGCTCCAGCACGGCGAGGCCGGGGGCGATCTTCTTGACGGACGCGGCGACCCGGCCGTACATGCTGAGCGTCGCGATGCCGAGGCACGAGGTCACGCCGTTCATCAGGGACAGGAACCCGAGGCGGTCCCCCGCCCCGGCGAGCATGCGGGCCCGCTTCAGGTGCCCGGCCGCGGAGATGTGGTACAGCGCGAACACCGCGGTGGGCAGCCGGTCCAGCCGCAGCCCGGCGCGCAGCCCGGCGACGTAGTCGTGCCCGTCGACGGGGGTGCCGGTGCGGATGCGGTGCAGCAGCACCACCTCCAGCGGCTGCAGCGCGGGTGCCCGGGTGGCCGACAGCGGCGCCTCCAGTGGGGCGGCGGTGCGGCGCACGGCCTCGGCGGACACGGTGGTGACGTTCACCTCCTCCTCGCCGGCCCAGCCGATCCAGCTCTCGCCGAACGTGTTGCGCATGCTGACCGCCCCGGCGTGGCCGATGGCGCGCGGCACGTCGGCGTCCCGGTCGAACAGGCCGAGGAAGTCGGTGTCGGAACCGGGGTAGTCCTCCTCGGTGCGCGAGCCGACCAGCAGCACGGCCCGCGCGCCCTCCAGGCCGAACTGGGCGCGCAGCTCGGGCAGTGACATGACCTCGAAGTGCGGCACGGCGGGCGACGCCATGGCGATCACCCCTTCGACGGGAAGTAGGCCGACGTGAGCAGGACGAGCTCCTCCCACGGGTCGCGGGGCAGCCCGAGCCCGGCGAGCGCGGCGAGGTAGCGGCGTTCCGGCAGGGACGTCAGCCCGGGCCGCCAGTCGGCGCGCAGCAGGTCGTGCGCGGGGTGGGCGGTGCCGCCGCGCAGGCCGTCCGCCACCCGGGCGCCGAGACCCGGCTCGGCCAGGGTGCCCCGGGTCATGGCCTCGCGGGCGACGGCGCGGCCCCCCTCGGACAGGTCGTGCCACGCGGCGCCCGCCACCCGGGCCCGGTGGCCCGCCAGCACCTCGGGGAAGCCGCGGGTCTCGGCGGGGCCGGACGCCAGCAGGCCGCACACGGCGTGCGCGGCGGCGGCGTCGGTGCCCGCGGCGGCGGTGCCGCGGGGCGGCGCGTCCGGCGTGACGTCCACGGAGAACAGCAGCCCGGCCTCGCGCACCGACACCTCGGGCTGGTCGGCGGCGTGCATGAACGCGAGCATGGAGTTGACGCCGCCGAGGTCGCGGCGGATGGTGCCGGCGGCGGCCCGGTTGGGGTCGGTGGCGCCCTTGAGCAGTTTGAGCCGCCGGTGGGCGTCCTCCTCGCCGCCGGAGACGTCCTCCATGACGAGCCCGATGACCGGGCCGGACAGGAACAGCCGGTCCAGCAGCCGGTAGTAGTAGGCGTCCCACACCGACTTGATCTGCTCGCTGTACAGCTCGTCGAGCCGCTCGGGCGCCACGGTCAGCAGCTCGAAGTAGGCCACCTGGAAGCCGGCCTCCTCGATGCGGCGCAGCACCTCGGTGTGCCGGTGGGTGGCGATCGCGTCCGGCATGATGAGCGTGAAGACGGATCTGTCCCACGCGTGTGCCATCGTTGCTCCCTTCACGCCTGGTCCCGCCCGGGGGCGGGCTCGGGTTCTGGCCGCCGGTCCGCGGCGGGTCCGGGGTCGTTGCGCAGGGTCAGCGTGCGCACGCTGGGGGCCCGCATGACGAGCAGGGCGAGCACGGCGACCGCGGCGCCGGTCCACAGGGCGGCGCCGCGCGGGCCGAGCGCGGCGGCCAGCGGGCCGGACAGCAGGGTGCCGAGCGGCATCAGGCCGTGGAAGGACAGGAAGACGACGCTGCCGACGCGGCCGAGCAGGGGGCCCGGCACCTGCTGCTGCAGCAGGCTCGGGTAGGTCGAGTTGAAGAAGTGCAGCCCGAGGCCGTACGCCACGGCCATCAGGTACGCGAACGGGCTCTGGCCGATCACGCCGACCATCGCCAGGGCCAGCGCCATCAGCACCAGCATGCTCATCATCGTGGGCCCGGCCCGGGTGACGGTGAGCCGGGTGAGGATCAGCGCGCCGACGAGCGCGCCTGCGCCCTGCAGGCTGTAGTACAGGCCGAGGTACTGGGCCTGGCCGGTGCCCTCGGGGGCCAGGATCAGCGGCACGGCGACGTCCAGGTTGCCGGTGAACACGGCGTTGGCGACGGCGCCGGTGAGGCTGACGACCAGCAGCCAGCGCAGCCCGCTGACGTACCGCAGGCCCTCGGTGGCGTCGGCGAGCACGTTCCTGCGGGCCGCGCGCTCGCCGTCCCCGGCGGGGCGGTGGCGGATCATGGCGATGAGCGCGGCGGACAGCAGGAACGTGAGGGCGTCGAAGGCGAACGTCGTGCCGGGGCCGTACCAGCCGAGCAGGAAGCCGCCGAGGGTGGGGCCGAGGATGACGCCGATCTGGCGGCTGATCGAGTTGGCGGAGTTGGCCTGGACCAGCTTGTCCTTCTTCACGATCTCGGTGAGGAAGGCGAACGACGTGGGGTTGAAGAAGCCGTCGCCGATGCCGATCAGCAGCGCGAGCGCGATGACCACGGTCACGCTCTGGGACGTCACCACGGCCGCGGTCATGGCGGCCAGGGCGGCGAAGCGGAACAGGTCGGCCCCGACGAGGACGTGCTTGCGGGACCGCACCCGGTCCCCCGTGACCCCGCCGACCAGGTAGAAGACCAGGGGCGGCACCAGCAGGGCCGTGGTCGCGAGGGCCAGCGTGGCGGGTGAGCCGCTGACGGTGATGATGTAGGTGATGAACGCGACCCGGAAGGTGTAGTCGCCGACCAGCGACAGGGTGACGGCCAGCCAGTACAGGCGGAACTCACGATCGGCGAGCGGCCCGAGCCGGGCGGCGGGGCCACGGCGGCGCGGGGGCGCGCCGGTCGCGTTCCCAGGGGTGCCGGGGCCGGCCTCCTCCCCGGAGCCGGCCGGGTTCCCGGGGCCGTCCGGGGGTGGCTCGGGCGCGTTCACGTGGTCACCCGGCCCGGCGCCTGGGCCAGGCGGGGGACGAATCTGCGGGTGTTGGCGCGCAGCGTGTCCCGCGGGCACAGGTCGCCGAACTCGGCGAGCCACTCGTCCGCGCGCACGGTGTCCCAGTGCGGGTAGTCCGAGCCGAAGACGACGTTGCCGGTGCCGAGTTCCCGTACCGCCCACGCGGCGTACCGCTCCCCCGGGTCCGGCGCGACCGCGACGTGCTCGGCGAACAGGGCGCTCGGCGTGGCGCGGCCGGGGCCGAGGCGGCGGACGTGGCCGTCCAGGCGCTCCAGGTACGGCGGGATCCAGCCGACGCCGGACTCCAGCATCACCACCCGCAGGCCCTCCGGCAGGCCGTCGCCGCGGGTCAGCAGGTCGGCGAGGGCGATCATCTGCTCGCCCATGTGGCCGAGTGCGTGGGTGAGGGTGTAGTCGGCGTAGGCGTCGGTCGCGTTCCCAGGGGTGACCACTGGTGGCAGCCGGTGCCGCCGTGCACGAACAGCGCGAGGCCGTGCGCCGCGAGGTCCTCGAGCACGGGCGTGAACGCCGGGTCGCCGATGCGGGCCCGCGCGGTGCGCGCGGTGGGCCGGACCGTCGCGCCGACCAGGTACGGGTCGTCGCGGTGGCGGCGCACCTCGGCCAGGCTCCACTCCGGGTCCTCGGCGGACAGCAGGACCGTCCAGCGCAGGTCCAGATCGGACTTGGCGCACGCCTCGGCGGCCAGCTCGTCGTAGCGTGCGGCGAGCCGGGTCCGTCCCGCCGGGCCGGGCACGGCCTGGAAGGACAGGCCGACGAAGCCCGGCTGCAGCACGGCGGTGGCGATGCCGTTCTCGGCCATGAACGGCGCCCGGTCGGCGTCGTGGCCCGGCCCGATGAGGTGCCCGAGGCCGCTCGGGTTGCCCTGGCCGGTGCCGGCGGGCTTGGGGAACAGCAGGTCGCCGATGCGCAGCAGCCGCCGGTCCTCGTGGGTGACGACCCGCGGCGCGTCCGGGGCGTCGCCCGCCCACAGCTCCGGTTCGTGGTCGCTGAAGTGCGTGTCGCAGTCGAGCAGGTCCGGCGTCGTCATGACGGTTCTCCCGTGGTGTCGGTGCGATGACCCGGGAACGGGCACCCGTCCTCGGGCAGGAGCGACTGGTCGTCGGGCAGGAAGTACTGGCGCCACTTGTGGGTGGAGGAGCCGCCGGCGTCCCCGAGGTGCGGGTGCGGCGGCACGGTGTCGTAGGTCCGCATCCGGTCGCGGATGAGCCGCTTGGCGCCCTGCCCCGCCGCGTTGGTCCCGCTCAGCCCGGTGAACACCCGCCGTGTCTGGAACACCATCGTCAGGCACGGCGCCCAGCGGCTGGCCCGCCGGTCGTACCCCGGGCTCATCGCGAACACGAACCACGGCTCCCCGCCGAAGCACCACTGCCAGCGGGGATGGCCCGGGTCGTCCGGCACGTCCCCCGGCCAGGGCGCGCGGTCCAGCGGGGCGAGGCCGGCGAGCAGGTCCCAGAACCGCGTCCGGTCCTCGTCCAGCGTGGACGGCAGCGGCGGGCCGTCGAGGACGACGAGGGACTGGTGGACCGGGCCGGTGCGGGCACGGACCTGGAAGTCCTCCAGGGCGGCGGCCAGGGCGGGGACGGCGCCGGGGTCGCGGCGGTCCAGGGCGGCGTAGGTGTTGTGGCGGTCGCGGTGGGCGCGGACGCCGAAGTGGCAGGGGTAGGCGTCGTCCGACAGGCGGTGCTCGAACGCGGCGACCGCGCCGGGGAGCCAGTCCCGCGAGGTCACGGCGCCGGGCGGCGCGTCATGTGTCATGGCGAGGAGTCTCGAACAGCAGGTGCCAGTGGTAGGAGCCGGGGGCCTCGTGCTCGCGGTCGGCCAGCTCCAGCAGGCGCATCCCCCGGTGGGTGCGCAGGATGTCGTGCTCGTCGCTGAACAGGTGGGGGTGCTGCTTGTCCTCGGGGCCGTCCTCCTGGACGTAGGTGTTGGGGCTGATCTCGGTGCCCCTGCCGTACTGGGCGTTGCGTTTGGAGATCATGGTGGCCTGGTAGAGGCCGCCGGGGCGCAGCACCCGTCCGACCTCGGCGAGCACGCGGGCGAGCACGTCCTCGTCGCCGTGGTAGACGACGTTCCAGGCCAGCACGTAGTCGAACGAGGCGTCCGCGAAGGGCAGGCGGGTGAAGTCGCCAGCGTGGTACGTGGCCGGCAGGCCCTCGTCCTCGGCGCGGCGGCGCGCCGCGGCGACGGCGTGCTCGCTGCGGTCCAGCCCGGCGGCGGTCCACCCGGCCCTGGCGAACGCCTCGGCGTGCCGCCCGGGGCCGCAGCCGAGGTCGAGGACGTGCCGGGCGCCGCGCTCCCGCAGCCGTCCCGCGGTCTCGACCACCCACGGCTCGGGCACCAGCCACCCGGCCGCGCCCTTCCCGGTGCGCCACCGTGCGTCCCAGTACCGGTACGCGGTCGCGGTGCCGTCCCCGTCGGTGCCGTTCATCTCATGTCTCCTTCCAGGTGGTGACCGGGACGCCGCGCAGCGCGGCCGCCGACGGGGCGCCGAGCACGCCCAGCAGGTGGGTGAGATCGGTGGTCAGCTCGGTGAGGCCGGCCCGGACGCCGTCCGGGCCGCCGGTGGCCAGCGCCCAGAGCACGGGCCGCCCGACGAGCACCGCGCGGGCGCCGAGCGCGAGCGCGACGGCGATGTGGGACGCCCGGCGGATCCCGGAGTCGAAGAACACCGGCACCCCGGCCGGCTCGCAGGCCTCCACCACCGGCGCGAGCGCGTCGACGGCCGCCACCGACCGGTCGAACTGCCGCCCGCCGTGGTTGGACACCACGACGCCGCGCACCCCGGCGTCCAGCGCCGGCGCGACGTCGGCCGCGCACAGCACTCCCTTGACCAGCACCGGCAGCGTGGTGCCCGCCACCACCCTGGCCACGTCGTCCCAGGTGCGGCCGGGGTCGGGGAACAGCTCGCCGATGAGCCGCTCGGCCGACGCGCCGTCCCCCCGCGCGGCCAGCAGCGCGGCGAACCGGGGATCGGCGCACAGGGCCGGCGGCGCCACCCGGAACCGGTCGAACCGGTTGCCGATGTCCCGGGTGCGCCGCCCCACCACCGGCACGTCCAGCGTGAGCACCAGCGCGCCGTACCCGGCCGCGGCGGCCCGCTCGACGACACTGGCGGTGACCCCCGGGTCCCGCAGCAGGTAGATCTGCTGCCACCGCACGCCCGGCCCGGCCGCCTCCGCGACGCTCTCGGGCGTCTCGGAGGAGAACATGGAGAGGCAGTGCCCGAGCCCGAGCTCCGCCGCCGCCCAGGCCGTGGCCCGCTCCGCGTCCGGGTGGCACAGCCGCTGCAGCCCCATCGGCGCCACCAGCAGCGGCGCCGCCAGCCGACCGCCCGGCACCACCGTCGCGAGCGGATCGGGGGACGGCGGCCCGCCGAGCATCCGCGGCGTCAGCACCCGGGCGTCCAGCGCCGCCACGTTCCGCGCGACCGTGGCCTCGTCGCCCGCCCCGCCCGCGCAGTAGTCGTACGGCCCCGCCCCCATGACCTCCAGCGCCTCGGCCGTCACGGCGCACCGCCGTTCCAGGCGGCGGCGATCGCGGCGACGGCGCGGCGGGCCGGCCCGGTGAGGCCGAGCAGGAGGCACTCGGTGGGGATCAGGTGACAGCCGCGCAGGAGTTTGGCCTACTCGGCGCCGAGGCCGTAGGAGATCCGGCGGACGCCGCGGCCGGGGGCGTACTCGATGGGGGTGTAGAAGACGGCCTCGAAGTACGCGGTGCGGCTGCGGGGGTCGTCGTAGTCGGTGCCGCTGCAGATCTCGTGCCAGGTGTCGCCGTCCTTGGCCTGGAGGGTGAAGCAGACAGGGGCGTCCGGCTCGCCGACGATCACGACGGTCGCGCGGTCGCCCATCGCGGCGAGCAGGCGGGACAGGCGAGCGTGCTCGGCGGCGGGGTCGGCGGGCAGGCCGTAACGGGCCCGCTGGCGGACGCGCAGGGCGACGACGCGCTCAAGCAGGCAGGCGTCCACGTGCTCGACCAGGCGCCCGCGCAAGCCGGAGGCGTGCAGCCGCCGGCGTTCGGCGGCCACCCGCCTGCGGCGGTGGGCGGGAAGCGCGGCCAGGTACGCCGGGAAGCCGCCGGGCGGCACGTCCACGTAGGAATCGCTGGTCAGCGGGATCGCCGTGAACCCCGCCGCGCGGGCCACGCCCGCGAGCACGCCGCCCGCCTCGGTGTACGGCAGCGCGACGGCCCGCGTCCCCGCGTCCGCCGCCCACGCCACGACGGCGTCGAGCAGCGCGCCCACCACGGCCGGGTCGTCCCGCCGCGCCCCCACGGGGAACGTCGCGTAACCGGGGTAGCTGAGGAACAGGTTGGGGAACAACTCCCCCGCCACGGCCGCCGCCTCACCCGGCACGGCTCCCGGCGGCGCGAACGGCGCCGCCGCGTCGGCCAGCAGCAGGCGCAGGTTGCCGAAGGTGTAGGCGTCTGGGTCCCCCACCACGACCCCGGCGAGCCCGGCCGTCACCTCGCGCCCTCCCGGCCCGCCCCTGACGTCCTGCCCCCCGGGCCCGGCCGTCACCTCGCGCCCTCCCGGCCCGCCCCTGACGTCCTGCCCCCCGGGCCCGGCCGTCACCTCGTGCCTGCCCGGCCCGCCCCTGAGGTCCCGCTCCCCGGGTCCGGCCGCGACCTCGTCCGCGCCGTGCCCGGCCCTGACCTCGTGGCCATCGAGACCGGTCCTGGCCCGCCTTCCGGTCAGCCACAACCACACCGGCCGTCCTTCCAGCCGGCCGGCCGTGGCCCGGTGCCACGACTCCTCCGCGAGGAGTGACACGCCGGCCGCGTCCCGCCACTCATGGGGGTACGCCCAGGCGGCCCGCAGCTCGGGGGCGGCCGGGGCGCGGACGGCGCCCGCGGGGTCCGGGCCGGTGGCCGGGGTCATGAGGGGTTCTCCGCGTCGGGGGACCGCTGCAGGGCGAAGATGTCGGACACCGGCACGATGTCCTGGTCGACGGCGTCGGCGCGGCCGTGGCGGCGCAGGTCGCGCAGGGTGCGGGACACGCCGCCGACCAGGGCGCGCAGGCCCTGGTTGGCGTAGATGACGACGCGGACGCCGGCCTCGTGGAGGGTGTCCTCCGAGACGTGGCCGTAGGTGGTGGGGACGACGACCAGCGGTGCCGGCTCGTCCCACAACGCGGCGGCCTTGAGCACACGTTCGGGGCCGGGGTCCTTGCTGTGGACGAGCACGGCGTCGGCGCCGGCGCGGGCGTAGGCGCGGCCGCGGTGCAGGGCCTCGTCGACGTCGAAGCCCGCGATGAGGGCCTCGGTGCGGGCGATGAGCACCAGGTCGCCGTCCTCCCTGGCCCGGACGGCGGCCCGGATCTTCGCGACGAAACGATCGGTGGAGATCAGCTCGTGCTCGGCGTCGGACAGGCTGTTGGCCTTGGGGAACGTCTTGTCCTCGAAGCACACGGCGGCGATGCCGCGCCGCCGGTAGCTGCGCACCATGTGGGCCACGTTGAGCGGCCCGCCGAATCCGGTGTCGCAGTCCGCGATGACCGGGATGTCCACCACCGCCTCCATCGCCTCCGCCGCGGCGAGGTACTGCGTCATCGTGACCAGGCTGGCGTCCGGCAGCCCGTAGCTGGCGGACACCTCGAAGCTGGACGCCCACACCGCGTCGAAACCGGCCTGCTCGACCAGTCGCGCGGTCAGCCCGTTGTGCGCCCCGGCGGCGCGCACCAGCCCCGGCCCGTCCAGGAGGCGGCGTAACGCGGCGGCCTTCGATCCCGGCATGATCCTCCGCTCATCGTGTCGTCGTGTCGTCGGTGCCCGCCGCCGCCTTGAAGCGGCGGGCGATGTCCCTGGGGTGGGCGGCCACACGCGGGTGCCGCGCCCCGGTGGCGAGCCGGGTGCGCACCAGCACGAACGACGGCCCGGGGGCGCGCAGCCCGCCGTCCAGCACGTCCCTCAGCTCCCCTGGCCCGCCCGGGCGGCCGGCGGTGGCGTACCCGGCGGCGAGGGCCATGGCGGGCAGGTCCACCCGGGCCGCGAGGGTCGGCTGGCCGCCGGTGGTCTCGTACACCCCGTTGTCCAGCACCACGTGGACGAACGGCGTACCGGCCGCGAACGCGGTCACCGGGAGGCCGCTCAGCCCCATCAGCGCGTTGCCGTCCCCCTCGACGGCCACCACGGGCCGTCCGGTGCGGGCGGCGAACCCGGCGGCCAGCACCGGCGCGAGCCCCATGCTGCCGAACATCGAGAAGTTCAGCGGGTGGTCCCCCACCGCCGCGACGGCCCGCGCCACGTCCCCGTTCCCGGTGAACACCGCCGCACCCGCGGCCCGCGCGGCCTGAAGCACCACGGCCAGCACCTCGTCCCGCCCGGCGGTCTCCCCCCGCCAGGCGCCCACGGGGACCGCGACCGGCACCTCGCCGTGCGTCTTCCCCCGCCGGGTGCCCACCGGAGACGCGACCGGCACCTCGCCGTGCGTCTCCCCCAGCCGGGCGACCACGGGGGACGCGGCCGGCACCTCGCCGTGCGTCTCCCCCGGCCACATGCCCGCGGGGGTCGGCGCCGGGGGCTCGTCCCGTCCGGTGACGCGGGGTTCGTCCGGGGGTGCCGTGGTCCGCTCGTCATGCCGCATGGGGTGCCTCCCCGGCGAGGTGGGCGGGGATGCCGAGCAGGGCCGCGGGGCGGTTGCGGGCGCGGGCCAGGGTGGTCGTCTCGGCGAGGGCGGCCGCGAAGGTGCCGGTGCCCATCACGTGGCGGACCACCGGGACGCGCAGGGCGTCCAGGACCTCGGCGAGCACCTCGCCGAGCACGTTGTGGTGCGGGACGTCCCCGCCGCGGTGGCCGTGCCAGGCGATGTACATCGGCAGGGGGACCTCGTACACCTGGGCCAGGCTGGTGAGGGCGTCGCCGGCGTTGCCGAGGCCCATGCTCTTCATGAACACCAGCGGGGACGCGCCGCCGAGCCACGCCCCGACGGCCAGCGCGACCGCGTTGTCCTCCCGGGTGGCGGGCAGGTACATCGCGCCCCGGTGACCGGCGTCCAGCTCGGCGGTGAGCGGGGCGAGCGCGGAGTCCGGCACGCCGGTGACGAAGGTGACGCCGCACGCCAGCAGAGCGGGCACGTGCTCGCCGCTCATCGGCCCACCTCCGCGGCGGGGACCTCGCCCGGGGCCTCCAGGCTGTACCGGAAGGACAGGCCGGACACCTCGCGCAGCACCGGCCGGACGTCCTCGGTGAAGGCCAGCACCCACGCGTCCAGAGGCCGCAGGTCGCAGCCGCGCCAGGCCTTGGCGTCCAGGTGGCTGATGCCGTAGTCCACCAGGTCGCCGGGGCGGTACATCCCCAGGCGGATGGGGGCGTAGTAGGCGCTCTCGAAGTGCGCCAGCCCGAGGCCCGGACGGGGGTCGGTGGCGCCGAGCGCCGCGTACACGGTGCCGCGGTGCCGCACCAGCAACAGGCACGAGACGTCGCGGCCCTGGTGGGAGGTCAGCACCAGCCGCAGCGACTCGGGCGGGAACCCGGCCAGCACACCCGCCGTGCGCGCCCGCTCCGCCGCCACGTCCGGCACCCGCCCGAACTTCGTCAGGTGCGCGCACCGCAGCCGGGTGACGGCCTCCAGGCCCTCCCGCGGGTCGGCCTCGCGGGACGTGAGACCCATGTCCGCGATCTGACGCAGCTCCCGCCGCACCTTGCGCCCGCGGCCGGGGCGCAGCGCGGCGGTGTACCCGTCGAGGTCCGCCCACCGCACCCGCAGCACCCCCCGGGACGTCAGCGCGATCGGGACGAACCCGTGCCCGGCGAGCACCCGCCGCACCGCCACGGCGTCCCGCGGCACGTAGAGGAACGCGCAGGCCGCCGCCCCGAGGTCGCGGGCCAGCGCGGTCAGCCCGGACACCGCCGCGTCCAGCAGCCCCAGGTCGCGCGGGGAGATCCCCGCGTCCAGCAGCCCCGGATCGTGCGGGGAGATACCGGCGTCCAGCGACCCGAGATCCTGCGGGGAGTTCCCCGCGTCCAGCAGCCCGGGATCGTGGGGGGACACCCCCGCGTCCGGCAGCCGGGGGTCGTGCGGCCCGGACACCGCCGCGTCCAGCGGCCCCAGGTCGTGCGGGGACACGGCCGCGTCCGGCAGCCCGGGGTGGTGCGGCCCGGTCACCGCGTGTTCGTAGCCGGGGAGCACCGCCCGCAGGCTCGGCATCAGCGCGGCCTCCAGGCCCGGCCGGCGTGCCAGCGCCGCCCGCAGCGGCGCTTCTCCCTCCGGCGCCCAGGGGAAGACGAGCGGCCACCGCACCGTGGTGCGCACGAGGTCGTACGCCTCGCCCGACTCGTCCCCTTTGTCGAGGAAGGCCAGCACGCTGATGGAACGCCCAGTAGCGCCGAGGCCGCCGTCAGGGCGACCAGGACCGCCGCCGGTGACACCCGGACCGCCACCGGAGCCATCCAGGACACCGCCAGTGACATCCGGACCACCACCGGAGCCATCCAGGACACCGCCAGTGACACCCGGACCACCACCAGAACCACCCAGGACGCGGTCACCGGCACCCTGGCCGCCGTCACGCGGGGCGTCGTCGTGCGTGGACGGCGTGGTGGTCGCCTGGACGGTGTACGCGCGGCCGCCGGGGCGGGTGATGTTGGCGCGGAGCCAGCCGGGGGTGGCGTACAACCGGGTGGCGCCGGACGGCCACAGGTGCTCGGCGAAGCCGGTTTCGGCCTGTGTGCGCACGGTCACACCTCCCAGACGAAGGCCAGCAGGTCCCGGCGGGACAGGCGGTGGCGGGACTTGAAGTCGTCGTTGCGGCGGCCGCACTCCAGGCGCCGCACCCCGAGCTCGAAGGCCAGGCGCAGCTCGTGGTGGAACAGCACGTAGTTGGGGCTCCAGTTGAGCTCCGGCGGGTAGACCGCGCCGCCCGCCCAGGTGTGCAGCACGTCGCCGTCCCGGAAGCACACCGACGCGGCGAGGGTGCGCTCGCCGAGGCGCACGCGCAGCACCGTGAGGTCGTCGCCGAGCGCGGTGAGGAACGCGCGCACCGCGTCCTCGGCGTAGTAGTTGGTGCCGTGCTTGGCGCCGGTGGCCGCGCACAGCGCCACGACGTCGTCCACGTCCTGGGCGGGACCGTCGCTCAGCTCGGCCCGCGCCCCGGCGGCCTCGGCCCGCCGGGCGGCGGAGCGCAGCGTGCGGCGGGTGGCGCGGGACATGCCGGCGAGGAAGCCGTCCAGGCCGCCGTACGCCGGCGGGTCCAGGTACCAGCGGGCGGCGGACGGCACCGGCCGCGCCCCCGGCAGGCCGGCGAGCAGCGCGGCGAGCGGCCCGTCGGCGGGCACGTTGAGCAGGCACCAGATCCGCGCCCCGAGGCGCGACGCCTCGGCAAGCGCGGCCTCCTGCAGCCCGCGCAGCACCGCGGGGTCGGGCGGCGCCAGCATCGCCGTGGTGTCGTAGCAGTGCGGGAAGTGGCTGATCAGCGCGTCGGCGAGCGCGCCGCCCGCCGGGGCGGGCACGCCGAGGACGGAGAAGATCTCCCGCCCGTCGAGCAGGTAGACCGGCAGCGCCCCCACAGGCGTCCCGCCGGGGTCGCGGGCCAGCAGGTACGCGGCGGCGCGCTGGCCGCCGAGCCGCGCGTGCTCGTACGCGCTCAGCACCCGGTGCCGGTAGAAGACCGGCGCGCCCGACCGGTCCACCAGCGCGTCCCATTCGGCGGCGTTCACCTGACGGGCGGCGCGCAACACGTCCAGGGTGCCCGTGGTCAAAATCCGGCTCCTTTCCGTGTACGGCGGGCTGCGATTAACGCCGCCGTGCGGGAGCTAGTGACTCCAACAAGATCCAGCAGCCATCATCTGTTTACAAGACATGCCTGCCGCGCAGAAACAAGTGTGGTGATCAAGACATATGGCCGACTCGACCGGCATCGAGGAAATCCTGACGAGAAAGCTGGGCGAGCTACGGCCACATTTGAACGAACGGCAATGGCGGCTGTTGCTGGCCGCCGAAGCGCGTGCCCTCGGCCACGGCGGGATCGCGCTGATCGCGCGGGTGACGGGGGCGTCGCCGGACATGGTGCGGCGCGGCGTGCGCCAGCTCGCGTCCCGCCCGGTGACCGTGCCGGCCGAGCGGGTGCGCCGCCGCGGCGGGGGACGCAAGCGGGCCGAGGAGGTGGATCCGGCGATGGCGGCGGCGCTGGACGCGCTGGTGGACCCGCCGCGTGTTTCTGCGCGGCGCCCGCTGCGGTGGACGACGCAATCGACGGCGCGGCTCGCCACGGCGCTCGGCGCCCGCGGCCACGTGGTGAGCCCGCGGACGGTGGCGCGGATGCTGAAGGACACCGGGTACCGCCTGCAGTACGACGCCAGCGCGGGGCTGAGGGCCCGGGACAGGGACGCGCAGTTCGGGTACGCCGCGGCCGAGGCGGGGCGGTGGAGCGCGGGCCAGCCGGTGGTGGGGCTGGACATCGAGCGTCGGCAACTGTGCCCGCGGGACGGCGAGGCGGACACCCCGGGCGCGCGGTGGCGCAGGACCGAGTGGGACGACGACACCGCGGTGTTCGCGGTGGCCACGCTGCGCCTGTGGTGGGAGCGTGCGGGGCGGCACGCCAACCCCTCGGCCAGCCGCATGCTCGTCGGCATCGGCGCGACCGCGTCGGCGAGGGCCGAGGGCCGGCTCGGCGTGTGGGAGCGCCACCTCGCGGCGTTCGCCGCGCAGGCGTCGCTGGCGGTCACGGTGTGCCACCTGCCGGACGGCACACGCAAGTGGACCGGGGTACGGCAGCGGACGTTCGCCACGCTCTACATGGACTGGCACGGCGGGCCGCCGATCGCCCACCACGTCACCGTCGTGCCCGTCGCGGACACGGCCGTGGAATTCGACCCGCGGGCCGTCGTGGACCCTCCGCAGGAGCACGCTTCGCTTCGCCTCGTGCGCCATATGTTTCACGGCGAGTGGAACTACACGATTGACCACCGGCATTACTGGCGGTCATAGATAAACGATCGCCCCATATTCATCGCTCCCCGGAACCGCATTGTTCCGATGCGTCACGGCACCCCGTTCAGACGCGTTCAAGGTGTGCCATCGGGGATTCATTCCGGGTCACACGGGAAGGCCGGCGGAAAGAAGGGTGAGCGCCTCGTCGACGAGGTCGGCCAGCGTGGTCGCGCCGCCGGACTCGGCCCAGGTGAGCATCGCGGGGAGCAGGGCGCCGAGCACGGCCCCGGCGAAGACCCGCACGGCGGGGGCGCGGGGGTCGGCCCCGGCGCGCTCGGCGACCGCGTCCCCGAGCTGGTCCATCATGGACAGCAGGTTCTCCAGCGTGCGGGCGCGGGCCGCGGGCACGGTCATGGCGAGCCGCACGCGGAACAGGGCCGACTCCAGGTCGGCGTCACCGGCCTCCTCGGTGACGGCGCGGAACGCGGCGCGCAGCGCGTCGAGCGGCGGCAGGTGCGGCGGCTGCGCGCGGAACACCTCGGCCAGCAGGGGGTCGTACTCGTCCCGCAGCAGCAGGTCCTCTTTGGTGGGGAAGTACCGGAAGAACGTGCTGGGTGAGACCTCGGCGGCCTCGGCGATGCGCTCCACGGTGGTGGCCTCGTAGCCGTGCTCGGCGAACAGGCGCAGCGCGTGGTCCTGGATCGCCCGGCGGGTCCTGGCCTTCTTGCGCTCGCGCAGGCCCGCCACGGCCGGGCCGGGGGCGCCGGCGGGCGAGGGTGAGATCATCACGACCGACTATACCCCCGGGCCGGGCCGGGCTCAGAGGTAGGAATAGGCGAGAAGGGCGATCGTCGCGTTCGACACCACATGGGCGGCGAAGGGGAAACCGATGCCGCCGGTCCGCATCCGTATCACGCCGAGCACGAAGCCCCATGCCAGCGCCATGAGCACGCCGACGACCCCGGAGGGGAAGCCGTTGGCGTGGGAGACGCCGAAGGAGACCGACTCGATGACGAGCGCGGCGCGAGGTCCCCAGGTGTTGAGCAGTTCCGTGAGGAGGACCCCGCGGAACAGCATCTCCTCCCAGGCCGAGTTGACGACGGAGAAGCCGGCGACGGCGAGGAACGCCTGCCACGGGGTGGTGTCGCGCAACTGGCCGAGGTAGTCGGAGACGTCGGGCTTGTAGACGAGCGCCCACACGGCCAGGCCGGCGACGCTGGCGACGACGGTGGCGAGGAACAGGGCGATCATGGGCGGGCTGAGCCGTCCCCATCTCAGCCACGGCGCGACGGGACGCAGCCGGCCGAGACGGTGCAGCACCACGCCGGCGGCCACCGGCGCGACCACGAACAGTGTCGTGACCAGTGCCGGCGGCCAGCCCGCGAAGAGGTACAGCGAGAACAGCAGCACGATCAGGTCGGACATCAGGACGGCGCGCAGCACGGCGGGAGACGGCCGGCGGCAGGCGAGCACCGTGATCACCAGCAAGGCGACCATGCCGGCCACGGTCAGCCACCGGCTCTCCGGCACGAGGGCCACGCCGACGGCGACGGCGGTGCCCAGAGTCAGCCCCCGGTCCATGCGGGAGGCCGTTCCCCTCCTTTCGCCCGGCGTGGGCCGGACGACGGAGTCACTCATAACGCTCCTGCCGTGAGAGGTCGCCGCGAGATCCCGGACATGTTACATGTACTCGGCTTCGAACTCCTCGATCTCCGCCTGGTTCACGGCCACCAGCTCGACGTCCGACGGAGTCAGCCCGCCGGCGCCTGTCCGCGTGACATGCTCCCCGAGCGCTTCGAGTACCTCGCGCCAGCGGCCGGCGATCTCCCCGGCCCGTTTTTCCTCGAGCACTTCCTCGGGCCAGGTCATGCTGAGGGACAGACGGGGCCCGCCGGGGTGGACGTTCACGATCGCCACGACGTCCAGCACGTGGCTCACGGGCATGTCCGGCGGCTGGGCCACCAGGTCGAAGGAGCTCGGCTCCGCCCGCCAGTGGTCGCTCCTCCCCTCGGCCATCGTGAAGCGGCCGAGGTAGTTGAAGCGGACCTCGGGCGCGGGCAGCGCGGCCAGCAGGGGGCGGGTCACCGGGTTCAGGTACCGCATGAGCCCGTAGCCGACGCCCCTGCCGGGGAGCGCGCGCAACTGCTCCTTGACGCGTTTGAGCGCCTCGACAGCGCGGGCGCCGAGCGGGAGCTCCCCTGTGCCGTCGCCCAGCTCGCAGCGCACCGGGAACACGCTGGTGAACCAGCCGACGGTGCGGACCAGGTCCGCCCGGGGCACGATGTCCTCCCGGCCGTGCCCCTCGAGGTCGATCGGGACCCCACCGTGGCCGGTGACCTCCGACAGCGCCATCGCCAGCCCGGTGACCAGCACGTCCTGCACGTCGGCGCCGAAGGCCCGCGGGGCGTGGGTGATCAGCGTCTCGGTCTCGGGGACGCCGAGGGTCACGGTGAGCGATCTGGTGCGCCCGGCCACGTCACGCCGCCGGTCGAGGGGGCGGCGCCCCAGGGAGGACGCGGGCGGCGTGAGCATGGCGGTCCAGACGCCCAGCGTGGCGGCCCACGCGGGATCGTGGGCAGAAAGGATCAGCCCCTCGGCCCATCGCCTGAACGAGGTGACCGGCCGGTCCAGGCCGGGACGCCCGCCTGAGGCGGCGGCCTGCCAGGCCGCGGCGAGATCGGCCAGCAGGATGTGCCACGACACCGCGTCCACCACCGTGTGGTGGACGACCAGCAGGAGGCGGCCCCCGTCGCCGGGGCCCTCCTCCAGCCAGACGACCTCCATCATCCGCCCGGCGGCGGGGTCGAGCCGGTCGCGCGCCGCGACGAACTCCCGTCGCAGGACCGCCGCCCGTTCCTCGTCGTCACGGCCCGCGTCGCCGACCCGGCGCACGCAGTCGCGGGCGTCGGCCTCGCCCACCTCGCGCACGGACAACCCCCAGACCGTGCCGTCCCCGCCGGTGACGAGGCGCGACCGCAGGGCGTCGTGCGTGTCGAGGACGGCCTGCACCGCGGCGACGAGCTCCGCCTCGACGAGAGGGGGCACCCGCACCACGAGGCTCTGGTGGTATCCCTGGATGGGGCCGCCGAGCTCGCGCAGCCAGTGCATGACCGGTGTCGCGGGGATCAGGCCGGTCGTCTCCTCCGGCGGGACGCCGGAGGGCTCGGCCGGCGCGGCGGACTGCGCCACCGCGGCGAGCAGGGCGGGAGTCCTGTGCCGGAAGACGTCACGAGGCCCGAGGGACAACCCGGACTTCCTCGCGCGGGCCGCCACCTGGATCGCCAGGATGCTGTCCCCGCCGAGCATGAAGAAGTCGTCGTCGGGGCCGGTCTCCGAGACGCCGAGCACTTCGCTGAAGATCCGGCACAGGTCCTTCTCCTCGGCGGTGTCCGGCATCCGGCTGCCGGACGTGGGCGCGAGGTGGGGCGGCGGCAGCGCCTTCCTGTCGACCTTCCCGTTCTGGTTCAGCGGCAGGCTGTCGAGGGGGACGAGGGCGGTGGGCACGGCGTAATCGGGGAGGATGTCGGCCGCGTGGCTCCGCACGGCGTGCAGGTCGCCGGTCCCGACGACGTAGCCGACGAGGAGCTTCTGCCCCGCGGGGCCGTCGGCGGCGACGACCACGGTGTCGGTGACGCCGGGCGCGCCGCGCAGCGCGGCCTCGATCTCGCCGAGCTCGATGCGCTGCCCGCGGATCTTCACCTGGAAGTCGCGGCGCCCGAGGAAGTCGAGCTGCCCGTCCGGGAAGTAGCGGACACGGTCCCCCGTGCGGTACATCCTGCCGCCCGTGCCGTCGCCGAACGGATCGGGGACGTACCGCGCGCAGGTGCGCACCGGGTCGTTCAGGTACCCGCGTCCGACTCCCACGCCCGCGATGTACAGCTCGCCTGGCATGCCGATCGGCACCGGCCGCAGCGCGTCGTCCAGGACGTACAGCCGCGTGTTGCGCAACGGCCGCCCGACCGGGACGCGGGGCACGTCGTAGGGGGAGTCCTTCGTGAGCACGGCGTGGCTGACGTCGTCGGAGCACTCCGTGGCCCCGTAGGCGTTGATGATGTCGACGTGGGGATAAATGTCGAACCAGCGGACGCACATCTCCGGCGGCAGGACCTCGCCGTTGACGATGAACCAGCGGAAGTCCGGCATCGCGGGCGGGGCGGTGGCGGGCCCGCCGCTGTTCCACGCCGCGAGCGCGGCGCGCATGAAGGACGGCACGACCTCCAGGATCGTGATGCCCTCCGCCGCCATGACGCCGAACAGCGCGAAGGGGTCCGCGGCCGTGTCGTCGCCGACGATCCGGGTGTGGCCGCCGACGAGGAGCGGCGCGACCATCTGCCACACCGAGACGTCGAAGGTCAGCGGCGCGTTGTGCGTCACCGAGTCCGCGGCGGTCATGCCGAGGTCGTTCACCTTGGCCACGAGGTGGTTGACCATCCCGTCCTGGTGGACCATCGCGCCCTTCGGCCGTCCCGTCGAGCCGGAGGTGAAGTAGATGTAGGCGAGATGAGACCCGGCGGGCTCCAGGGGACACAGGTCCTCGGGGGGGTCGATGCCGTCGCCGAGGACCACGATGTCGATCGACCGGCCGGCGGCCGCGGCGATCTCGCGAGCCAGCTCGGTGTACTCCGCTTCCACCAGGAGCAGACGAAGGCCGCTGTCGCCCACGAGCGACGCGTTCCGCGCGAGTGCGGCCTTGACGTCCAGGTGGACGTACGTCGCGCCCGCGCCCCAGATGCCGAGCATCGCGGCGACGACGTGGACGCCTCGTCCCGTCAGCACGCCGACGAGCACCTCCCGGCCGGCGCCCGACTCCCGCAGGGTGCGGGTGAGCGCGCTCGACCAGCCGACGAGGGTGGCGTAGTCGACGCTCCGGCGGTCGTCCACCGCCGCCACCCGGCGGGGTGACGCCGCGGCGACCTTCCGCACCCGCCGGACGACGTCCTCGTACGACTCGGGCTCCTGCGTGGCGTTCCACTCGACCAGCACACGCCGGCGTTCGGCCGGGACGAGGATGTCCACGTCCGCGATCGGGCGGCCCGGGTCCGCCGCCAGCCGTTCCAGGAAGTACGGGACACGTTCGGCGTGCAGGGCGAGGTCGTCGGCGGTGTAGCACCGCGAGTTGGCCGCGAAGTCGAGGAAGATGTCCTGCCCCGCGCCGGCGTGCGCCGTGAACGAGATGTCCTCGACCGGGCCGTACGCCAGGTAGCGCAACGTCCCCGGCGTCCCGGCGAAGTCGAGACGCTGGTCGACCGGCAGGACGTTGACCTCCGGCCCGTACAGCCGGCGCCCGGAATCGACGTAACCGAGGTCGCGCCGCAGGTACTCCTGGTTGTAGCGCTGGTGCCGCACCAGCCGGTGGGTCTCCTGCCTGACGAGCCGGGCGAGGTCCACGATGGTCGTGCCGGGGGCGACGTCGAGGCGCAGGGGAAGGACGTTCGACATCATGCAGGGCGTGCGCAGCGCCATCGGGGTGCGCCGCGCCGTGACGGTCATGCCGAGCACGACGTCGCGGGCCCCGGTGGCGCGGTGCACGTAGCCGGCGATCGCGGCGATGAACGCGCCCGACCAGCCCTGTTCCGTGAGGCCCGCGGCGGCGGCGAGCGGAGCCAGGGTGGCGGCCGGCACGGTACGGGTGAGGCGTGTCTGGCCGCGGCCGGGCAGGGCGACGACGTCGGCGAACCCGACGACTTCTGGCCGGTCGGCGAGACGCCCGTCCCAGTAGGCCTTGTCGCGCGCGAACTCGTCGGAGGCGCGGTACGCGGCCTCCTCGTCGAGCAGGGCGCCGATCGTCGCCCAGGACGCCTTCGGGCGTTCGGATCCGGTCAGCAGCGCCGTGTAGAGGGCGGCCACGCGGCTCGCGACGAGGCCGGCGCCGAAGCCGTCGATGATGACGTGGTGAGCGCGCATGTACCAGATCCAGTGGTCCGGCCCGAGGGCGAGCAGGACCGACACGAACAGGTCCTGCCCGGTCAGGTCCACCGGCTTCGCGACGTCGGCGTTCATCCACTCGATCGCGGCCCGCCTGGGGTCCGGCGCGCCGGTCAGGTCGACGAGCGGGAGGCCGGCGTCCTCGCACGGCGCGACCACCTGGTGGAACCCGTTCTCGTCGCTGCGCACCCGCAGCCGGATCGCCTCGGACTCCTCCTGCGTCTGCCGTACGGCCTCACGCAGCACCGCGAGGTCCAGGGGGCCGGTGATCTCCACGTACTGGCCCGCGTTGTAGGAGGGGTCGTCGGGGTCGAGGTTCTGCGCCGTCCACACACCGGACTGCGCCATCGAGAGCGGAAGCCGCGAAGGGAGATCCATGCATTACCCCAGCAATCAATAAATGACCTTGGCGGTGGAGGAGGCAGGTGCCCTGAACACCTGCGTGATCGAGGCCGGCCTCCGGCCTCGATCGGTCGCGGGACCGATTCCGGGTCAGGCACCCGGCACGGGGCGGGGCGTCAAGGTCGGCATGGCGGTGCGGGGGACGCGGTACGCGGAGTCCGCCTGCTCGGCGGGCGCCCGCCGGGCCATCGCGGCGTCGATCGCCGGGGCCAGCCGCTTCATCTTGGCCGACTCGGCGCGCTCGTGCCGCTCGGCGAACTCCGGCATCACCTCGCGGGCGAACAGTTCCAGCGACGAGCAGATGTGCTCGTGCTTGATGCGGCCGGACTGCGCGATCAGCAGGATCTGGTCCACCCCGGCGTCCTCGTACTGCCGGAGCGTCCTCCTGATCTGCTCGGGGGTGCCGACGCCGCCGTAGGCGCCCTCCAGCACCTCGGGGAACTCCCGGTTCACCACCTCCCTAGGCTGGTCGAGACCGAGTTCGCGCGAGAGCACGGTCCTGCCTGGCACGTGCGAGCCGAGGCCCCAGTAGTACGCGAGCGACCTGGCGAAGAACCGGTGGTCGGCCAGGCTGCGGTCGCGTGCGGTGGCCTCGTCGCTGTCGCACATCAGGTACAGCGTCATCGCGACCTGCGGGTTGACCGCGAAGCCGGCCGGCACGCAGTCCTCCGACTCGATCGTCGAGTAGTAGTCGCCGACCCACTTCGTGGCCTCGTTCGGCGAGACGAAGGAGAAGGTGAGGGCACCGAGGCCGTGACGGGCCGCGTGGATGAGGCTCTCGCGTTTGCTGCACGCCGTCCACAGGGGCGGGTGTGGCTTCTGCAGCGGCTTCGGCACCACGTTGCGCGGCGGCATGCGCACGTACGTCCCGTCGTAGCCCGCGAACGGCTCCTCGACGAACATGCGGGTGACCGCGTCGATCGCCTCGCGCCACTGCGCTCTCTTGGTGGACATGTCCACCCCGAACGCGTCGAGCTCCACGGCGGTGCTCGACTCCCCCGTGCCGAACTCGGCCCGGCCGTCGCACAGCAGGTCGAGCATGCCGACCCGCTCGGCCGCCCTGGCGGTCGGATTGACCCCCGGCGGCAGCACCATGATCCCGTGGCCGAGCCGGATGCGGCGCGTGCGCTGGCTCGCCGCACCGAGCAGCACCTCGGGGGCCGAGCAGTGGCTGTACTCCTCGAGGAAGTGATGCTCGACGGCCCACGCGTAGTCGAAGCCGAGCCGATCGGCCAGCTCGATCTGCTCCAGCGTCTCGTGCACGATCTGCCGCTCCGAGTCGGGCCGCCACGGCCGGGGAAGTTGAAGCTCGTAGAACAGTCCGAAGCGCATGATCATCCCTTTCGAGCGGGTGAAGCGGCCTTCCTGGGTGCCCCACGCCTCCGGCGGCCCGGCGAGTCATCCCCGCTTCAATCATTTCAATTTCAAACAATCGAGGTCACGAAGAGGCATCCGGGGGCTACGCTAGACGAATCTCTCCACGGCGCACATTGGCCCGGTCTTCAGATTTGCCGCCGCACCCGACATTGCTTAAGTGGCATTTAAGGCGCCTTTTAGTAAGGACTGCTACAGTCGCTCCTGACATTTTGTCGGGGGAAATTCATGTTCCGCATTCTTGAATGGGGTGAATATGACCGGAACTCCGAGATGCCCGTCGGCCGCCGTCTTCACCGATACGGCCGCGCGCACTCGGAATCCTGTCATCTCATTCGCCCCGGATATCGGCGCCTTGAATCCAGCGGCGGTCCCGGGCGAGGCACGCACGGTGTCGTCTTCCTCCGGCAGGCGAGCGCGTGCGGCGCGGGCATCGGCGGGACATGGAGTTCGGTGACGCGCCGGCCGGCAGCGAAATCCGAGTCGGGCTCACCTATTCGACCCTTGCTTCGCGAGCGACCGCCTGAAGGGGAATACAGAAAATGGCCGACAGCCTTCAGATCAAGTCCACCGGCGAGCTCCAGTCCTGGCTGCGGCAGCGGATCGCCTTCTACCTCGACCAGCCAGAGGACACCATCGATCCCGACACCGAGCTCGCGCACTACGGGATGAACTCCGTCTACGCCGTCAGCCTGCTGGCCGACCTCGAGAACAAGCTCGACATCGAGATCGACTACATGGCCGCGACCTGGGGCTATCCGACGATCAACCAGCTCGCGCAGTACGTGGAGAGCCTGCTGAACAAATGAGCCCGCCGCGGCCCGCCCGCCGGGTCCCTGGATGACCACGCGGCCGGCGGCACGGCAGGAGACCCGGCGGCGGCCCGCCGGGCGAGGCCGCCAGGCCGTCCTGCGGGCGTCCTCCAGGGGAATCGCGCGGTGGCGCCGGACGCTCGGCAGAGACGTGAGCGGCCGAAATACCGTCCCCGGCTCACCCCGCCCGGACGCGTCCGGGGGGTCACGGAGCCGGGGATCACCTGTCTTATTCAGCCCTGCCTCATTTGACGTGCCGCGGGTGCGCACGCGGTACCCAAACGCGTGCCCGCGAGGAGAACTTAAGGCTTCGATCCAGAGGCCTTGACCTCCCTCCCCGAAGTTATGTTAGATATCTTATCGGTAATAATGACCGGCCTATTGAGTAGCCGACGGGGACCCTAGATGCACGGATGGTCATCAAAACCTAACGGGGAGTCAGTGCGGCCACAATGGCTCCGGTCACAGCCTCGTGGCGGGAAACCGCCGGCCATGATAATCGTGTGTTTTCCACCGGCGGGCGGCGGAAGCGGCTCCTTCGCGAAGCTCCGTGAAGTCACGTCAGAGCACGCGGAATGCGTCACCGTCGAACTGCCCGGGCGTATGTCCAGGCTCGCCGACGAGCCGATCCGCGACCTGGAAATCCTGGCCGACCGCGTCGCGGAATCAGTCGTCGACGCAATCGAGCCGAGAGACGTTCCGTACGTTTTTCTCGGTCTTTGCATGGGTGCCGTGCTGGCGTACGAAGTCGCCGCCCGCGTCGAGGCGGCGGGAGCGGCCGGCCCGCGCCGTCTCGTCGCCGCCGGGAGCAACGCCCCTCAGGAAGATCCGCCGGTCGTGGACGACCCGGTGGAGTTCCTCCGCCAGATGGGAAGCCCTGATGAATTGTTCGACGCGCCCGAGCTGCTCGAGATGACCATCGGCATCCTGCGCTCGGATCTGGACCTGGTCCGTTCGTACCGGTGCCCCGGCCGGAAACTGAACGCGCCCATCAGCGTCCTGTACGGCAGGGACGACACGCTCGTGGACCGGGACAGGATCGCCCAGTGGGAACAACTCGCCGCCACGGTGACCATCGAGGAGCTCCCCGGCGGGCATTTCTTTCTCGACCAGAACTACGAACGCCTGCTCGACAGGCTTCACGGTGATCCATCGCCACAGCATCGGTAACGCGCCGCCGTCGCTCTGGATGACAGGTCGTGATCTCCGCCGGTCGCGGCCGGCGAGTACCACAAGCCATGACTTCCCGGATCACCGTCTTGTCCATCCTAAGTCTTCAATTCAGCGACCAACCGGAGAGTAAATGCCCAAGCTGGGAGTTCTCGGCCCACTTCATTTGATCACGGGAAATGGCAAATCATGCAGCCCGGGCGCCTTGAAGTTACGCATCCTCCTCGCCAACCTGCTCTGTTGCCACAACCGTGCGATCCCTACGGAACAACTCATCCGCGAGCTGTGGTACGAGTCTCCGCCCAAAACGGCGAAGACCGCCTTGCAGGTATATATATCCAATATTCGGAAGATTTTTGAGAAGATGGGCCTGTCCCCCGGTGTGGCGAACGTCGTCACCCAGCCCCCGGGTTACATGCTGGAGGTGGACGAGAACGAACTGGACCTCGCGCTTTTCGAGAGGTGCTGGCTCCGGGCACGGGCCGCGCAGGAAGCCGGGGACATCGAGTTCGCCTCACACCTTTTGTCAGAAGCACTGTCGCTCTGGCGCGGACCGGCCTTGTCGGACGTGTGCACCACCCCTGACCTGCAGGCCGAGGCCCGCCGTCTCAACGAGATGCGGCAGGCGGCGCACGAGAGAAGAATCCTCCTGGACCTGCGGCTCGGCCGGAACACCGAAGTGATCAGCGAACTTTACGCGCTGACGTCGCGACATCCGTACCACGAGAACTTCTGCGCCTACCTGATGATCGCACTGCACAAACAAGGCCGGCCTGCGGACGCGCTGGAGGTGTACAGCGAGCTCACCGGGGCCCTGCGCAACGAGCTCGGCCTCGACCCCGGGACACAACTGCAACGACTGCACCAATTGGTTCTCCTTCGGGAGCCGATCTCCATCGGCCTCGACTACCGATCCCTCGAAAGCCGATAACCCGGCCAGTTCGCCCGCGACGTCCAGCCGCCGCCCCGATCGAATCACCCCCAGGGTGTCACCTCCGCGGGCGGGACGAGATCTGCGCCACCTTCCGGTGAAACACTCGCGTGCATGCACGGCCCGGTCACGAGGCCACCGTCGCCCGCGCCCCGCAGGCTCTCCCGCCCGTCGGCGTGCCACGGGCCGCCGACTTTCCCTGGGACCTTCTCGCCTGCCGCGCCCTCCGCGGGCCGCACTAATGCGATTTTACTCCCGAACACCCCCGGTAAAAGAGCGGGTGCCGCTGAAACACGTGACGGCGTTGCCGCCGGCCCCGGCAGGACTTAAGCCACCTTTTAGGTATTTTTAAAAGCCGACTGATAGCTTCGTGCCACGTATTCGGTATCACACACTCCTCAAGGGTGAATATGGCACGGGATCCGGAAATGACGCTGGTGACCGTCTTGGACGACAAGGCGGAGCGCCATCCGGAGCGAGAGGCCCTCGCATTCATGCCGGATATCAAGAACGGACGGATAGAGGACGGCCTCACCTTCGGGCAACTCGCCGCACAGGCGCGCCTGCTGGCGGCCAGACTGGTCGGCGAGGGGTTCAGGCCGGGCGACCGGGCGCTGCTGCTCTTCCCCGCCGGCCTGGACTTCGCCATAGCCTTCTTCGCCTGCGCCTACGCCCGCCTCGTGGCGGTGCCCGCTCCGCTGCCCGAGCGTTCGCGCGCCGGCATCCAGCGGATGGAAGGAATGACGGCCGACGCCGAGCCGTCCGTCGTCATCACCGTGGACGAGTCGCTGGACGTCGTCCGCGACTGGGCCGACAGGCACGGGCACCGGCTGCCCTGCGTCACCGTGTCCCGCACGGCACCCCCTCCGGCGCGGGCCGTGACCTTCGAGCCGCCGGAGCCCGGCGACATCGCGCTCCTCCAGTACACCTCCGGGTCCACCAGCGAACCGAAGGGCGTGATGATCAGCCATGGCGGCCTGGTGAGCAACCTCGACCTCATCCACACCTACCTCGGGCGCAAGAGGGAGGCGAGGGTCTGCGGATGGTTGCCCCTGACCCACGACATGGGGCTGATCGGGCAGCTTCTCTACCCCCTCTACACGGGCGGGTGGCTGCTTCTGCTGCCTTCCCTGGAGTTCGTGAAGTACCCCTACAAGTGGCTCGAACTCATCGACCGGTACCAGGTGCGGCAGACGGTGGCCCCCGACTTCGCGTATGAGCTGTGCGTACGCAAGACGAGCGAGGAACAGGCGGCGAGGCTGGACCTCAGCCGCTGGGAGGCCGCCTTCAACGGCGCCGAGCCCATCCGCCTCAGGACCCTGGAGCAGTTCGCGAAACGGTTCGCCCCCGCCGGGTTCCGCGTCGACGCGTTCCTGCCCTGTTACGGGCTGGCGGAGGCCACCTTGATCGTGACCGGCAAGCCCTGCGACCACCCGATGGAGAAACGGGTGGTGGACGCCGAGCAACTCGCGCGCGGCCGGTTCGTCCCCGTGGCCGAGGGGGAGGACGGCAAGGCCCTGGTCAGCAGCGGAGTGATCCTCCGCGGCGACGTGCTGATCGTCGACCCCGAGACCCGGGTGCCTCTGGAGGACGGCCGGGTCGGGGAGATCTGGGTCACCGGGAGCAGCGTGAGCGGCGGCTACTGGCGGCAGGAGAAGGTGAACGAGGAGACGTTCGGGGTCCGGACGGCGGACGGCCGGGCGGGGTACCTGCGTACGGGCGACCTCGGGGTCCGCGACGGGGCGCAGCTCTACGTCACGGGGCGCATGAAGGACGTCATCATCTCGAACGGCCGCAACCTGCACCCCCAGGACCTGGAGCACGCCATGCAGGAGATGGCGGAAGACCTGACCTTCGGCTCGTCCGCGGTCTTCGCGCTCGAGGACGACAACGTCGTCGCCGTCCAGGAAGTGCGTCCACGGCCCCAGGACGACCTCGCCCGGGCGGCGTCGCGCATCAAGCACGGGCTGGCCGAGCAGTTCGGGGTGGGGCACACCAGCGTCGTGTTCGTACGGCCGGGGGCGGTGCGCAAGACGACCAGCGGCAAGACACGGAGATCAGCGATGCGCCGGCTCTTCCTGGAATCGGGGCTGAGCCCCCTCCACATGAGCCTCGCCCGGGAAGTGAGCGAGCGGCTGACGGAGATGCGGGAATGACGGACGGACCGGCGGCACCGCGTCCTTGAGCCACGCAATGACCACCATCCCGGCGGAGTGTCCGGAGCGGCTCCCCGCCGAGGGCACCGGCCACGGCTGAGGGCCCTCGCGTGTGTCCCCGGCCACCCGCCGATCGCCTCGCTCCGCTGCGACGTCAATGGGAGAACGAGATATGTATCCAGCCTCGTACGCGCAGCGCCGGTTGTGGTTCCTGGCGCAGTTGGAAGGCCCCAGCGCGACCTACAACCTGCCGACGGCGCTGCGGTTCCGCGGGGTGATGGACGTGGACGCGCTGCGGGCCGCGCTGGGGGACGTGCTGGCTCGGCACGAGAGCCTGCGCACCGTGTTCCGTCCGCGGGACGACGAGCCGATGCAGGTCGTGCTGCCGGTCGAGCAGATCACCGTGCCGCTCACCGTGCGCCCGGTCGTGCCGGAGGAACTGGAGGAGCAGCTCGCGGTGGTGGCGGGCCGGCCGTTCGACCTTGAGCACGATCTGCCGATCCGGGCGGAGTTGCTGCGGCTGGGGCCCGAGGACCAGGTGCTGGTCCTGGTGGCGCACCACATCGCCGCGGACGGGTGGTCCTTCGCGCCGCTGGCCCGGGACCTGACCAGCGCCTACCAGGCCCGCTGTGCCGGCCGGCCGCCGGATTGGGCCCCGCTGCCGGTCCAGTACGTCGACTACACCTTGTGGCAACAGCAACTCCTGGGCGCCCCGGACGATCCCGGCAGTCTGCTCAACCGGCAACTGGGCTACTGGCGCGACACCCTGGCCGGCATCCCGGACCACCTGGCCCTGCCCACGGACCGTCCCCGGCCTCCGGTCGCCAGCCATCGCGGTGCCACCCTGCCGTTCACGTTGCCCGCGGGCCTGCACGCCGACCTGCTCACGCTGGCCCGCCGGCACGACGCCACGTTGTTCATGGTGATCCACGCCGGTCTGGCCGCGCTGCTCACCCGCATGGGCGCCGGGACCGACATCCCCATCGGCGCTCCGGTCGCCGGCCGTACCGATCCCGGTCTCGACGACCTGGTCGGCTTCTTCGTCAACACGCTGGTGCTGAGGACGAGGACCCAGGACAACCCCACCTTCGCGCAGCTCCTCGCGCAGACCCGCACCACCAACGTCGACGCCTACGCCCACCAGGACCTCCCCTTCGACCACCTCGTCGAGGCCCTCAACCCCGACCGCTCCCTGGCCCGCCATCCTCTCTTCCAGGTCGCGCTCGCCTTCCAGAACTTCCACCAACCCGACATCCACCTCCCCGGCACCCACATCACCGCCGAACCCGTCCCCACCGACGTCGCGCCCTTCGACCTGGCGCTCTACCTCACCGAGCGGCACGGCCCCACCGGCGTCCCCGCCGGCATCGAGGGCCAGGCCGAGTACGCCACCGACCTGTTCGACCCCGGCACCGTCGACCAGCTCCTCCACCGCCTCGAAAGACTCCTCGCCCACGCCGCCCAGGACCCCGGCACCCCCGTCGGCGACCTCGACATCTGGCTCCCGGGCGAACACCACCGCGTCCTCAGTCAGTGGAACGACACCACCACGCCCCTGGACCCCACGACCCTGACCCGGCGTTTCGAACAGCAAGCCGCCAAGACCCCCGACGCCATCGCCGTCACCGACGGCACCACCACCCTCACCTACCGCCAACTCAACGAACAAGCCAACCAACTCGCCCACCACCTGCTCACCCACGACGCCGGCCCCGAGAAATACATCGCCCTCGCCATCCCCCGCTCCACCCACCTCCTCACCGCCCTGCTCGCCACCCTCAAAA
>NZ_JBDPMD010000068.1:0-40230 GCF_039871875.1 Sphaerisporangium sp. B11E5 | reverse complement strand
CCCCGACCCCGACGCCCACCCCCACGGTCACCCCGACGCCCACGCCGACCCCCACGGCCGGGACGCTCGCCTGCCGGGTGACGTACCGGGTGACCAGCCAGTGGCAGGGCGGCTTCAACGGTGAGGTGACCATCGGCCTGACCAGCGGGTCGGTGACCAACTGGACGCTGAACTTCACCTGGCCGGGATCGCAGCGCATCAGCAACGCCTGGAACGCCCGGGTCACCCAGTCCGGCACCCAGGTCACCGCGCTGGACGGCGGCTGGAACGCCCGCGTCGACGCGGGCGGTTCCGCGACCTTCGGGTTCTCGGCAAGCGGGACGAGCAGCCCGCCTGCCGCCTACACCTTCAACGGCGTGAACTGCGCCATCGGGTGACCGCCTGAGAGGGACGGCCACGGGCCGCGGCCGGGGCGGACTCCTTCCGCACCCCGTCCCGGCCGCCGGTCCGTGGCCACCGCCGTCCCGGAGCCGGAGTCACACCGAGTCAGGGCTGGAAGCGGTACCCCATGCCGGACTCGGTGAGCAGGTGGCGCGGCCGGGACGGGTCGGCCTCCAGCTTGCGGCGCAACTGGGCCATGTACTGCCGCAGGTAGTTGGTCTCCTTGACGTGGCCGGGGCCCCACACCTCGGTGAGCAGCCGACGCTGGCTGATCAGCTTGCCGGGGTTGCGCAGCAGGACGGCCAGCAGGTGCCACTCGGTGGGCGTCAGCTTGATGCCGTCCGAGACCGTCATGTTCACGAGATCCACCATGTGGTCGCCCACCGGGATCTCGGCCAGTTCGGACTCGTGGGCGACGGCCCGGCGGGTCACCGCGCGGATGCGGGCGAGCAGCTCGTCGATGCCGAAGGGCTTGGTGACGTAGTCGTCGGCCCCGGCGTCGAGGGCGTCCACCATGTCGGCGCTGCCCGCGCGGCCGGACAACACGATGATCGGGATCTTGGTCCAGCCGCGGAGGCCGTGGATGACCTCGACGCCGTCGATGTCGGGCAGACCGAGGTCCAGCACGACGAGGTCGGGATGCCAGCCGGCGGCCTGGCGGAGCGCGGTGCCCCCGTCGCGCGCCACCTCGACATCGTAGCGCCGCGCGACGAGGTTGACGCGGAGTGCGCGCAGCAACTGCGGCTCGTCGTCCACGACGAGGATCTTGGTCATGCCCCGCCCCATCTGAAGGCAATCGGCCGAGTGAGGATCATGGTCAAGCCGACTCCCCGCAGTCTGCACGCAACGATACTCAGGGAGAGGTGCTCCAGCGTGGAGGCGCCCCCGAAGACAATCGTGCCGACCGGGCGGAATGTGACATGAGCGCGGGCCTGCCGAGCAAAGCGTGACCGGCGACGGCCACGCAGACGAAGCCGAGCACCAGCCCCCAGCTCACGTCGGTGAGGTAGTGCATGCCCCGGTACAGCCGGGACACGCCCACGATCAGCGGGACGCCGAGGCCGATCGCCCACCACAGGACCTTCAGGATGGTGTGGCGGTGGGTGTGCAGGGCGAGCACCAGTGCGACGCCGCAGTAGAAGCCGACGGCGGCGCTGGTGTGCCCCGAGGGGAAGCTGGACGTCGGCGGGGCGGGGTCCAGGTGACGCACCTCGGGCCGCTGACGCTCCACGAACACCGTGGCCAGCAGGAAGACGAGGTTCTGCGACCAGACCGCCACCACCAGGAAGATCGACTCCCGCCAGCGGTGGAAGACCAGGCGGAACACGATCGCCGTGACGGCGGTCAGCGCGATGATCACCGGGGTGTCCGCCATCGTCGAGCCGATGTCGGTGAGGGTGTTCAGCAGCGGGGTGCGGTCCGCGGCCAGTTCCCTGCTGACGCCCTCCTCGCCGGCGATCGCCCAGTGCAGCGGCCGGGTGATCAGCCAGCCGAGGCCGAGCGTGACACCCGCCAGCAGCAGCAGGGGTAACAGCAGCAGGCGTGCGGCCCACCCCGCCACCGTGGACCAGCGCCGGCCGTCGTTACCTGCCATCATTCGGTGTTCCTTTCAGGTCCGATCTCCGAGGCCGCCTCCGGCTCGACGCCCTCCAGGTGGGGCTCGACCGGGCGGCGCCCCATGTCCCTTCTCCAGGTCTCGAAGGCCGCCGTGGTGGCGATGACGACCGCCGCGCCGAGGATCACCCCCGCCACCACGTCGCTCACCCAGTGCACGCCGAGGGCCACCCGCGTGTAGGCGACACCTGCCACGATCACCCCGCCCGCGCACCACAGCAGGGCCCGCCCGCGGCGGCTGAGGAACGGGAGGATCAGCAGGATGAGCACGCCGGCGCCGAGGGCGGCGTTCAGCGCGTGGCCGGACGGGAACGACGCCCCGGGGGCCACCGCGACGGGGTCGGGCAGGTGGGGCCGTGCCCGGTCCACCAGCCACTTCATGCCGAGGCCGAGCAACCCGCCGACGGTGATCGTGGTCACCGCCCAGGCGGCCAGCCGGTACGCCTTGCGGTGCACCAGCCAGGCCGTGGACAGCACGACCAGCACCCGCCAGCTCTCCGGGGAGAACGCGTCGGTCCACAGGTCGAGCAGCGTCACCCAGGCCGGGTGCTCCAGGGCCCAGGCGTGCAGCGATTCCGCCACCGACCGGTCCAGCCTGCTCAACGGGGCGAAGGACGTCTCCACGAGCACCAGCAGCAGGGTGAACGGGACGGCGACGAGGAACGCCGCGGCCGACGCGAGGGCGAGCCGCGGCCCGAGCCGCGCACGGGGCCTCTTCTCCGTGCCGGACGGCGACGCGTGACTGAGCATGGGAGGGTGGCTACCCCGTTCGGCGCCATTCGAACAGGGGTGGAGCCGAGCGGGCTTCAGTGGACGTTCACCCGGCATTCACCGTCAGGGCTCAGCCCTCGGCGAGGACCTCGGCCACCACGCACGTGATGTTGTCGGGGCCACCGCCCTCGCGGGCCAGCTCGATGAGGCGTTCCGCGGCCTCGCCTAGGTCTCCGGCCGCGGTGAGGATGTCGTGCAGTTCCTTCGGGCCGACCACGCCGCTCAGGCCGTCGGAGCAGATCAAATAGCGGTCGCCCGCCTCGGCCTCGCGCAGCGACAGGTCGGGCTCCACCGAGCCGCTGCCGCCGAGCGCGCGCATCAGCAGGGAACGGCGGGGGTGCGCGGCCGCCTGCTCGGGGGTCATCTGCCCGTCGTCCACCAGGGACTGCACGAGGGTGTGGTCGCGGGTGATCTGGTACAGGTAGCCGCCGCGCAGCATGTACGCGCGCGAGTCCCCGATGTGCGCCAGCGCGATGCGGCCGCCGTCCCACAACATCGCGGTGAGCGTCGTGCCCATTCCTGCCAGCTTCGGGTCGCGCGCGGCCATATCCTTCAGGCGGTGGCCCGCGGCCGTGATCGCCGTCTCCAGCGACGCGAGGGGGTCGCCGCCCGGTGGATCGCTGTCGAGGGAGGACAGCGCGGCGATGACGGTGGCGCTCGCCACCTCGCCGTGGCTGTGCCCGCCCATCCCGTCGGCGACCGCCAGCAGCCGGGGGCCGGCGTACACCGCGTCCTCGTTGCGCTGGCGGCGCAGGCCGATGTCGGTGCGGGCCGCGTACCGCAGCGTCAGCGACACGTTGTTTGACATGTCCCTCAGTAAATCATTGGTTGAATCACTTCACAAGCACATGCCTTGTGGAATGTTTCGGCAACGTGGACTACGCTGGCCGGCAGGCGACCGCGGCGCCGAGGGAGTGCCATGGGACAGCAGGGAGACACGACGCCGATGGGACATGACGCCACGTTGAACGCGGGCGACATCGCCAGGCTGGCCGACGTCGGCCGGGCCGCGGTGAGCAACTGGCGGCGCCGCCACGACGACTTCCCGCGCCCGGTCGGCGGCACCGCCGCCAGCCCGCTGTTCTCCCTGCCCGAGGTCGAGGAATGGCTGCGCCGCAACGGCAAGTCGTACGAGATGTCGCCCGGCGACCGGGTGTGGCAGCGGCTGCGCGCCGCGGGGGACGACCTGCGGCTCGGCGAGCTGGTCGCCTGCGCCGGGGCCTACCTGCTGTACCTGCACCGCGACCCCGCCGGCGGTGAACACGCCGCCCGCGGCCCCGAGCCGCCGTCCCGTCCCGCCGCCGCCACCGCCGACCTGCCCGCCCCGGTCGCGTGGGACCTCGTCGACGCCCGGCTGTACCGCCTGCTCGCCGGCCTCGCCGCCGAGCAGGGCCCCCGCGCGGCCTTCGAGCTGCTGTGCGAGCGGTACGCCGAAGCCCACTCCCGCCGGCTCTCGGTGACCCGGCCCGAGATCGCGGCGCTGATGACCCGGCTCGCCGCACCCGAGGGAGGAACGGTCCTCGACCCGGCCTGCGGCGTCGGCACCCTGCTCCTCCCCCTGCTCGCCGGGGACGCGCCCGTCGAGGTCGTGGCGCAGGAGATCGGGGAAACGCCGGCGGTGCTCACCGCCGTCCGGCTGCTGCTGGCGGGGGCCGTCGCCCGGGTCGCCGCCGGGGACTCGCTGCGGCAGGACGCCTTCCCTGACCTGCGCGCCGACGCCGTCGTGTGCGACCCGCCGTTCAACGAGCGGTCCTGGGGTTACGAGGAGCTGACCGGCGACCCCCGCTGGGAGTACGGCCTGCCGCCACGCGGCGAGCCCGAGCTGGCGTGGGCGCAGCACTGCCTGGCGCACACGCGGCCCGGCGGGCTGGTGGCGATCCTGATGCCCGCCGCCGCGGCCGGCCGGCGGCCGGGCAGGCGCATCCGCGGCAACCTGCTGCGCGCGGGCGCCCTGCGCGCCGTCGTCACCCTGGCCGCGGGCGGCCCCGACCTGTGGCTGCTGCGCCGCCCCCGGCCCGGGGAGCGCCCGCCGTCCGCCGTGCTCCTGATGGACGCCTCCGAGGACCTCGCGGCGGTGGAGCCCGCGTGGCGGGCCTTCGGCGCCGACCCGGACGCGCCGCCGCCGGACGGCGCCCGCGCGGTGCGCATCATCGACCTGCTCGACGACGAGGTGGACCTCGCCCCGGCCCGCCACCTGCCGCGCCCCGGCGACGACCCGGCCCTCGGCTTCGCCGCGGCGCGCGAGCGTTTCCGCGAGGCCGCCGCCGCGCTGCCCGGCGCGGTGCCCGCCCTCACCGTGCCCGCCGAGACGCGGGACCTGCCGGGTGCCACCGTCGCCGAGCTGGCCAGGGCCGGTCTGGTCACCGTGCACCAGGGGCCGCCGCGGCTCGCCACCGACGGCGGGGAGGTGCCGGTGCTCACCGCGGCCGACCTGGCGCGTGGCGGCACGCCGACCGGCCGCACGCCGTACGACCCCGGGCTGATCGTGCTGGAGCCCGGCGACGTGGTCGCGGCCATCACCGGGGCGGACACCGCCGCCCGCGCCGTCACCGAGGGCGGCGCCGTGCTCGGCCCGCAGCTCCACTTGTACCGGGTGGACCACGAGCGCATGGACGCCGACTTCCTGGCCGGGTGCCTGCGCTTCGCCGGCACGGCCCGGCCCGCGCCCGGCGGCGCGAGCCGCGTGGACGCGCGGCGGCTGCGCGTCCCCCGGCTGTCCCTCGAGGAGCAGCGGGAGTACGGCAGGGCGTTCCGCGAGCTGCTCGCCCTGGAGGACCGGCTGCGCGAGACGGCCGCACTCGGGGAGAGCCTCGTGCGGCTAGGCTTTGACGGCCTGGCCTGCGGCCGTCTGCGGCCCCTCGCCTGACGGTGTATTTTTCCCCGTGGATCGGCAGGGAGGGGCCAATGGTCATCGGCGACCGCTATGTGCTGGACGACCTGCCCCTCGGCCAGGGCGGCATGGGTGCGGTCTACGCCGGCCACGACACCCACCTCGACCGCAGGGTCGCCGTCAAGTTCCTGCGCTTCCCCGGCGGGCACGACGAGGAGCTGTCCAAGCGGTTCATGCGCGAGGCCCGCATCCTCGCCCGCCTGGAGCACGCCGGGGCGCCGGTGCTGTACGACTTCGGCACCCACGAGCAGCGGCTGTTCCAGGTGATGCAGTTCATCGAGGGCGTCACCGTGGCCGACCTGGTGAGCGAGCACGGGCCGCTGCCGGTGCCGTGGGCCGCGGCCATCACCGCGCAGGCGTGCGCGGTGTTGTCGGCGGCGCACGCGTTGTCCATCTGCCACCGCGACCTCAAGCCGACCAACCTGATGCTCTGCCCGGACGGCAGCGTGAAGGTGCTCGACTTCGGGCTCGCCATGCTGCGTGAGGCGGACGTCGCGCAGTTCACCCGGGCCGGTCAGATCATCGGCACACCCGCCTACATGTCGCCCGAGCAGATCCAGCGCGGGCTGGCCGAGCCGCGCAGCGACCTGTACGCCCTCGGGTGCGTGCTGCACGAGATGCTGACCGGGCGGCGGCTGTTCTCCGGGCCCACCGAGTACGCCGTGTTCGAGAAGCAGGTCAAGGAGCGGCCCGAGCCGGTGCCCGGGCTGCCCGCCGAGCTGAACGCGCTGCTGTCCGGCCTGCTGGAGAAGGAACCCGGCGACCGCCCGGCCGACGCCGCCACGCTGTACGACCGGCTGCAGCCGTTCGCCGTGGACCTGCCGATGTTGCCCGGGTTCCTCACCCCGTCCTCGACGCCGAGCCCGGGGCGCATGTACGCGCGCATCGTGGGGCGCGTGCTGCCCTGATCAGCGGGTGCCCTCCGGGGTGCGGCGCAGCGTGCGGCCGGGCAGGGCGCCGGTGTGACGGCCCTCGTCGATGACCCGCACCCCGCCGACGATCACGTAAGGGACACCTTCGGGGGTGCGGCGCGGGTCGTCGTAGGTGGCGGTGTCGCCGACCGTGCCGGGGTCGAACAGCACCAGGTCGGCGTGGTACCCGGGGCGGATCAGGCCGCGGTCCGCCAGCTTGAGGCGCCGGGCGGCGCGGCCGGTCAGGTGGGCGACGCACTCCTCCAGGCCGAGCACGCCCTCCTCGCGCACGTAGTGGCCGAGGTAGCGGGGGAAGGTGCCCCACGACCGGGGGTGCGGCTTGGCGGCGGCGAGCAGGCCGTCGCTGCCGCCGGTGTGCGCCCGGTGCCGCATGATGGCGCGCACGTTCTCCTCGTTGCCGATGAACCACACGCTGGCCGTGCCGAGGCCGTCGTCGATGAGCTGCTCGCGGAACACCTCGAACGGGGGGCGCCCCTCGGCGGCGGCCAGCTCGGCGACGGTGCGGCCCACGCGCGCGGACAGCGCGGGCTCGCGGGTGCCGGAGATCCTGATGGTGTCCCAGGAGACCGGGACGCCGTGGCAGCCGTCCGAGCCCTCCTCCTCCAGCACGCGGCGGATCCGCTCGGCCGTCTCCGGGTCGCGCAGGCGTTCCAGGATGCGCTCGGGGCCGCCCTCGCAGGCCCAGCTCGGCAGCAGGGCGGACAGCATGGTGGCGGCGGGCAGGTACGGATAGGTGTCCAGCGTGATGTCGGCACCCTGGTCCAGGGCGGCGTCCAGCAGGGACAGCAGCTCCCCCGCCCTGCCGGAGTTCTCGGGGAAGTTCAGCGTGGCGTGTGCCAGGTGCAGAGGGCAGCCCGCGGCGGCGGCCACCTCGACCATCTCGGCGTACGCCTCCAGCGCGCCCCTGCCGTACGAGCGGTGGTGCGGGGAGTAGTAGCCGCCGTGATCGGCCACGATCCTGCACAGCTCCACCAGCTCGGCGGTGCCCGCGTACATGCCTGGGGTGTAGGTCAGGCCGCTTGACATGCCGACCGCGCCCTCGGCCATGCCCTGGGCGACCAGGGCCCGCATCGCGGCGAGCTCGTCCTCGGTGGGCTCGCGGGCCTCCCAGCCCATGGCCAGCATGCGGACCGAGCCCTGCGGGACGAGGTAGCAGGCGTTGATCGCCATGCCGCCGCGGTCCAGCCGGTCGAGGTACCCGGCGACCGAGCGCCAGTCCCAGTCGAAGCCCTCCGGGTCGCCGTTCCAGCCGGCGAGGTGCCGCCGGAGCTGGTCCAAGGTGGTGTCGTCCACGGGGGCGTACGACAGGCCGTCCTGGCCGAGCACCTCGCAGGTGACGCCCTGCGCCACCTTGGCCAGGTGCTCGGGCTCGGTGAGCAGGGCGAGGTCGGAGTGGGCGTGCATGTCGATGAAGCCGGGCGCGAGCACCAGCCCGCCGGCGTCGATGTGGCGCCCGCCGCCGGGCGCCGCTCCCGGCTCACGGGTGATCTCCGCGACGCGCCCGTCCGCCACGGTGACGTCCGCCCGGTACGCCGGCGCGCCCGTGCCGTCCACGACGGTGGCGCCCCGCACCACCAGACCGGCCGTCACACCCATCACTCCCCTTCCGTGGAAGATCCTCCCCCGCATCAAAACACGGCGACGCGTCCCCGGTCAGGTCCGGCGGGCGTCCCGTTTGCCGGGATCACTCGGGGTATGGGCCCAAGAGAACAGCGAATTCTCGGAGGAGGACGACGTGACGACCTTCGGATACTTCCTGTCCTGCGAGGAGCACGGGCCGAAGGAACTGGTACGGCAGGCCAAGCTGGCCGAGCGCGCCGGGTTCGAGGCCCTGTGGATCTCCGACCACTACCACCCGTGGCTGGACGAACAGGGGCAGAGCCCGTTCGTCTGGTCCGTGATCGGCGCCATCGCGGAAGCCACCTCGCTGCCGATCACCACCGCGGTGACCTGCCCGCTGGTCCGCGTGCACCCGGCGGTCGTCGCGCAGGCCGCCGCCACCAGCGCCGTGCTCACCGGCGGCCGGTTCCGGCTGGGCGTCGGCACCGGCGAGGCGCTCAACGAGCACATCATCGACACGCGCTGGCCCCCCACCGCCGAGCGGCTGGAGATGCTGGAGGAGGCGGTCGGGCTGATGCGCGAGCTGTGGTCCGGCAAGCTGGTCACCCACCGCGGCACGCACTACAAGGTGGACACCGCCCGGCTCTACACCCTGCCCGACGAGCCGCCGCCGGTGTACATGTCCGGCTTCGGGGAGAACTCGGTGAAGCTCGCCGGGCGCATCGCCGACGGGTACGTCACCACCGGACCGTCCGCCGAGCTGGTCGAGCTGTTCCACGCCTCCGGCGGGCAGGGCAAGCCGGTGCAGGGCGGCATCAAGGTCTGCTACGCCGAGGACGCCGCGCAGGCCCGCAAGACCGTGCACCGGCTGTGGCCCACGCAGGGCATCAAGGGGGAGGCGTCGCAGCTCCTGCCGCTGCCGCGCCACTTCGAGCAGCTCGCCGAGATGGTCACCGAGGAGGAGGCGACCGCCTCCACGCCGTGCGGCCCCGACCCCGACGTCCACGTCGAGGCGATCAAGCCGTACATCGACGCGGGGTTCGACGAGGTGTACATCAGCCAGATCGGCCATGAGCAGGACGCGTTCTTCGAGTTCTACTCCTCGACGGTGCTGCCGAGGCTCCGGTAACACCTGGTACCAGCGCGGAGTTTAGGTCGTCCCGTACGGGAAGCCCCCTCGCTCACACCTACGGGTTCTCGGTGAGGAGATCGGCGATGGTCGGAGGGGGTTTCTCACGCGGGGCGGGCCGGGCCGCGGTGGCACTGCTGGTCGCCGGAGCCGTCACGGCCTGTGGCGGCGTCGGGTCAGGCGGCGGTGGTGGCGGCGGGGCCACGGGTTCCGCGCTCACCACGATGGGGTTCGGGCTGCCGGACGAGATCGCGTCCGTGCGGGTGGACCGGTTCAAGAAGGCCCACCCGGAGATCCGGCTCACCGTCAACCAGGGGCAGTTCGACGAGCAGGCGTTCCTGTCGGCCGTCGCCGCGGGCGACCCGCCGGACGTCGTGTACATGCCCCGCGAACGGCTCGGCGGGTACGCGGCGCGCGGCGCCGTCCAGCCGCTGGAGGGCTGCGTCTCCACCGAGGGCATCGCGACCGGGGACTTCTACCCGGCCGCGCGGCAGCAGGTGACCTACGACGGCAAGTGGTACGGGGTGCCGGAGTTCTACAACTCCATCGTGCTGGTGGTGAACGACAAGGCGGCGAAGGACGCGGACGTCGATCCGAAGTCGATCGACACCTCCGACTGGGACAAGCTGGCCGCGCTGGCGGAGAAGATGAACAAGGTCTCCGGCGGGAAGGTCGAGCGGTACGGCTTCAACCCGAAGCTGCCGGAGTTCCTGCCGCTCTGGGCCAAGGCCAACGGCGCCGACATCCTCAGCCAGGACGGCCGCACCGCCCACCTGGACGACCCCGAGGTGGCCGAGGCGCTCGGCTACGCCGCCGGGCTGATCGACGCGCAGGGCGGGTGGAGCCGCCTGAAGGCGTTCACCGACACCTTCGACTACTTCGGCGCCGAGAACCCGTTCGTCAAGGACCAGATCGGGATGATGCTCACCGAGCAGTTCCTGGTCAGCGCGATGGCGGGCACGACGCCGGACGTGAAGATCACCGTGCTGCCGTTCAAGGACCGGCAGGGACGGCCGGTGAACATGATCGGCGGCAACGCCTGGGTCATCCCCGCCGGGGCGAAGAACCCCGCCGCGGCCTGCAAGTGGATCAAGATGATGACCGAGGCGGACGCCTGGATCGCCGCGGCGCGGGCCCGGCAGGACAAGCGGGCCGCCGAGGGCAAGGTCAACATCGGCACCTACACCGGGAACGCCCGCGCCGACCAGGTGATCTTCACCCAGATCGTCAAGCCGAGCGGCCACGCGGCGTTCGACGACGCCGTCGCCACCATCCGCTCGGTGCAGGACGCCGGTTTCGTGGTCCCGCAGTCCGGCGCGGCGGCCGAGTTCACCCGCGTCTGGCAGGACGCCGCGACCCGCGTCCTGCAGAAGAGCCAGAAGCCGGGCGACACGTTGCGGCAGGCCCAGGGCGAGGCCCAGCGCGCCCTCGACGACGCGGGCAACTGATGACCACCGCGGAGGACACCCGCCGCGGCGCCGGGCACCGCCCGGGACGCGACCCGGCGCCGGCGGGCCGGCGGGCCTGGCGCGGGGAGACCCGGTGGGCGTACGTCTTCCTGTTGCCGTGGCTGATCGGGCTGCTGGTGTTCCAGCTCGGCCCCATGGTGGCCAGCCTGGTGTTGTCGTTCACCAGCTACGACCTGATCGGCGGTGCCCGGTTCGAGGGGCTCGGCAACTACCGGCGGATGCTGGAGGACCCCAAGGTCGCCCGGGCCGTCGGCAACACCGTGCTGTACACCGTGCTGCACGTGCCGCTTGCCGCCGTGCTGGCACTCGGGCTGGCGCTGCTGCTCAACCGGGTGACCGGGCGGGCCGCCGGGGCGTTCCGCACGATCTTCTACCTGCCGTCGATGACGCCGTACGTCGCGGTCGGCGTGCTGTTCCTGTTCCTGCTCAACGGCCAGGCCGGGGTGATCAACAGTTTCCTGGCGCTGTTCGGCGTCTCGGGCCCGCAGTGGACCACCGACCCCGACTGGATTCTGGCGGGCATCGTGCTGATGTCCTTGTGGAACCTCGGCTCCACGACGGTCATCCTGTTCGCCGCCCTGCGCAACGTGCCGCGCGAGCTCACCGAGGCCGCGCTGATCGACGGCGCCGGGCCGTGGCAGCGGTTCCGGTCGGTCACCCTGCCCATGATCAGCTCAGCCGTGTTCTTCGTGGTGATCGTGAACACCATCGCCGCGCTGCAGATGTTCGACCAGGTCTACACGATGTTCTTCGGCAGCCAGTCCGCCCAGCAGACCTCCGGCGACGCCGCCCTGTTCTACGTCGTGTACCTGTTCCAGCAGGCGTTCCAGTACCTCCACATGGGCTACGCCTCGGCCCTGGCCTGGGTGTTGTTCCTGGTCATCGCCGTGATCACCCTGATCCAGGTCCGTGTGGGACGCCGGTTCGTGTACTACGAGGCCGAGGAGCACCCCGGATGACCACCCTCGACCGGCCCCGCGGCCCCGCGGAGGCGACACGTCCCGCCGACGGCGTGGGGCGGGGCACCCGCCGGGTGCTCTTCCTCACCCTGCTTGCCGCCGCCTCGGTGATCTTCCTGTACCCGTTCGTGTGGCTGGTCGTCGCCTCACTCAAACCCCGGGACCGCACGTTCGCCGACCCGTTCCTGCCCTGGCCGGCGCCGTTCGCGCCCGGCAACTACGCGGCGGTGTGGGACGCGGCGCCCGTGCTGACGTGGCTGGTGAACTCGGTGGTGGTCGGGGTCGCCGCCGCGCTCGCCGTCACGCTCTCCAGCGCCTTCGTGGCCTTCGGCTTCGCCTACTTCCGCTTCCCCGGTCGCGGCGTGCTGTTCGGCAGCGTGCTGGCCACCATGATGCTGCCCGCCGCCGTCACCCTGGTGCCGACGTACCTCATCTGGAACTCGGCGGGGCTCACCGGCACGCAGGTGCCATTGTGGGCGGGCAATCTGTTCGGCTCCGCGTTCTACATCTTCCTGCTCCGGCAGTTCCTGCTCGGTTTGCCCCGCTATGTCTTCGAGGCCGCCCGGGTGGACGGTGCGACGTACCTCGACCTGTTCTGGCGGATCGCCCTTCCTCTTGCGCGCCCCGCACTGATCATCGCCTTCATCTTCGAGCTGAAGGCGAGCTGGTTCGATTTGATGAAGCCTCTCATCTACCTGCGCGACCCCGCCCTGTTCACCCTGCCGCGCGGCCTGAAGGCCATCGTCGACCAGTTCTACCAGGGCGGGGACCCGAAATGGGAGATCGTGCTCGCCGCGGCCGTCATCACGACCCTCCCCTTGATCCTCGTCTTCTTCCTGGGGCAGCGCCATTTCGTGCAGGGCATCGCGACCACCGGCCGCCGCGGCTGACCTGTCCCTCAACTTTTCTCTAGAATATTAGTCAAGTAAAGCGGACATGACAGGACATTGCATACCGAAGTAATCTCAATCCCAGCTCCTTGGCGCCACGCAACTCCAAAACACTCCGAGACCCGTATATGCTTTTCCCAGAACAATCCAGCCACCGGCCAAAACACCTGGATTTCAAAAGCTCTCCGGCCTTCATGGCCCACCCGCCCGCAAGCGGAAAGCCATCCAGGCCGGAGACAGGCGTGTGCGCTCGGCGGTGGTGCGGACCGCCGACGCACACGCCCCATCTCTCCCCGCCCAGGTCTGGGCGTGCCCGGCGGCGAGCCCGCTCCAGGGAGCGGCCGGCGACCACCTCGTCCAGAGTGCCGAGCAGTAGGGACATCCCCGGGCGGGGCGCTCCACGGGGCACGACACATCCGGCGGCTCCCCGAGGACGAACTCACCCGCATCGGCACGACCCCGCGCACGGCCTTCCCCCGGCGTCCGGCGTCACGAGCCGTCCACCCCCGACCGCCTTCGTCGCGCGGCTGGACGCACCACGACGAGAGCACCGCTCTTGACGCGGTGCACCTATCCGGTGTTAGCTGCTCTCCCAGGAGAGCAGTGCTCACATCGGAGGAGACACCATGCCCGTCACCCGTCCCGGCGCCGCCGCGCTGGCCGCCGGAGGCGTCCTGTTCCTGCTGTACCAGACGGTCCGCCCCTACACCGGCGAGACCGGCATGCAGGGGGCCGCCACCATGGCCTCCTCCGCCTGGGTGGCCTCGCACACCATGGCCATGGCGGCGTTCGTCCTCGTCACCCTGGGCCTGGCCGCCGCGCACACCGTCCTGCGCACCCGGACGTCGGCGACGGCGGCCGTCCTCACCGGTGTGGGCGCGGGCCTGGTCCTCCCCTACTACGGCGGCGAGACCTTCGGCCTGTACACCATCGCCACCCGCGCCCTGCGGACCGGCGACCCGGCCCTCATGACCATGGTCGACGACTTCCGCTACGGCCCGGTGGCGGCCACCATGTTCGGTGCCGGCCTGACGCTCCTCGGCGCCGGCGCGGTCCTGGCCGCGATCGCCGCCCGGCGTTCCGGCGCCCTGCCCGCCTGGCCCTTCGCCGTGCTGGCCGCGGCGTCCGTCCTGCTCATCCCCCAGTTCTACGGCCCGGCAGCGGTACGGATCACCCACGGCCTCGTGTTCGCCCTGGGCGCCGTCCTGTCGGCCTGGTACCTGGCGCGACGCCCGGCCGCGGCTCAGGTCAGCGCGCTGGGCATGACCGCGTAGGCGCGGTAGTCGGCGGAGCCGGGGCCGGCCGCGCGGTTCGCCGGAGCCGACCGCGCCTGCTCGGCCAACTACCTGATCGGCGACACCACCGGCTTCGCCCGCGCCCTGGAGACCACCCCCACCGACGGCCCGGCGAAGGCCGGCGAGCCCGCCCCCGCGTCGGGCGTGCTCACCCATGTCATGGAGGTGGACCGCAGCCTCATGCACCTGACCTGCGGCCCTCCGTGCACGGCACCGTGGGAGACGATCAAGCTGTAGGTCACTCCCCGATGGGGCACGGGAACACCGCGGGAGGTGTGCCCCAGGTGGTGCGGGTGACCCCGTCCGCCAAGGGCCCGCAGGCCAGCCGGACCATCGGTCGCCCTCCCGGCAGGATCTCCGCGATGTAGACGGCCTTGTCCGGCGGGTACTTGTGCCCGCGATCCAGCGTCAGGGCGCCGGTGGCCCCGCCGAATTTGTCGATCACTCCGGGGGCGGCGAGCTGCGCGTAGACCTCGTTGGGGCCGAAACGTCCGTTGCTGTCCATCGAGACGGCGTCTGACACCGCCTTGGAGACCACCGAGAAAGCGTCGTAACCGCCCGCGGCCTCCGGATGCGGCATCGTACGGAACACGTTCTGATGCTCCTGCACGAACTTGCTGTGGTTGCCCTGGCCGGTCACGGAGGGAACAGGCTCGTTGAAGAGCGTGAAGAACAGCCGCACGACGGAATAGCGGTCCATCGTCTCGTAGTCTTCGAGGACGCGTGTGGAGGTGCTCTCCGACAGGACCGGCACGGGTGTGCCCCGCAGGCATTGATTCTCGATCTGCATGTTGTCGAAGAGATCGGTCATGGCCGCCGAACGGGCCGCGTAGACCACGAACCCGTCGTACCGCCTGGCCTGCTCGCAGACCCGCTTGGCGATGTCGGAGGTCCTGGCACCCACCTTCACCGCCTCGCGGTACTCCACCAACTCCACGCGCCCGGCGTGGTAACGCTTCTGGAACTTCTCCTTGAGGTCGGCGCTGAAGAACGTGTCGTCGGGGTCGTAGAGCACGATCGCCGTACGGCCGCCACCGCGCGGGTCGGGGCGGGTCAGGGCGCGCAGGTCGGGCGACTTCGCGGCGAACGCGGCCATCACGTCGGCGATGCGGCCGTTCGGCGGGGTCACCTGGAAATAGCGCGCAGGTGCGTCGTTGTCCGACATCTTGCTGCCGACCACCCCGATGCCCACCACGGGGATCTCGGCGTCGCTGAGCGCCTTCGCCGCGTCCAGCGACTCCGGCCTGCTCTGGGTGAGGCCGATGACCGCGGCCAGGCCGTGCTCGTCAGCCTGCTCGATGACCTGCCGGGTGACGTCCGCCCCGTGCCTGAAGAACTCCCCGGTGTTGGCGATCAGCAGGCGGAGTCGCATCCGGTGCGCGCCCTCCTGTCCGACGTCGCTGTTCACCGTCGCCTGCGCGGTCACCGCCCCCTTGAGCGTCGCGAACCCGTTGGGCTTGCTCTTGCCGGAACCCTGCCGCAAGCTGAGCGGCGCCAGGAACACCACGGTGCGGTGCGGCTTGTCGTCGATCTCGGCGTTCTGCGTGTCGACCAGCCGCCACAGGGCGCGCAACTCGTCGGCGGACGGGCCGGTGAGGCCCCGCAGGCACGATTCGTCATCGATGATCCCGATGGGCTCCCCGTTCACCATGACGCACGACGGGGTGCTGAACAGGCCGGAGAAGTGGAGTCCGGCCCAGGCCGGCAGCGCCAGCGCGAGCACCACCAGGGCCGGCAGCGCGAAGTAGTCCCTCTTCCTCGCGTGCCGCGCCGGGACCGCGCCGCGCCGCTCCAGCACCTGCCGGGCGATCCCGTCGTCGTCCTCCCCGGGCAGCGGCGCGACGTACACACCCTCAGGGGTGAGGTCGTCCGGCGCCCTGCGGTACAGGTCCCGTACTTGGTCGGCCAGGTCGGCCGTGGGGCCGCCAGGCAGGCGCACGGCGTAGGACGGCAGGTCGCCAGTGAGCGCCCCGAGCACCAGCAGTGGGCCGGAGACATTGGTGAGCGCCAGGTCGGCGTACAGGTCGAGGAAACGCCGCACGGGTGTTCCCGCGTCGCCGACCCCTCGGAGCAGCAGCACGAACGCCCAGCGCCGCCTCGGCCGGCGCCACCACACCAGCCGCGGCCGGGCCGCCCGGCGCAGGTCGTGCACCAGGGCGGCGAGCAGCATGCGCGCGGGCAGTTCGGCGTCGCGGTCGCGCGCGCGGCCGTTCTTCGCGACGTCGAGCGCGGTGCCGAGGTGGTCGTGGCCGGGGACCTGAAGCTGTCCCCCCGTCCAGCGCAGGCCCCACATACGCAGCCACACGCCGTACATCCAGCGGATCACGGGGCCGGTGACGTTCTGGACCGACCACTGCAACCAGCCCTGGTTGACGTTCCCGCCGCTCACCACGTCCCGCAGCGTGGGGATCCACGGCCTGCGCCGGCACAGGGCGGCGTACAGGGCGTCGCGCAGGCCGCGGAACAGGATGCCGCGGTCCTCCCCCGGGGTGGCGTCGAAAGCGAGGATGGCCTGGCAGGTCCGGTACCGCGGCAGCTTGAGCGGCCCGGCGCCCGTGGGCATGCGGTCCTGGAGGGTGGAGGCGACGTGCTCGATCAGCGCGGCCCGCGGCTCACGACCGGCCACGTCCGCGTCATCGATCATCACATGCGGCACCAGCCGGGCTTTCTTCCCCCGCGACGGGCCGATCAGCCGCCTGCCGTAGTATTCGATCAACTGGACCGCGCCTCCGGCCCGCTCGAACAACAGCACGGGCAGCCGCCGGTCGTGGCGGAACAGTCGCCGTCGCCGGACGGGCCGTGCGGCGACCACGGTATCGAGTTCTCCCACCAGGTGATGGAACCCCCGGGGCAGTGAAACGCCCGCTAAGCCGTCCGTCCCGGCGACGTTCTCTCCGAGCACTGCGCACCCCGCACCCTCATGGCCCCGCGGCCGGCCGATCTCCCACCCCGTTGTCGCCCCGATCACCAGGCCGGCGGCGCCCCTGCCCACCCAGGGCCCCGACTATATCCATCGATGCCACCATTTGTACGGCATGACCAGGAATTACTCACGGTGAGTATGCGCATGGTGGCTCTTATCAGGACACGCGCGGCGCCCGTCCTGTGAAGATTCTTTCCGGTCCGCCGGTAACAACGTGGAACCCCGGACCACTTCCCGGTGTTAGAAGAAAACGCCCGGGATGGAGGGGGTGGGCGGTGACGGACGAGGCGTACCGGTTCACCGGCATGTACGACGAGTGCCGCCAGCGGGTCTGGGCCTATGTGGTGAGCAGGGCCGGACGGCAGATCGCTGACGAGGTGGTGAGCGAGACGTTCGCGATCGCCTGGCGGCGGCTGGAGGACGTGCCGGAGCCGGCGTTGCCCTGGCTGCTCGGCACCGCCCGCAACGTGCTGCGCGACACCATCAGGTCCGAGGCGCGCCGGGAGGCGGTGCGGGCCGAGCTGCGGTCGTGGACCGAGGGGGACGTCGCCGACCAGGTGACCGAGCGGCTCGGGGTGCTGACCGCGCTGGCGGACCTGGCGGAGGAGGACAGGGAGATCCTGATCCTCGTCGCCTGGCAGGGGCTGTCGCCCCGTGACGCCGCACGTGTCGTCGGCTGCTCGGCCGCGGCCTTCCGCGTCCGGCTGCACCGGGCCCGCAAGCGGCTCGCGCAGCGCATGGAGACCGTCCCCCCCGCCCCGCCCCGGGTGCGCAACCTCAGTGAGGAGTGGTCATGAACCTCATGGACCGGCTGCGGGACGCCCGCCCGGCACATCTGGGCGACACCGCGATCGACGAGCGCACGAGGGCCGCCGAGCTGTCGTACGCCATGGCGCGGGGCCGTCAGGTCGCGGCGCGGCGCCGGTGGGCGCGGCCGGCGTGGGGCCTCGCCCTGACGGGGGCCGCCGCCGCGGTCACCGCGGTGGCCGTCACGGTGTCGAGCGGCACCGGAGGCGCGCCGGCGCCCACGCTGGCCGTCGCGACGCCGGGTTCCTCCGGTGCGCCGTCCGCCACCGAGATCGAGCTGTCGGCGTCCGCCGTCCTGCTGGCCGCGGCCGAGCGGGCCGACCGGCAGCCGGACACGATGAAGGCGTACTGGCACACGGCGACCGCCACCAGCCACCTGGTCAGGGTCAAGGGCGGCTACACGTTCATGGACCAGGGCCGCAGCGAGAGCTGGACGCCGTCCGCGGTGGGCGGACAGGCGTGGGGCCGCAGCCAGTCGCTCGGGGCGAAGCCCGCGACGCCGGAGGACGAGGCGGCCTGGCGGGCGGCGGGCGCGCCGAAGGAGCTGCGGGTCAAGGTCCCGGGCAAGAAGGGCGAGTTGCTCCTGCCGGTCGGTCCGGGGCGGGTACGCGTCGAGCACCACCCCTTGGTGAACGGCGACAAGGTGTTCTGGCTCGGGCGCAACGTCACCATGAAGGAGGTCCGCGGGCTGCCGTCCGACCCCGCCAAGCTCAAGGCGTGGCTGCTGCGCGCGTACGGCGGGCACGGCACCGAGAGCGCGAGCACCCCGATGTCGTCGGACGAGTGGCTGTTCACGGTGGCGTCCGGCCTGATCACCGACATGCCGGTCACCTCCAGGACCCGGGGGGCGGCGTTCCGGATGCTGGCCGGGCTGAAGAGCATCAAGGTGGTCCACGACGTCACCGACGCCGAGGGGCGCACCGGCACCGCGGTCACCATCGAGCAGGCGAGCCATGTGAGGGACGGCGGGACGCCCGACGGTGTGCTGGAGGCCCGGCTGATCTTCGACGAGGCGACCGGGCGGGCGCTCGGCACCGACAACGTCGTGGTGCGGCCCGGCGGGTACCAGGCCGATCTCGCGCCCGGCACCGTCTGGCACTCCACCAGCATCCTCGAGGCCGGCTGGACCGACAGCAAACCGTCGTCCTGACCCCTCCGCAACGGTCCCCGGGCTCGTCTGGAGCCCGGGGACCGTTGTGCTTCGAAACTTTCCTTGAGTTCTGGCCGGCTTTCAGCAGGTCGGCACGGCTTACTCCTTTCCGGGAGTTGAAACATTTCGCCCGATCATTGACATGTTTCAGGACCGTTCTCACAATGATCCCCGGTAGAGCTACCGTCCCCCGCTCGACCGGATCCCGGAGGAACATGAACATGGCCGACAACACCGCCCCACCCCCCAGGCCCCGGACCCTCCGGTCGGCCGTACGCAACGCGCTCGTCGCCGGAGCCGTCGCCGTGCTTGGCGCGGGAGGTCTCGCAGTGATCCATTCCACACCGGCCGGCGCGGCCGACTGCAGCGCGGGATACGTCGGGCTCACCTTCGACGACGGGCCCTACGGCAACGCCACCAACAACCTGCTGAACGCGCTCCGCCAGAACGGCCTGCGGGCCACGATGTTCAACGTGGGGCAGAACGCCGCGAACAACCAGGCACTGGTCCGGGCGCAGGTGGACGCTGGCATGTGGGTCGCCAACCACAGCTACACCCACCCGCACATGACCCAGATGAGCACCTCACAGATGCAGTCCGAGATCCAGCGCACCCAGCAGGTGCTCCAGCAGGCCACGGGCACCGCGCCGCGGCTGTTCCGCCCGCCGTACGGCGAGACCAACGCGACGCTGCGGTCGGTGGAGCAGCAGTTCGGCCTCACCGAGGTGCTGTGGGACGTCGACTCGCAGGACTGGAACGGCGCGAGCACCGCCTCGATCGTCTCCGCCGCAGGCCGGCTGACGAACGGCCAGGTCATCCTGATGCACGACAACATCGGGAACACCGTGGCGGCCATCCCGCAGATCGCCGCCAACCTGCGCAACCGCAACCTGTGCCCCGGCATGATCTCCACCTCCACCGGCCGCGCGGTCGCTCCTCCAGGTGGCGACCCGACGATCACCCCGACCGTCACGCCTACGGTCACCCCGACGGTCACCCCGACGGGTGGCGGCGGGACGTTCCGGCTGCGCAACGAAGGCGCGGGCCGGTGCGTCGACTCGCCGAACAGCGCCACCGCCAACGGCACCCAGCTCCAGATCTACGACTGCCACACCAACGCCAACCAGAAGTTCACCTACACCTCAGGCCGGCAGTTGCAGATCCTCGGCAAGTGCCTGGACTCCCCGACCAACGCCGGCTCCGGCACCCGCGTCCAGCTCTACGACTGCCACGGCAACAACAACCAGCAGTGGGTGTTCAACTCCAACGGCACCGTGACGAGCGTCGCCAACAACCTGTGCCTCAACGTCACCGGCACCGGCAACTCCTCCGGCGTGACCATCGCCTCCTGCAACGGCCAGGCCACCCAGAGGTGGACCAGGGCCTAGCCCCCGGCTTGTGGTGACGCCCCCTGGAACCCCGGGTGGCGGGGCGATTGGAGGGATCGCTCCGCCCCCCGGTTGAACGAGAACACATGGTCCGCGCGAAGACCCCGCCACCCGGTGGCGGGGTCTTCGTGTCACTGGGCGGGTCCGCCGCCCTCCCGACCTTCCCGTCCCCCGCCGGTCCGGGGACCCCCGCGCCTCGCGCGGGATCGCCGCGGGCGAGGGCGAGGGCCCTGATGCCGCCGCGGGCCTCCGGCGGACGCGTTCACCGCCACAGTCCCGGCACCGCAGTCACGGTGCCCCGGAATGCCGGGCCGCGGAGGCTGCTCATCAACCTGGTCGTGATGACCCCGTAGATGTTAGCGCTAACAGATTCCTTGCCCGTCGGCACCCCACCCGCTGGCGCGTCCGCCGACCCGTCCCCGAGGGGGACGCCGGCGCGCCGGCCGTCGGGCCACGACCCGCGGCGGCCCGCGTCCGCGGCGGTAAAGGGAGTAATTAAGCCGAACAAGTTCCACATTTCAACGAAATCACAGCACGTTTCTGCCTGTTGAAAACTCTCCGCCCCACCGGCCCGAATATCGGGACTCATAAATGGGCCGCCGGCAATGTTGTCATGAAGCGCACCGCGTCGCACACTCATGGACAGGAGGCCTGACCCCGACTAATGGAGGCGCAATGGACAGACCCGTAACCGGAATTCACGGGCGCAGGAGATCGATGATCCGGCGTCTGTCGTCCGCCTTCGCCGCCGTGCTCGCCGTCGCATTCCTCTCGGTACCGCCGGCCACCGCCCTCGCCGTGCCGAACCCGAAGGACTTCGTGTCGTACCTCGACCTCGAATGCTTCAGGACCAACCTCTACCAGCCACCGGCCACCACCCTCACGCTGCGGCACCTCAACCCCGTGCTGAGCTCGCTGCCGATCGAGACCGTCACCCTCGGCCCCCGTGAGCAACTGTGCACACCGGTCGCGAAGAACAACAACATCCCGCCGAACTCGGTGCTGGACTTCATCAGGTTCGTCGACCTCGCCTGCTACCGGATCGGCGGGACGACGGCCGGCGTCCCCCTCACGCTCCACCAGCTCAACCCCCTGCTCCTGGACGTGCCGCGGCAACAGGTGACCCTGGGCGTGTCCCAGCACCTGTGCGTGCCCGTGCTGAAGAACAACGTTGTGCCGCCCGCCGACATCCTGGCGTTCATCTCGCACATCGACCTCAGGTGCTACGGCATCACGAGCGCCCCGATGAACCGCGCGCTGAACCTCACGCAGCTCAACCGGGTGGTGGCCGCGCAGATCAGGCCGCGAGACGTGCGCGTCACCGACGCCCGCCAGCTCTGCGTGCCCGTCCAGAAACGCGGAGACGAGATCCCTGACGAGGTGCTGCGGGTCATCCAGTGGATCGACCTGGAGAAGTACGACGTCATCTCCCCCACCACCACCCCCACCGTGAGCCTGACGCTGCAGCACATCAACCCGGTGCTCCGCGGCCTGCCCATCGAACGGGCGACCCTCACCGTCCCGAGCCAGCTCGCCGTACCGGTCGCCAAGAACGGCCAGTTCCCTCCGGGCTGACGCCTGAGCGGTGAAGCGGAACCCCTCCGCCCACGCGGAGGGGTTCCATCTCATGCGCTCATTCAAATACGTCTGATTCCTGTGAAATGACGGACCGAATAGCAGGCGCGGCAAAAAGCGGTCACCAATATTGTCAGAACGTTGCCGACGGCACACACTCATGGGCAGGATGCCTGATCCCGATCGACGGAGGTACTGTGAACAGACCGTTAATGAGCGTTCCCAGGGGCAGAAAACCGGTTTTCCGGCGCCTGTTGTCCGCCGTCGTCGGGGTACTGGCCATCGCATTCCTCTGTGTGCCGCCGGCCACCGCACTCGCGCTGCCGACACCGAAGGACCTCACCGCGTATCTCGATCTCGAATGCTTCAGGACGAACCCGTACCAGCCGCCCACCACGACACTCACCATCCGGCACATCAACCCCGTGCTCACCGGCCTGCCGATCGAGACCGTGACCCTCGGGCAGCGTGAGCAACTGTGCGTGCCGGTCGCCAAGAACACCCAGGTGCCGCCGTCGACCGTGATCGACTTCATCAGGTACATCGACCTGGCCTGCTACAAGATCACCGGCACCACGGTGACCACGGGCCTCGTCCTCAGCCACCTCAACCCGCTGTTCCAGAGCCTGCCGCGCACGCAGATCTCCATGAACACGCCGCAACAACTGTGCGTGCCGGTCATCAAGAACAACGTGGTGCCACCCGCCGAGGTCCTGTCGCTCGTCCGGCACATCGACCTCAAGTGCTACGCCATCACGCCGAACGCCCCGCTCAACCAGCAACTGTCCCTGCGCCAGCTCAACCCCGTCCTGGTGAACCAGATCCCGACGCACGGCGCCCAGGTCCTCTACGCCCGCCAGCTCTGCGTCCCGGTGCAGAAGGCCGGTGACAACATCCCCTCCCAGATCTTCGGCATCGTCCGGTGGATCGACCTGGAGAAGTTCGACATCGTCACCCCGACGCTCCCCACGGTCACCCTGAACCTGCGGCACATCAACCCGGTCCTCGCCGGCCTCCCCTCCGAGACGGCCATCCTCCAGGGCGCCACCCAGCTCGCCCTGCCGGTGGCCAAGAACGGCAACTTCCCGCCCTGACCCCTGACCGCCGTCCGCTGACCCGAACCCCTTCACCATGGCCGGTGGAGGGGTTCACCCTTTTGTTCCTGATTCGCCAGGACACACCGGTGGTGATCCGGGTAGCGCGCCCTGGTGCCCGCCACGCCTTTCCGCCCGAGTCCCGCCGCACTGCTCGCCGGCGTCGCGGCGCTGTACGGCGCCGCGCAACTGGTGATCGTCTCGCCTGCCCTGGGCATCGGGTGGGACGAGGCCATCTACGCCGGCCAGTTCGCCGCGCACGCCCCGCCCCCGGTGTTCAGCGCCCCTCGCGCCCAGGGCGTGCCGCTGCTCGTGGCCCCGGTGACGGCCCTGACCGACTCGATCCTCGTCCTGCGCCTGTACCTGGCGGCGGTCTCCTCGCTCGCCCTGTTCGGCGCCTTCCTGATCTGGGTCCGCGTCCGCCCCGGCCACACCGCCCCTCTCGCGGCACTGCTGTTCGGGGGATGCTGGCTGTCGCTGTTCTACGGCATCCAGGCCATGCCCAATCTCTACGTCGCCCTCGGCGCCGTCGCCGCGACCGGGCTGGTCTGCCTGCGGCGCCGGTCCCTGCCCGTCCTCGCCGGCCTGGCCGCCGTCTTCACCGTGGTGTCCCTGATGCGGCCGAGCGACGCGCTCGCCCTGGCCGTCCCCGTCGCCGCGGCGGCCCTGCTCTCGCGCGGCGAGTCCCTCGGGCACCGCGTCCGGCCGGTCGTGGCCGTCGCCACGGGTGTGGCCGTGGGGTGGGGCCAGTGGCTGATCGAGGCACAGCTCCGCTTCGGCGGCGTGCCTGCCCGCCTGACGGCCGCCGGCGACGCCAACCGTACGGGCCTGACCTTCTCCCTCCTCGAACACGCCCGGGCCCTGGACGGCCCGTCGCTGTGCCGCTGGGACATCGACTGCGGCCCGATCTCCCCCGTCGCGGTCACCTGGGCGCTCGCCATCCCGCTCATGACGGTGGCCGGCCTGTGGGCATCAAGGCACGACCGCTTCCCGCTGGTGCTCGCGACCGTGACCGCCGCGGTCACCGCCCTGCCGTACCTGCTGTACGTCGACTACGCCGCCCCCCGCTTCCTGATGCCGGCCTACGCCCTGCTGGCCCTGCCGATCGCCGCCGGAGTGCTGACCCTGCCGTCACGGCTCGGCCCGCTGCCGCGCCGGGCCACCACCGCGATCGTGACCGCCGGCCTGCTGGCCCATTTCGCCCTGCAGGGCACTTATGCCCACGGCATGTCCACCAGCGTCGGGGCGACCCGGGACCGGGTGCGCCTCGCCACCGAGGAACTACGCCGCCTGGGCGTCGAAGCTCCCTGCATGGTCTACGGCGAGGCAGGCGTGGAGATCGGCTACATGCTCGGCTGCGGTTCCCAGGGGCTGGCCGTCGACTTCCCCCGCCGCCCACCGCCTCGCGTCCGGAAAGCCCTGGACTCCGGCACGCGGCTGGTCCTGGTCTACGTCACCGCCACCCCGCCCCCCTACACCCGCGGCTGGCACACCGTCGAGCTCCCCGGCCGCCGTACGGCCCGCTTCTCCCCCGCCTGGGGCGACCTCGGCCGCCCAGGAACGGGGCAGACCCGCGGATGAAGGTGCTCCTGAACACCAAGGTCAAGACCCCGAGCCGGCCACCTGCGCGAACACCTCCGCGACCTGCCTCACGCCGGCCCCCGACGCGAGGAGGAGGTGCAGCAGGACCCGTGCCTTCAGCGGATCAAGCCGTCCCGCGGAGACCACCCCGCGTCCGAGCAGGTCCCGCTCCGACCCCGCGTACCCGTACGTCCACTCGTGCACCGGCCCCGCGCCCGTGCGCGACGCCAGCACGACCGGGAGCCTGGCCGCCACTTCGGCGATCGCGGGCACCATGCCCGCCGGCACGTGCCCGACCCCGAACGCCGCCACCACAAGGCCGTCGCACCGCTCACCGAGTGCCCGGACGGCCTCCCCGTCGTCCCCGAGGGCCACGGTGACCAGCCCGACGCGGACGTTCCGCTCGGGGCCGGGGGTGATGAGAGGCCCGCGTGCCGTACGCAGCGGAATGCTCACCCGGCCCTCGGCCACGTGCCCGAGCGGCCCGTACTCCGGCGACACGAACGCGGCGGGGTTGCTGGTGTGCGTCTTGCGCACCCACCGCGCCGCGTGCACCTGGTCGTTGAACACCACCAGGCACCCGAGGCCCCGCGCCGCCGGGCTGCCCGCGACGCGGACCGCCGCCAGCAGGTTCGCCGGCCCGTCCGCTCCCGCCATGGCGGGGTTGCGCATCGCGCCCGTCACCACGAGCGGCGCGTCCCCGCCCCACAGCAGGTCAAGCACGTAGGCGCTCTCCTCGATGGTGTCGGTGCCCTGGGTGACCACGACGCCGTCCGCCCCGCCGTCCACCTCCCGGCGGACGGCTCCCTCCAGCTCGATCAGGTCCGCGAACGTCAGCGCCGACCCCGGGACCCGCAGGAAGTCCCGCGTCACCAGCTCCACCGGCACGCCGGCGAGCCCGGCCACCAGGTCGTCCGCCGTCAGCGCGGGGACCACGCCACCGCCCGGTGTACCCGGTGTCATCGCGATCGTCCCGCCGAGCGAGAACACGGCGACCCGTGCGGTGGAACCCATGGCAAGCCTCTCCCAGCCGTTCGAGTCCGGTGGTCGTCCCCAGATCCGGGACGGCCGTTCAGTGCGCCGGGGCCGGATGGTCCTCGACCTGGTGTTCCGTCCCGCGCCCCGACACGCGGAACGTGCCCGGCACGACCTCCTTCGAGCGGGCCCTGACCTGCTCGGCGATGCCGGGCGGCCACACCGTGTCCACCGTCCACAACACCCCGGCGAGCACCTCCACCTCCTGGAGGTCCAGGTGGTGCAGGTCGAGCCCGGAGGCGTCCACGTCGATCGTCTCCATGTCGTGGACGAGGTCACGGATGACGTCCCGGATGAGCTCGCCCGTCAGGTCGTACGGGTAAGCTCGGGAGAGGTCCTCCTCAAGGCTGTAGACCCCGTTGAGGATCCTCTTCCACGCCACCACCAGATGAACCGTACCGACGACGTCCCCCGTGCGCCGCAGCAGCCCGGCGACGTCCCCCGCGATGCCGCGCACTCGCCTGAGGGCACGTGTGAGGTCGACCGCCCAGTTCAGCGGGCTGTTGAGGTCGCTGACGCCGTCGAGCGTCCCGGCGAGCGCCCGCACCCGTTCCAGCACGCCGAAGCGCTCGAAGACCCCCGCGTACTCCCCCGGCGCCAGCTCCAGCGCGTCCAGGATGCTCAACGTCCGCGTCAGCGCACGCGCCGACACGACCGCCAGGTTCACCTCGCGGTCCAGCATCAGCGCCGACACCAGGTCCTCGCCGCGGTCCACGATGGCCCCCGGGAGGGCCGCCCTCTCCAGCGCGCGCACCAGCTCGTGCGCCCGCAGCACCATCGAGTCCCGCAGGTCGTCGTGCACCAGGTCTCTGACCGGGTCCCGCGGCCGGTCCAGATTCCGATCGTGTTCCCGCCCCCGGTCCAGGCTCCGCAGCAGGTCGAGGTCGCGCCGCATGCCGTGCGCGTCCGCCCGCATCGCGATGACGGACGCCGCGACGTCCTCCGGCGGCCCCTGATCCGAGCACGATGCCTCGCCGTCCCCCGCCATGAGCCCGACGAGCATCGCGTTGAGGTCGGTGCCCGCCCGCAGGTTCGCGTCCAGCTCCCGCGCGGCGTCACCCAGCAGTCCGTCCAGGCCGTCAAAGGGCGACTCCTGGTCTGTGCTCAAGACTCCCCCCTTTCTCATCCGTGTCCTCCCCCGCCGTACCGTTCTGGCGTCCGGCCAGGAGCCCCGCCTCGCGGGCGAGGATCCTGCGTCCCTTCTTCAGCAGGTCGCGGGCCTGCTGGTCGGTGATCCCCAGCTCGACGGCGATGTCGACCGGCCGGAACCCGTCGACGTGGAACGCCATCGCCATCCGCGCGTCCTCCGGCAGCCGCCGCAACGCCTCCAGCACATGCAGGGTCTGCGCCGTCACCTCTCCGGGGTCCTGCCCCTCCCACACCCTCTCGCCGGGCGAGTTGCCGAGCACGGTGGGCGGTTCCCGCCGCCGGTCCGGCGGCCGCCGGTGACAGCGCAACGCGACCGTCCGCACCCACGCCCGCGGCTCCCGCACCGCCTCCCACTGCTCCGGCCGCCGCCGGATCAGATCCCACGCCTGCGTGAACGCCGCCTGCGTCGCGTCCAGCGCCTCCTCCCGGTCCGCCCCGTTGAACATCACGAACCGCGCCACCCGGTGGTACTCACTCTCGACCAGCTCGAGAAACCCGGCCCGCAGCACCTCCAGCCCGACCCCGTCCGCCACCCGCCCCACCGACGCCCGCACCACCGGCTCATCGAACGTCATCACACCGCCCACCGCACCGCCACCCCTCCCCCACGACGACAACCCGCCGCCGCCCCACGTACCGAACCCGCCCCCGCGCCGGCACCCGGTAAACCCACCCCACCCGAAGCTCCCCCACCCGGCCACGCCCACCCCGCAGCCACCCCCGTACCCCCCAGACGGCCACCGCGACCCCCCCGGCCACGACCGCCCCCACGACAGGTCTCGTCACGCCGACTCCTCTCTCCCACCCGACGCCCCGGCGAACACCGAGGTCCCTAAAGAGAGGCCCCCAGCCCCATGATCGGGAAGCCGTCCCCTGCCTGATTTTCCGGCGCGGACGGCGGCCCTAGGGCAGAGCCACGGCGTCGCCGAACTCCGGGGTCCGCATGATGGCCAAGCTGTCGGGCTCGTCGAAGACGAGGTCGCGAGCGTTCGGGGCCACCGGTGACCAGTCCGCGGCCTCCCCGGACGCGGTCCGTGCCGTCTGGAAGACCAGGGCCGGTCCCGGGTACGGCCGCGGGTCGTAGTTCTCCTGGGCGAAGGCGGTCGCCGCGGCCACCACCGCGTGCCAGAAGAAGTCCTCGGGCTTCACGCCGTCGAGCCAGAAGGTCTGCTCGAAGGCGTCGAGCACCTCAGAACGGTGCGCGTCCAGGTCCAGGTCGCCGACCATGAGTTGCACGTAGGCGAGCCGTTCGAGGTAGAGGTCCTGCAGTCCGGTTCCGGGGGGTCGCTGCCGGATGCCTGGCCGGATCGAGTTCAGCCCCGCGTCCAGTGAGAACGCGGAGGGCATCAGGGCGAGTACGGCCACCTCTTCACCCGCCTCGGTGAGCCGGTGCGCCATCTCGAACGCCACGTGACTGCCCATGCAGAATCCGCCGATCGAGTACGGGCCGTGCCGCTGCACCTGGCGCATCTGGGCGATGTACTGGCCGGCGATCTCGGCCATCGACAACGGGGGGCGCGTCCGGTCGCGCAGCCCGATCGCCTCGAACCCGTACACCGGCCGTCCGCGCCGGAAATGGTCCACGACCCGTTCGATGAACCGCACCTGCCCGAGACCGGTATGGACGAAGAACAGAGGCGGACCGGTACCGGCGGCGAGCGGTACCAGCGTCCGGACGGGGGACGACCACACCGACGTGCTCTCGGCCCACAGATCGGCGAAAGCGGGATACTCCCCGGCCGCGCCGACGGCCCGTTCCCGCAGTACGCCGGCCAGGAGCGGTACGGTCGGGGACCGGAGCAGGTCGCGCATGCTGACCGGGAAGCCGGCCCGCTGCAACTGGACCACCAGGGCGACCATCGCTTCCACGCCGCCATGGCCGGTCAGCAGATCGTCACCCGCCCCGGGCGAGATCTGTCGCCATCGAGAACGCAGGTACTCGTCCATGGTCGATCGTCCTCTCGTCACGACGATGCCGGGCCGGGTGTCCGCTGGACGGCCCTGATCTGGGGCGCCAGCGGGAGCAGCAGATGAATGACGCCGTGCAGGACGGTGATCGTGACGACGGTGGCCGAGGTCCCGGCCACGGCCGCGACAGCCCCGACCGCCAGGTACCCGAGCGGGGCGAAGAACACCGAACCCATCCAGTCGTAGGAACTGATCCTCGAGATGAACGCGGGATCGACGTTCTCCTGCAGAGCCGATTCCCACAGCGTGTCCGCCGCGACCAGCCCCGCGGTCGCCACGACCGAAGCAAGCACCAACGCCACCACGCCGAGCCCGGCGCTCAGCCCGAGCAGGAACGGCAGGTCGAGCAGGAGCAGGGCACAGGCCAGGGCGACCGGCCGGCGTGGCCGCCGGCGCAGGAGCAGTACGCCACCGAGGACGGCGCCGGCGCCGCGCGCCGTCAGCACCGCGGCCCACCCGCTCGCGCCGGCGTCGTGCTGGGTGACCAGCGGGCCGATGACGAAGACCACCGGCAGCACGGTGGCCTGGTAGATCGCGAACGACCCCACCATCAGCCAGACCCAGGTCGTGCGACGGAACACCGCCCACCCGGCGACCAGTTCCCGCACGAACGACGCGCGTCCGGACGGTGAGGACAGTTTCGGCAGCCCGGACACCGCCCCCGCGGACACCATGAACGTCACCGCGTTGGCGAGCAGCGCCCATTCCGGTCGCAGCACGGCCGCGAGACCGGCGGCGGCCGGGGGGCCCAGCACCGCTGCCGTGTTCATCGCCGTGCGCAGCACGGCGTTCGCCCGCTGCAGCCCCTCCAGCGGCACCAACTGCGGCAGTACGCCGATGAGGGCGGGCACGGCGAGAGCGTTCGCGCAGCCGTACAGGATCTGGAGGATCACCAGCAGGTGCAGATGCCGGGTACCGCTGTGCCACAGCAGCAGGGCGGTCGCGACCTGGGTGGCCGCCATCAGCAGATCACCGAGGATCAGCACGCCGCGGCGGTCGAGGCGGTCGCCGATCACCCCGCCGGCCAGGAGGAACACCGTCTTGGGCAGGATCGCCGCACCGAGCACCACCCCGAGGGAGGCGGCGCCCGCGCCGTGCCAGACCAGCGCCACCGGCAGTGCGACCGCTGCCATCTGGTTGCCGAACGCCGACACCGACGAGCCGAGCACGTACCGGCGCACGTACCGGCCCGTGCGCGGCTGCGGGATCCCCACCCGCGTGGGCGACGTCGTTTCGTCAGGCATCCGGGTCCCGCAACCGCTTCAGCCAGCCCTGATCGGCCGCCGGTTCCCCGTGAGCGTCGACGAAGGCAAACGTCGTGTGGAGGTATTCGGCGACGTCCAGGAAACGGTCCCAGAGTTCGCGATGGCTGTCGCCGGCCAGCCAGAGCGTCGCCACCGCGTCGTCGGTGCCGCGTTGCCAGGCGCACGGTTCTCCTTCGCGGCGCACCTGATCGACGGCCAGTACCCCGGGGCGGCGGCTCAGGATCCGGCGGTCGGGGGCCCGGCTGATCCACCGCGCGGCCCGGGGCGCCGGGAACAGCAGGACGGCCACACAGCGCCGCCAAGTGATCGTCAGCCGCTGTGCTCCCGGCGGCCGGTCCGGTGAGCCGGCCGCGACATCGAGGGCGAGCCGGGCCACGTCGAGATCGGCCCCGTACCTGGCCGCGCGGGCGACGAAACCGCCGAGACGCCCGTTGACCTCGATGATCTCGTCCCGGCCGGACCCGGGTTTGATCTCGACGTGGTAGCTGCCGGGGCCGGCCGGCAGCACCTCGAGCGCCTGGTCGGCCGTGGCCACCAACCGGGCCACCGTGGTCTCCGGCAGCGACGTCGGCCACATCAGCCCGGTCTCCCGGCAGGGCGCGGCCGGCGGCGCGCGGTCGGTGACGAACGCCAGCCGCGGTGCCGTACCGCTGCCGGACCTGATCACCTCCACGGACACGTAGTCGCCCAACCGGGGCGTCTCCCGGGGCAGTCCTGCGATGAACTCCTCGGCGAACATCCGTGGCGCACCGTCGCGGTGACCGAGCGCGGAGACGAACTCGTCGACGTCCTCCGGCGAGCGCAGCAACCAGGTGTGCGCACTGGCGACCCCGTCGACCGGTTTGACCACTACACCCGAACCCCATCGGGCCAGCAGCGTCCGTGCCTGTTCCGGCTCGTCGAGCACGGCCGACCGGACCCGGGAGACACCCGCCGCGACCAGACGACGGCGCTGCTCCTCCTTGTGGCTCCACAGTTGGTGACCGCCGGTGGGCTGCAGACGGCGCCGGATCCGCGCGGCCAGGGGGCAGAGCCGATCGGTGAACGTGGTCACCGCCACGGCCCCGGCATCCGCGATCACGGCCGCGCAGCCTTCGGCGTCGGCGAAATCGGCGTACACGGTCGGCGCCAGGGCCTCGGCGACCAGCCGGAGCCGGTCGGCGCCGGGCCCCGCCGCGCCCTCGTCGAGGACGAACAGGACCGGCAGAGTGTCCCCGGCGGCCGTGACGATCTCCACCGGCGTCAGGGATCCCCGCTCCGCGATCAGGACGGCCAGCGGACGTCTCGTCGTCACGGCCGGACCAGGGCCCGGCGGTCGACCTTGCCCGCGGTCGTCCTCGGCAGCGCGGCCATCAGTTCGATGCGCGCCGGACGCATGACCGCGGGCAGCCGTTCGGCCAGCCAGCGCCGCAGGCTTCTGACGTCCGGCCCGGCCTCCGGGCGAGGACGCACGACGACGAACGCGGTGAGGTGCGTCCGGCCCGGGTCGTCCCGGGCGCTGACCACGACCACCGCCTCCGACACGCTCTCGTGCGCTTCCAGCGTCCGTTCGATCTCGCCCAGCTCGATCCGGTGCCCGCGCAGCTTGACCTGCCCGTCGTCGCGCCCCAGGAACTCGATGCGGCCGTCCGCGCGGTACCGCCCGCGATCCCCGGTGTGGTAGCAGAGCCGGGTGCCGGTGCCGGTCTCGCGGGGCCGGAAACGTTCCGCCGTCAGTTCGGGCTGGTTCAGGTAGCCGAGTGCGAGACCGTCGCCGTACAGCAGGATCTCGCCCTCCGGCCCCGGACCGGACAGGCACATCCCGCTGCCCGGCAAAGGGGTACCGAGGGTCACGTCGTCGGCGGAGGACACCAGTTGGGCCGAGACCCAGATGGTCGCTTCGGTCGGCCCGTACACGTTCCAGAGCCGGCGGCCCCGTGACCGGAGCTGCGCGGCCAGGGCGGCGGTCATCTCCTCGCCGCCACACCAAAGGTCGCTGCCCGGCGCGCCGGCCCAGCCGGCGGCCACCGCAAGCCGCCAGAAACTCGGGGTCGCCTGCAGGACGTCGGGTGCGTGGCGGTGCACCACCGCCGCGAAGATCTCCGGGTCCAGGCGTGTCCCCTCCGGGGCCGCGACGACGGTGCCGCCGACCGTCAACGGCAGCAACATCTCCGCGATCGAGATGTCGAACGACAACGCGGTCATCGCCAGCATGCTCTGACCGGCCCGCAGGCCCGGCACGACGGCCAGACCGGCGAGCCGGTCGGCCAGCGCCTGATGCGAGACCAGCACGCCTTTCGGGGTGCCGGTCGAGCCGGAGGTGTAGAGCAGGTACGCGACCTCGTCGAACCTGGTTCGCCGCGCGCCGTCCGGCTCAGGCACCACTTCGAGCGACCTGGGACCGGCCGGGCGAAGTGTCGCCGCGGGCCTGGCGTCCGCCAGCATGGCCGTCCGGTGCCGCGCCGGGCTGTCCTGGTTGAGCGGCAGCAGCGCACACCGCGAGCGCGCCGCGGCGAGGAAGGCCAGGGCACCCAGAGCCGGGTCATCCGCGTCGAGAGCGACCAGGCTGCCGGGAGGGAGCGCGTCCGCCAGCCGGGATCCGAGATCGGCCGCGCGGGCCCGCAGTTCGCCGTAGGTGACGGCCACGGCGTCGGAGCGGATCGCCGGGTGGTCCGGGTGCCGTTCGGCGTGGGCCTGGAACGCCGTCCAGACGCCGGGGAGGTTCACGAGACACCGTCCGCCGCCACGGTCACCAGTTCGTGCACCCCGTCCGGCGTGGGACGGCGGATGATGTCGATCATGCGCAGCGTCACCCCGGTGCGCTCCCGGATCCGGGCGATCAACGTCAGCACCAGGAACGAGCTGCCGCCGACCTCGAAAAAGCTCTCGTCGGCCGCGATCTCGTCGGTCTCCAGGATCTCGGCCATCAGGGTGGCCACCTCGGACTGGGTCATTCGGTACTCCTCGGATCGGGCCCGTGCGCGAGCCACTTGGTGCTCTCGGGGTCGAGCACGCCCCCGTGCAGCGGCTCGAACGCGGCACCCCTCGACGCCTTGGGGGTTCGCGCGGCCGTCCCCGCGCGAATGGTGTTCAGCCCGTGCTCGCGGGCGTACGCGTGCGGCCGGTGGAAGATCAGGTCGAGGTAGAGCGCCAGCCGCGCCGGGTCGCCGGACGGCGGCAGGCCGATCTCGTGCAGTTCGAGGCTGTCCCGCCACACCAGCGCCGTGAGCACGCCGTGCCGGGACCCGGCACGCGCGTCGAACACGATCACCCGCACCCCCGCGCAGTCCGCCCACTGCGTGTACCGCATGCGCACGAACTCGGGGTCGTCGAACTGCCCCATCCGGAGGTTGTGCTCGGCGATCAGGCCGGCGGTCCGCGGGGAGGCGTCCTGCCAGGGAACGACGGACGCGGTGGTCGCCGCCCGCTCGATGATCCGCCGGTCGCGGCGCAGCACTCCGCGGACCCGGGCCCGCGTGCCGTCGGTCCGGAGCACATCGCGGAAACAGGCCTCGTGCTCCAGGACACCCCACCGGACACGGCCGCCGGTGGCGGCGTCGAGGATCCGGCGGGCGCGGGCGTAGACGAACGGGAAGACCAGGCAGCGACCCGATTCCACGGCGATCCTGGCCACCTCGCGCAGGCCGTCCCTGGCCAGGGTGCCATCGCCGGGGAGGTGCAGGGCTGTCCGGCGGTCGTACACACCTCCGACGAGCAGGCAGCGGTCGGGGGTGACTTCGGCTGGGGACAGCCCGGGGATCGGCCAGCCGGCCGGGTCGTACGCCGGATCCGGCCACGAACGACCGGCCGGCCAGTACACCGGCAGCAGCGCGGCCAGGCCGGTGGCCCCGCTTGCGGCCGGTTCCGCCGCCACGTAGCGGCGCCGCCAACGTCCGTCCGTCTCGACGCTGAGCAGCCGGGCCCGGCTGCCGGCCGCCCCCGCGCTGGGGTCGAACGCGGCCGGCTCCAGGTCGGGCAGCCCGGACAGCCCGGTGTCGATCCGGAACCGGGTGAGCCCCGCCCCGCGGCCCTCCACCCGGGTCATCGGCCCGGCAGCGGCTCGGTCGTCCGGCCGCCGGCCGCCGGCAGGCCCAGGCCCTCGTGCAGCCAGGCCATGAAGCGTCCGTAGTCGACCGTCCGGGAGAGCGACACCTCGGCGCCGTCCGCGGCCAGACTCATCCTGCCGACCTCGTCGAGCGCGACCCGCGTCCTCTCGAACGTGACGAAGCCCTGCCCCATGGCGACACTGAGCGCGAGAGGGTCGTGCTGGAACGACGGCTTCGGGATCGCGAACCAGGCCCGGAACTGCTCACTGACCAGATGGGCCCAGCTTCCGGGGGCAGCGCCGGCGAGGCCGGCGCACAGCGGCGAGCCGGGCTCGATCTGCATGGGGGGCCGGTAGGTCAGGTCCGCGACGACCAGCGTCGGGCGGGTCACTTCGGCCAGCACCGTACGAGTGGCGCGCGGATCACCGCCGAAGTTGAACTCGGGCCGGGACGGATCACGTCCGAGTGCCCCGCCCATCTGCGTCACGGCGAGCCGTCCGGCCAGGTCAGGCCGGTGTTCACACAGGGCGGCCAGGTTCGACAGGAATCCGAGGCCGGCCCAGCGCACGGGCCCGGCGCTCCGGCCGGCCACGGCGGCCACCGCGCCGGCCACGTCTGTCGTCTGCCGCGCGACGTCCGGGTCGATGAGGTCGCGCACGCACATGCCCGGCCCGGTCGGTGCGATCTGCGCGCCGGCCGCCACCACGACGTCGGAACGCCCGAGCCGATCGAGGAGCTGCCGGGCGAACCGGGCCCGCAGGCCGTCGCGCTCGTCCGAGGTCACGACCAGCGCCAGCGCTGGTTCCGTGCGCGCGGCGATCACCAGCGCGACGGTGTCGTCCGGGTCGTCGCCGATGTCCGTGTCGATGATGAGCGGCGTGCTGCCCGCTGTCTCGGGCACGGCGGTGGACACGTGGATCCTCCTTGGAGCAGAAAGTCCCCGGGCGTCGTTCATGCGCGGTGGCGAGCCAGAAGTTCCTCAGCGATTCGGTGACTCGTCAGCACACGCTCCGCGGCGATCTCGCACTCGGCCGGCCGGCCCAGGCATGCCAGAACGTGGTCGATCATGTCGACGAAACCTCGGCGCCGGAGCAGCGAGTCCCACATCCCGAAGGCCACGGTGCTGTGCCGGCCCTCGACGAAAAGTGACGTGTGGTCGAGGTCCGTCACCTCGGCCAGCCGTCCGGACCCGTGCAGCACCAGAGACTCACGGTCGACACCGACGTGCCGGTCCATCACGAACTGGGCGTGGGCCGCCGGGCCGGCCAGTGTTCCCAACGCGTGCGACAACCGTCCGTGGCCGTCGGTGACCACGGTCGAGCTGACGATCTCGACCGGGTCACCGAGCAGCCAGCACAGAAGGTCAAGGGAGTGCAGCAGGTCGTTGAACACCATCAACCGCAGCGGCAGGTGGTTGTACTCGGTGCGGTGCCGGGTGGTCGTGACGATCACCGGATCCGGGACGGCGGCCCGCGCGGCGCGGACGTGCTGAGCGAAGCGCCGGTTCACCCCGACCGCGAGCAGAAGACCCCTCGCCGAGGCATGATCCGCCAGTGCCTTCGCCTCGGCCCAGTTGTCCGCCAGAGGTTTGTCCACATAGACGTCGACGCCGGCGTCGAGGCAGCGCGTCACCACCTCGGTGTGTGACTCCGTGGAGGTGTGCACGAACATCACATCGGGACGTAACGCCAGCAGATCGTCGAGCTCGCGATAGCGTCCCTGGATCCGGTACTGCCGGCCGTACTGCTCCACCGCCTCCGCCCTCAGGTCCGAGATGCCCACGATCTCGACCCGGGGATCGGCGCCCAGCAAGGGCAGGTAGGCGATCCGGGCGATGTAGCCCAGGCCGACGATGCCGACCCGGATCATGCCACCGGTCCGTGCGGCCGGTTGACGACATGACCGCCGAACTCCTCCCGCAGCGCCGACAGCACCTGTCCGCCGAAGGACGTCTCCTGGCGGGAGCGTAACCGCGTCAGCAGGGCGGCGGTCATCGCCGGGGCCGGGACGTTCCGCTCGATCGCCTCCAGCACCGCCCAGCGACCCGTCCCCAGATCCTCGACGTAGTCGGAGAACTTGGACAGTTCCGGGTCGGCGTCGAGCTTGCCGGCGAGCAGGTCGAGCAGCCGGGACTGGATCAGGCTGTTGTGCCGCCACAGCTCGGCGATCGCGGGCAGGTCGAGGTCGTACTCGCTGGCCTTGAGCACCTCGAAGCCTTCGGCATACGCCTCCAGCAGCCCGTACTCGATGCCGTTGTGGATCATCTTCACGTAGTGCCCGGCACCGGAGGGGCCGACGTACCGGCATCCGCCCTCGGGGGCGATGCTGCGCAGGACCGGCATCGTCTCCGACGCCACTTCGGGGTCGCCGCCGACCATCAGGCAGTACCCCTCCGCCCGGCCGAGCAGCCCCGACGACGTGCCGACGTCGAGGAACCGCAGCCCCTTCTCCCGGCACCGGGCGGCCCGCTCGACCGACTCGTGGAAGTTGGTGTTCCCGCCGTCCAGCAGGAGATCTCCCGGTTCGAGAGCCTCCTCGAGGTAGGCGGTGACCGCCCGCGTCGGCGGACCGGCCGGCAGCATCGTCCACACCGTCCTCGGGGCCGGCAGGGCGGCGATCAGGGCCGCGAGGTCCTCGGCCGGTTCCAGGCCGTCGTCCGCCAACTCGGCCATCGCGGCCTTGTCCAGGTCATGCCCCACCACCCGGTAACCGTCCCGCAGCCAGTGCCGCGCGATCCCGGCCCCCATCCGCCCGAGTCCCACCAGTCCGATGTCCATGCATCCTCCCGACGATGCGCCCCCGCCCCGGTGAAATGTCGCTTTCCGCACGTTATCAAACGCCTGGGCTAATCTGGGATATTCACAAAGCCGAAAATCGGAGGCACAATGTCGAGCGTCGCTGGGTACCCGGCCGGCGGAAGCCAACCGGAAAACCGCGCTCTCATCTTTGATTTCGACGGGGTCATCGTCGACACCGAGTCGGCTCTGGTGGCCGGGTGGCGAGCCGAGTGCGTCGACCTTGACATTCCTTTCGACGAAAAGGCTTTCGTGGCCGCGGTCGGAGTGCCGAGTCTGCGGCCCGAACGGGTGACGGCGGTACTCGGGGCCGCCGGCGGTGATCCACTTGCGGCGATGAGCCGGATCCGTGCCCGGGTGCGCGCCTTGGCCCTGGACCTGCCGGTATTGCCGGGAGTGCGCGACCTGCTGGCACAGGCACAGGCCGCCGGAGTGCGCACCGCGGTCGCCTCAGGCGCCACCCGGGAATGGGTGACCGGCCATCTGGAGCGGGTCGGGCTGCTGTCCGAGTTCTCCGCGGTGTTCTGTCGCGACGACGTCGCGACCGGCAAACCGGCGCCGGACCTCTACCTCGCCGCGCTGGCACACCTGCGGTCGCCGGCACCCGCGGCGCTCGCCATCGAGGACACCGCCACCGGCGTGGCCGCCGCCAAGGCAGCCGGCCTGCGCTGCGTCGCGGTCCCCGGCCCCGTCACCGTCGGACACGACCTGGCCGCCGCCGACCTGGTCCTGCCGTCACTGACCGGAGTGGAACTCGCCGACCTGTTTCACCTCAGGGCCGGCACGGTGTAGCGCAGCGACCGGCTCCCCGTGTCCAGCACGGCCGGGACACCGAGAGGAACGGTGAGCTGACGAGCCCCGTGCCCGACGTCGAACCCGGCCAGGATCGGAACACCCAGCGCCCCGAGACGCTCAAGCAAGATCGCGTCCGGATCCGGCCCACAGTTACGCCACCGCCCCGCCACCACCCCGACGGCACCGTCGAACCACCCCGACCGCACCATCTGCGTGAACAGCCGATCAAGCCGATGTGGTTCCTTGTTGACGTCCTCCAGCACCACGATGCACCCCGCCGCCGCCCCGGCCTCAGCACTGCCCAGCAACGCTGCCAGCAAGTTGAGGTTGCCACCGACGACCGGCCCACCGGCCCGCCCAGGCACCAGTTCGATCGCCTCCGGGCAGTACAGCTCCTGCGTCTCCTCCGGCGACATCAACGTCCGTATCAGCTCCTGTGCCCACCGGTCACCGAGGCGATCGGTACCCAGCGCCGTACCCGCCACCATCGGCCCGTAGAGCCCGACGCCCCCCGTGTGCTCGGCCAGCCACCGGTGCAGCACCGTCACATCACTAGAACCGACCAACGGCTTCGCCGCGACGGCGGCGAACCGCTCCGGATCGAGATGATCGAGCACCCGCAACGCGCCGTACCCGCCCCGAGCACACAACACCGCCCGAACCCGCTCGTCACACCAGGCGTCCGTAAGATCAGCCGCCCGCTCCCGGTCGGTACCGGCGAAAAGCCCATGCCGCGCGAGAACATGCTCCCCGGTGACCACGTCCAGACCAGCGCCGCGAAGCCGAGCACACCCGTACGCCAGCCGCTCCGGCGAGACCGTCCCACTGGTCGCGACCACAGCCACCCGGTCTCCCGGCCGCAACCTGGGCGGCCGGGCAATTCCCGTCATCTCGGTCAAGCGCCCGATTGTACGAGGACGCATCGGTATCGGGCCAGCCTGATTCCTGTCCGATGAGGAACCACGATGGGTCCACGGAAAGAGCCGTACCCCTCTTTAGAGGAGACATAGCGATAACCCTGACGACGGACGTCGTCAGGGTGCCAAAGTACGGCCACCTGAGCAACGCGGAGTATCGCGGGAAGACCAGAGCTCACCAGAATGGGGACGGTGAAAGCTCCCACGGCCGGTCCCGGCTCACAGGCATCCCCACCTGAGGCATATCCGACCGGTGACCGAACCGCCACAAGACTCCATGTCCACCGCGTCACCAAGTACGACCCGGCCGACCGCAACGAGCACGGTCACCACGTCGGTCCCGACGACGTGTACAGCGATCACGGCCCTGTGGAAGCGGCCTACCTAGCGTCTGTGGCCGCTTTCGCCGAAGAAGCCGGCATCACCCACCTCACCATCCGGGAACCCGAGGTGAGCGGCTTCGTCAACTTCGGTGCGGACCCCCCGGTCGACGGCCACGGCCTGGCCGGACTGTTCCCGCCCGACCTGACCGGCTACCACGACGGCGCACAGGTGCCGATGGCTGTCGCCTTGGAATTGGTCCGGGTGATGCTGCGCGACAACGGTGCCTGGTGTCGTTTGGAGGCCGAGGACCAGTTCTTCGTCCACGTCGGCTACGACCAGTACGTCTATGTCGGCAGCGCATCATCCTGCCCGCACGCGGTGACGCTCACCCACCAGCGCGGGCTGTTCGCCGAACCGATCGACCAGTCACCATACGATCCGCAACTCGATGAAGATCGATTCCGTACGGCCACCCCCGCCGATGACGCATTCTGGGCCGAGCTGAATGCTCTCATCAGCCAACAAGGTGCCGTGGTGCTTGAGGAGGGCTATCTCTCCAACGCCTCACGCTGGCACCGGATCACCCTAGATGAGGTTGTCCCGACACGGACCCGGCTCACCCCACGGGCCAGGCTGCGGATTTGGCCCGACCTGTCGACAGACGTGGACGCAACCCTCGCCGACCTTCCCCACGAGGGCTTCGTCGAGATCGTCTGGCAGGACCCTCAGGGCCACATCACCAGCCTGACAGTCGACGAAAGTAAGTATCCGGCACTGCCCGCCATGCCGGCCGAAGCCCGCGCGGTGCTGATTCTTTCCTCCTACCAGGACGAACGTACACCGCTGATGGCCGCTGTGATGCCCGACCCCGATGGCGTGCTCCGCGCACGATGGATGCCTTGACCCACACCTCTATGGGCGATGAGCACCGGACGGCTCGGGCCGGCTCCGCAGAGGGTCGCGGGGTTTTCAGCGGGCCAAGAGCGCCAAGGCGGTTAATGATGTCACGAAGTACAGGATTTACCGCCTCACGTGGAGCAACCCTGTTCAAAGCGTCGATGCGGCGGGACAGCGCCGTCTGAGTTGGACCCTAGTAAGGCGTTCAGACGACCGATAGCCGGCAGATCCCGAGAGATGCGACGAAAGGGAATCGTCATGGCATCGGCAGATTGGGCAACGACCTCACCGCGTCCCGCAAGCCAGCCACGGCAGGTGTCAATCACCTCCCACTCCACGCCGACCACGTTCTGATCGGTTTCTCGCGTGATGACGAAGGCCACTTCCCAGATCCCCATGACCAGTGAGCGTCAACAAGAACGGGCGGGCCTCCGTGAGACTGGAGGCCCGCCCGTTCGTACGCTGTTCGCCTTGGTCGGCGGTCGGAATCGCTGTCAAGATCGAGTGCCCCCTGCAGGATTCGAACCTGCGCACCCGGCTCCGGAGGCCGGTGCTCTATCCCCTGAGCTAAGGGGGCTTTGACTCGCGACAAGGCTACCAGCATCAGGGGGGCGTCGGTTACGGAAACGGGGGTGGTGATCGTTTGGGGGCG
>NZ_JBDPMD010000067.1:0-40694 GCF_039871875.1 Sphaerisporangium sp. B11E5 | reverse complement strand
CCACTCCCCGCCCCCGTGTCTCCCCTCGCCTCCTCGGATGTCCCCCTCTCCCGTCTCGCCATCCCCTCCGTCTCCCTCCGTCCCCCTCTCCCGTCTCCCTCCGTCTCCCTCCGACTCCTTCCGTCCCCCCGTGTCCCCTCTGGACGTTTCCCGTGAATCATGAGACGCGCCTCCACCTGGCGGCGCACCCGCTGGCCTACCCGCTGCTGCGAGCGGTGGCCCGGCTCGGCCCCGCCGTGCGGGTCCCCGGCGTCGGGGTGGTGGTCAACGACGCCGCCACGGCACGGGCCGTCCTCATGGACCAGGCGACGTTCCGCAAGGACGGCCCCGGCTCCCCCGGCGACCTGTGGACCCCGGTGCTCGGCCCGTCCGTCCTGCTCAACATGGAAGGCGAGGCCCACACCGCCCTGCGCAGGAAACTCGCCCCCCTGTTCACCCCCGACGCGGTGACGACTTTGGTGGCCGACGTGCTCGCCGCCCCACTGGGCAACCTGTCCGCCCGGCTCCGGCACGGGGAGACGGTCGACCTCGCCGACGAGATGCGCCTGATGGCCGGCGCCGTGATCTGCCGCGTCATCGGCATGGGCGAGGTCTCCACCACCGACGCCCGCACACTGTTCGCCGACGGAGAGCGCGTCGTCTCCATGGTGTCACTACGCTCCCGCCGCCTGACCACCCGCCAGATCCACGTCGCCCGCCAAGTACTCGACCGCGTAGGCAAGATCGCCGCCACAGCCTACGAAACCGGCGACGAGACCACCGTCATGGGCCGCATGCGCGCCCTTGGCCTCTCCGCCCCCGAGGCCCGCGGCGCCGCCGCCGCTTTCTTCCTGACCGGCACCGAAACCGTAGCGTCCTTCATCCCCCGCCTGACCACCCTCCTCCACGACACCCCCCACCCCAACCCCCTCCCCCCGCACAAAGGCGACACGCCACACACAACCGACCCCCCACGTGGAGCCGGCACCCCACACGCAGACGGCCCCACACATGGAGCCGACACGCCACACACAGACGGCACCCCACACGCAGACGGCACCGCACATGGAGCCGGCACGCTGCCTGAGGGCGGCGTGCCGCACGACGGCTGCGCCAGGCGCGGAGGTGATGTCCCGTTCCACGGGGGCGCCCGCCCCTACGGCGGCATCCTTGGCGGGGGAGATCTGGATCGCCTCATCGAGGAGGCGCTCCGGTACACCACACCCACCCCGGTGATGTTGCGGTCGGTCGCGGTGCCGGCCCGGGTGGGGCGGGTGGCCGTGCGGCCCGGTGACCGGATCGTCGTGGCGACCCTCAACTGCACCCGGGCGTACGGCCCGTTCGACCCGGCGCGCCGGCATCCGCCCGAGTTGCGGCGCCTCTGGTTCGGCGCGGGACCGCACTTCTGCATCGGATACCCCCTGGCCCTGGCCGAGATCCGTGCGGTCACCGAGCTCCTGCTCGCTCACGACGTCGAGGTGGTGGCCCGCCGCCCCGCCCGCCGGGTGCTGCTGCCCGCGTACCGGCACCTGTGGATCCGGAGCCGGAACCCACACTCGAAGGAGGGACGCGAGGATGAGCCATGACGTGGTGGAAGCGGTCCTGGCGGCGGCCGATCGGGAACCCGACCGGCGAGCGGTGATCGACCCCCGCGGCCGGGAACTGACCTTCGGAGAACTGGCCCGCCTGGTACGAGCGGTCGCAAGTGCCATGAACGTGCCGCATCCCGGCAACGCGGTCATCCCGGAAGAACCGCTGATCCCACGAGACGCCACGCACCCCAACGACCCGGTGCACCCATCGAACTCGGTACGCCCCGGAGACCCGGTGCACCTCAGGGACTCGGTGCACCCAGCGGACCAGATACCTGCCCAAGACTCGGTACGCCATAGAGACTCGGCCCACCCAATGGACCCGGCGCACCCAATGGACCCGGCGCACCTCGGCGACCCGGTCCACCCATCCGACCCACCACACTCATCGGACCCACCACACTCATCCGACCCAGCACACCCCTCCGACCGAGAACACCCATCGGACCCAGCACACCCCTCCGACCGAGAACACCCATCGGACCCAGCACACCCATCGGACCCAGCAGCGCCGCGGCCGTCACACCCATCGGACCCAGCGCACCCATCCGACCCGGCACACCCATCCGACCCGGCACACCCAGGGAACTCAGTGCCGCCGGGGGGCGGGCTGAGTCCAGGGGACGCGGTGTTGTTCGCGGTGCGGCCTGGGCCGGACGCGGTGGTGCTGGCGCTGGGGGCGGTGGCGGCGGGGGGGATGCTTGTGCTCGCGGATCCGGGGCTCACGCCGGCGGCTGCGGCGGCGCGGCTGGCGCTGGTTCGGCCGGGCTGGGTGGTGGCCGACTCGATCGCTTATGCCTTCAGCGGGCCTCTGCGGGGGCTCGCCCGGCGTCGTGGGCTGGCGCTGCCTCGGTTGCGTGAGCCGGTGCCGGGTCAGGCTGTCCGCCACATCACGACCGGGCCCTGGCTGCCCGGTGTCCCTCGGGGCGCCCTTCACCTGCACCGGCTGCCGCCGGGGGAGTTCCCTTCCGCTCGGGAGGTCCCGGGGCAGCCTGCCGTCGTGGCGTTCACGTCGGGCACGACGGGGCGGCCGCGGGGGGTGGTGCACACCCGCGGGTCGCTGGGCGCGGGGGCGGCGCTGTTCCAGGAGGCCGTGCCGCTGGGGCCGGGTGACGTCGTGCACACCGATCAGCTCATGCTGGGGCTGCCCGCGCTGATGGCGGGGGCCACCTGGTCCCTGCCGGGGGGCGGGCCGCTCGCCGAGGAGCTGGCCGCGCGTGGCGCGACGCACGCGTTCTGCGTCCCGGCACGCCTCGACGCGGCGCTGCGGGCCGATCCCGCGCTGCCGGGCACGCTGCGGTGCCTGCTGCTCGGCACGGCGCCCGCGCCGCCCGCCGTCCTGCGGCGTGCCCGTGCGGCGGCGCCGCACGCCCGGGTGTTGTCCGTCTACGCCACCACCGAGGCGCTGCCGATCGCGATCGTCTCGGCCGAGGAGAAGCTGGAGGCCACCGAGGGCGACCTGCTCGGCCGCCCGCTCCCAGGCGTCCGGGCACGGATCGCCGCGGACGGCGAGCTGTTCGTCTCGGGGCCCCATCTGGCCGCCTCGTACCTCGGCGCGGCCCCGATGACCGAGGTGGCGACCGGCGACCTTGCCCGCCTGGACGACCGGGGACGCCTGGTGCTGCTCGGCCGCAAGAAAGACATGATCATCAGGGACGGCGTGAACATCTACCCCGGCCTCTACGAGCCCGCGGTGGCCGCCCTGCCCGGCGTCGCCGAGGCCGCCCTGGTCGGCGTCCCCGACCCGGAGACCGGCGACGAGGAGGTCGTGCTGGCCGTCGTCCCCGAGGAGGGTTTCTCCCTGCCCGCGCTGCGCCAGGCCCTGCCGGCCGTCGTGGACTCCGCCGCCCTCCCCGGCCGCGTCGCCGTGCTCCCCGACTTCCCCCGCACCGGCCGCTCCGCCAAGCTGGACCGCGACCTGCTCCGCGACCGGGTGGCACGATGAGGATCGCGGTGACCGGCGCGTCCGGCTTCGCCGGCGGGACCGTGTGGCGGCTCGCGGCGGCCGAGGGCTGGGAGGTGCACGCCTTCGGCCGACGTCCGGCGAGCGCGCTCGGCGGCACCCCACCCGAAGGCGTCTACCGCTCGTGGGACGTCACGGGGCCGGCGCCGCACGATCTCCCGGAGGTGGACGCGGTCGTCCACTGCGCGGGCGGCGTGTCCGACTGGGGCCCGGCGGCAGAGATCTTCAAGGTGAACGTCGAGGGCACCCGCGCGGTGCGCGAGGCGTTCCCCCGGTCCCGGTTCGTCCACGTCAGCACGGCGAGCGTCTACGACCCGTTCCGCCCCACCGTCATGGCCAGGGAACACGAGTGCCGGGCCCGCCGGTACGTCAACGCGTACGGCGCCTCCAAGGCACGGGCCGAGGAGGTGCTGGCCGGCACCGCGGTGGTGCTCCGGCCGCATGCGGTGTACGGCCCGGGCGACACCGTGCTGCTGCCCCGCGTGCTGCGCGCCGTCCGGGGCCGGCGGCTGTTCGCGGTGGGCGACGGACGGCAGCGCGTCAGCCTGACGTCCGGGGGCAACCTGGCCAGGGCGTGCCTGCTCGCGGCGAGCGGCCCGGTCGCGTCGGGCGTGTTCAACGTCACCGACGCCGAACCGGTGACCCTGGACGACGCCCTGCGTGCCCTGCTCCGCGAGCGCGGCATCGACGCCCGGCCCTGCTACCTGCCCGCCGCCCCGGTCGCGGCGCTCGCCACGGCGGCCGAGGCCGCGTTCCGCGTGCTGCGCCGCCCGGACCCGCCCACGTTGACCCGCTACGCGGCGAGCCACCTGGCCGTCGAACGCACCCTGGACATCACCGCGGCACGGGAACAGCTCGGCTACGCCCCGGCCCCGACGTCCTTCGCGGGTGCCGCGAACTGGTGAGGCGCGTTCCGGTAAGGGCTAATCATCACAATTAGTCATGACATTTCTTGACCCTCATGGTTGCGTCCGACTTCTTGCGGTGCGACCTTCGTAGAAAGCCCGACGAGAGAAGGGGCACGCGCCGTGTCCGATCTTCCTCAGCTCCCGTTCCCCCGCCGCCACCCGCTCCACGTGCCGGAGGAGTACCGCGAACTGCGCGCCACCGGCCCCGTCACCCGCGTCCGCACCCAGGCCGGGGACGAGGCCTGGCTCGTCACCGGGTACGAGGAGGTGCGCACCCTGCTCGCCGATCCCCGCCTCGGCCGTTCGCACCCGGCGCCGGAGAGCGCGGCGCGCGTCTCGGGCTCGGTGCTGCTCGGCGGCCCCACCGGGGACTTCGCGACCGAACGCAGCGACCACGAGAAGATGCGCAAGCTGGTGGTCCCCGCCTTCTCCGCGCGCCGCATGCAGGCCCTGGCCGGACACGTCCAGGAGCTGGTGGACGGGTTGCTGGACGAGATGGGCGGCAAGACGCCGCCGGTGGACCTGCACGCCCACTTCTCCTTCCCGCTGCCCGCGATGGTGATCTGCGAACTGCTCGGCGTGCCGTACCAGGACCGCGACCTGTTCAAGTCGCTGGCCGACGGCATGACCGACGTGCTGGACCCGGCCGCGGCGGCCGCCGCCAAGGACGAGCTCACCGCCTACATCGGCACCCTGCTGGAGAGGAAACGTGAGCACCCCGCCGAGGACGTGTTCTCCGACCTCGCCACCATGGACGCGACCCGCGAGCAGGCCGCGACGCTCGGCGCGGCCCTGCTGTTCGCCGGGCACGAGACCACGGTCAACCGCATCGACTTCGGCGTGCTCCTCCTGCTCGGCGACCGCCCCCAGTGGGACGCGCTGGCCGCCGACCCCTCCCGCGCCCCAGCGGCGGTGGAGGAGATCCTGCGGGTGGCGGCGCCGTCCGACCACGGGCTGGTGCGGTACGCCAAGGAGGACATGGAGTTCGGCGGGGTGACGATCCGGCGCGGCGACGCCGTGCTGATCAGCACGACGGCCGCGAACCGGGACGAACGGGTCTTCGACCGGCCGGACGAGTTCGACTCCGCGCGGGAGCCGGCCGACCCGCACATCGCCTTCGGGTACGCCCACTACTACTGCGTCGGCGCGAACCTCGCCCGCGTCGAGCTGCGCGCGGCGTTCGGCACGCTGCCGCGGCGGTTCCCCACCCTGGAACTCGCGACCCCGGTGGAGGCGCTGCCCCGCAGGACCGGACGGCTGACCGGCGGCTTCACCGAATTGCCGGTGACTTGGTGACGAGACCCTCGCCTTACACACTTACTCCATTTCATCACTCAGTCTGATTCACCCCGTTAGGATCTGGTTCGATCATCAGTCTGAGCGGGGAGAGATGCTGACCCTGTGGTACGACCGTCCCGCGGACGCACCGGACGAACACGGCGCGTGGGAACGGTGGGCCTTGCCGATCGGCAACGGCGGGCTCGGGGCGATGGTCTTCGGCAGGCTCGGCGAGGAGCGTCTGGCCCTCAACGAGAGCACCCTGTGGACGGGTGGCCCCGGCTCGGCGGAGACCGGGGGCGCGTACCGCGGCGGCGACTGGCCCGCGCCCCGGCCGGACGCCCTCGCCGAGGCCAGGCGGCGCATCGCCGAGGACGGGCGGCTGGAGCCGCAGGAGGCGGTCCGCCTGCTCGGCAACCCCGGCACCCAGGACGGCCACGTCCCCGGTTTCGGCACCTACCAGCCGCTCGGCGACCTGCTGCTGTCCGTGGACGTCCCCGGGGAGGTCTCGGGCTACCGCCGGGCGCTCGACCTGTCCACCGCGATCGCCACCGTGGAGTACACCGCGGACGGGGTGCGTTTCACCCGTGAGCACTTCGCCAGCAACCCCGCGGGGGTGGTCGTCGTCCGGCTGGCGGCCGACCGTCCCGGCCGGGTGGGCGTCACGGTGCGGACGTCGCGGTCCGGCACCGCGCGGAACGGGCGGCTGACCTTCCGGGGGGCGCTGGACGACAACGGCCTGGTGTACGAGGGCCAGGTGCAGGTGCTCGCGGTGAGGGGCCGTCGTGCCGACCTGGACGGCGCGGTGGAGGTGCGCGGCGCGGACGCCGTGACACTGGTGCTGTCCGCGGGCACCGACTACGGGCCGGCCTATCCCGCCTACCGGGGCGCCGACCCGCACGACCGGGTCACCGAGCTGGTCGGCCGGGCGAGCGCGTCCGGCTACGAGGACCTGCGCGCCGAGCACGTCGCCGACCACCGCCGCCTGTTCGGCCGGGTGCGGCTGGACCTCGGCGGCGCCGGCGTCCCGCCCCTGCCCACCGACCGCGCCGTCGCCGCGTACGGCGCGGGCGGGCCGGGGGACAGGGCCCTCGAGGAGCTGCTGTTCGCCTACGGCCGCTATCTGCTCCTCGCCGCGTCCCGCGCGGACTCGCCGCTGCCCGCCAACCTGCAGGGAATCTGGAACGACAGCGCCACCCCGCCGTGGGGCTGCGACTGGCACACCAACGTCAACGTGCAGATGAACTACTGGCCCGCCGAGGTCACCGCGCTGCCCGAGTGCGCCGAGCCGCTGGTGCGGTTCGTCGAGGCGCTGCGCCCGCCGGGCCGCCGCACCGCCGCGACGATGTTCGGCGCCTCGGGGTGGGTGGTGCACCAGAACACCAACCCGTTCGGCTTCACCGGCGTGCACGACTGGCCGACGTCCTTCTGGTTCCCCGAGGCGGCGGCCTGGCTGGCCCAGCACGTCTACGAGCACTACCTGTTCGGCGGGGACGAGGCCTTCCTGCGCGACCGCGCCCACCCGCTGCTGCGCGAGACGGCGGACTTCTGGCTGGACACGCTGACCGAGCGGGACGGCTGCCTGGTCGTGTCGCCGAGCCACTCGCCCGAGCACGGGCCGTTCACCGCGGGCGCCGCCGCGTCCCAGCAGATCGTGTGGGACCTGCTGGCCAACACGGTGGAGGCGGCGGAGCTGCTCGGGCTCGACCCCGGGTACCGCACGCTGCGCGCCCTCGGCGCGCTGGACGAGGGCCTGCGCGTCGGCGCGTCCGGGCAACTCCAGGAGTGGCACGACGACCTGGACGACCCGCGCGACACCCACCGCCACGTGTCCCACCTGTTCGCGCTGCACCCGGGCCGGCGGATCCGGCCGTTCACCCGGCTCGGCGAGGCCGCCCGGGTCACGCTGGAGCAGCGGGGCGACGACGGACCCGGCTGGAGCCGTGCCTGGAAGGTCAACCTGTGGGCGCGACTGCTGGACGGCGACCGCGCGCACCGTCTGCTCGCCGGGCAGTTGCGCGAGTCCACGCTGCCCAACCTGTGGAGCACCCACCCGCCGTTCCAGATCGACGGCAACCTCGGCGCCACCGCGGGTATCGCCGAGATGCTGCTGCAGAGCCACTGCGGGGTGGTCGACGTACTGCCCGCGCTGCCGGCCGCGTGGCCGCACGGCTCGTTCGACGGGCTGCGCGCCCGGGGCGGGCACACGGTCGGCGCCACCTGGCGGGACGGCGCGCTGACCGAGGCGCGGATCACCCCGGGCCGGGGGGCCGAGATCCGGGTGCGCAACGTGGCGTTCCTCGGCGGCTGCCGCGTCGAGGCGCGCAGCGGGCCGTCCCCGTCGGTGCGGTGCGACGACGACACCGCCGTGTTCGAGGCGGCGGCGGGACGCATGTATGTGCTCGTCCCCGTCTGAACAGAAGCCCGTCCCGGAGAAACGCGAAGCGTGTTCGCGGTAGGTAAACGTGCCTGTGCGGTTGGAGCGCACTGACGAGGCGATTATGGGAGACTTCCGATCTGCTGCATATCTTCGCTAAGCCTGCGAAGGGGCATTTTGGATGGGCACTCCAGGCCAACTGATCGTCAAGCGGTACCGGCTGGTGCGAGCACTGGGTCAGGGCGGCATGGGCATGGTCTGGGAAGGGCACGACACGCTTCTCGACCGGCCGGTCGCGGCCAAGGAGGTGCTGGTCCCGCCGGGCATCGGCTCCCGGCAGCGTCTCGACATGATCCACCGCACCTCGCGTGAGGCGCGCACGGCCGCCAAGCTCAACCACCGCAACATCGTCGGCGTCTTCGACGTGGCCGAGGAGGACGGCCATCCGTGGATCATCATGGAGATGGTCCCGTCCCGCTCGCTCGACCGGGTCATCGCGAGCGAGGGCCCGCTGTCGGTGCCCCGGGCCGCCACCATCGCCTCCCAGGTGCTCACCGCGCTCTCGGTGGCGCACGCATCGGACGTCGTGCACCGGGACGTGAAACCGGCCAACATCCTCATCGGGTACGACGGCCGCGTGGTGCTCAGCGACTTCGGCATCGCCACCACCCTCAGCGATCCGCACGCGCAGCGCAGCGGCACCGTCGGCTCCCCCGGCTTCCTCGCGCCCGAGCGCATCATGGGGGCACCCGCCACCCCCGCCGGGGACCTGTGGTCACTCGGCGCCACGCTGTTCGCGATGGTGGTGTGCCGGCCGCCGTTCGACGGCGACATGGGGCCGCTCGCCAAGCTCCTCACCCAGGACGCCGAACTGGCCAAGGCCCCCGCCGAGCTGCGTCCCGTGCTCACCGGCCTGCTGGCCAAGGACCCGGTCAAGCGGATGGGCGCCGACGAGGCCAAGCGGCTGCTGGATGCCGTCGCGTCCCCCGAGCCGCGGCCCGCGCCGCCGGAGCGCGGCGGGCGCGCCAGGCTGCTGGCCGTGGTGGTGGTGGCAGCGGTGCTCGCCGGCGCCATCGGCGGCTTGGCCGTGCTGCGCCCCGACGCCGCGGCGACCGCCCGCCCGGCCCCCACCGTCCCGCCGGGCACCGCCGCACCGCTCGCCACCGCGTTCCCCACGCCGTCGCCGGCCGTGAACCGGCTGAAGCTGAAGTGGCACGATGGGGAAGGCTGGCGTGCCGGGGTGCCGCGCGGATGGCGGCTGGTCACCCGGGACGGCACCTTCACCTGGTCCGAGCCCGCCGGCACCGCCTACCTCAGCGTCTCGGTCGTCGACCTCGCCGGCCGGGACCCGATGGCGCTGCTGCGCGAGACCGAAAGGTCGCTGTCGTCGGAGGTCCGCGAGTACCGCCGCGTCCGCCTGGAGAAGGTGCGCGGCAGGAACGACCTCACCGCCGAGTGGGAGAGCACCTGGACCGGTCCCGGCTACCGCAGTTGGGCCGTCAAGGGCGTCGCCTACCACGAGGTCCAGCGCCTGGTCGTGACCGGCGCCCGCGCGAGCGTCATCACCTGGACCACCACCCGCTCCGAATGGCGCCACCTCACCCCCACCATGAAGGCGATCTTCAAGTACTACCACCCGCCCCAGACCCCGGCCTGACCCGCCCGCGCGGGCCGCACGGCACCGGCCGTTTCGTGCCGTGCCGATCCCTGGGCTGACCTGGGTAAAAATCGCCGTTCTCCCGCGAGGACCCCCTGCCGCCGTGGCATGATGCTGTCCACAGTACTTGCAATGGTTTTCGTTATCAGATTGGATCGGCTTCATGAGAGTTGCCTTCGTCGGCAAGGGCGGCAGCGGCAAGACCACCCTGTCGTCCCTCTTCGCCAGGCACACCGCACGCCAGGGCGACCCGGTGGTGGTCATCGACGCCGACATCAACCAGCACCTCGGCATGGTGCTGGGTCTCGCGCCGGGAGACCTGCCCGAGCCGCTCGGCGCCCACCTGCCCGAGATCAAGGAATACCTGCGGGGCGACAACCCCCGCATCACCTCGGCCGCGGCCATGGTGAAGACCACCCCGCCGGGCCGGGGCTCGCGGCTGGTCACACTGGACGACCCCTACTTCTCCGGCCGGCACTCCGTCCCCGTCGAGGGCATGCGCCTCATGGTCACCGGCCCCTTCGGTGAGGACGACCTCGGCGTCGCGTGCTACCACTCCAAGGTCGGCGCGGTCGAGCTCTTCCTGAACCACCTGGTGGACGGGCCGGACGAATACGTCGTGGTGGACATGACCGCGGGAGGCGACTCGTTCGCCTCGGGGCTGTTCACCCGGTTCGACATGACCTTCCTGGTCGCCGAGCCCACCCGCCAGGGCGTGAGCGTGTACCGCCAGTACCGCGACCACGCCCGCGACTTCGACGTGCCCATCGCGGTCGTCGGCAACAAGGTGCACTCCCCGGCCGACGTCGCGTTCCTGCGCGAGCACGTCGGCGGCGACCTGCTCGTCTGCATGGAGCACTCCCCGGCGGTGCGGGCCATGGAGCAGGGCCGCGGGTTCGCCCTCGACGCCCTGGAGCCCGCCAACCGTGAAGCGCTGTCGGTGCTGCTGGCCCGGGTGCGCGTGCAGGAGAAGGACTGGGCGAAGTTCGGCCGCCAGACCGCCGAGTTCCACACGCGCAACGCCAGGGCGTGGGCCAACCGCGCCACCGGCGAGGACCTTCTGCGCCAGATCGACCCAGAGTTCGTCTACGGCGAGCGCCCCGCCGTCGTCGCGTGAGACCGGCGCACGGGGGCCTCAGTCATGATTGTCGCCCCCACGCCACATGGAGCAGCCCGGCGCGCCGTCTACCGTCGGGTCCGTCCCCTTGCGAGAGGAGAACCAAGCATGTCGCTGACCGTTCCCAACGAGCTCCTCGACCAGGCGCGTGCGGGCGACGTCGATGACGCGGCGTTCGTGGCCTGCGTCCGCGACTCCCTTCCGTACGCCTGGTCGCTGATCACCGGCCTGGTCCGGCAGCGAGAGGAGAGCGGGGCCGAGTTCGCGGACAACCTGACGCCGCCACCGGACGAGGCGGCACGCGGCCAGTTGCTGCGCTGCCTCGCCAGCGACGCGATGCGCGGCGCGCTGGAGAGCCACTTCGGCGTCCGGCTCGCCTTCCAGAACTGCCACCGCGTCGCCGTGTTCGACCCGACGGCGGAGAAGGCGCTCGCGGAGTTCGTCACCGCCCGCGCCCAGATCCTCAACCAGCGGCCTGACCTGGTCGACTGCTAGGACGGCCGGCCTCGCCGCCGGGCCCGGCCCGCGCCCGGGCCCGGTGGCGGGGTTGCCGAAGCTTTACCTTGCGCCTTTCGCGGTTGTGAGCAAAAATCATGGCTCTGACCTGCGGTTTCTCCCTGCGGGCCGCCGCGTTCCCCAGCGCTCACCAAGATGTCGCACCACATTTGGCGCAGATTCAATGACCTACCCCCCATCATTTGCTCATGCCCGCTTTTGTCACCCTGTCCGGGCGCTCCGTGCGCCTGGAACCGCTCAGCCTCGCGGCGCTGGACGATCTTGTCGCCGCGGCGAGTGAAGACCGCTCCACCTATGCCTTCACTCGGGTTCCCGCAGGCCGGGAGGAGATGGCCTCGTACATCGGGGCCGCTCTGGCTGAGCAGGCGGAGGGACGCACCTTGCCCTTCGCCATCAGGTGGCTGCACACCGACCGCGTGGTCGGATCCACCCGCCTCATGAACCTGGAGTACTGGCAGGGCCCCCTGCCGTGGCCTCCCGGGACACGCGGCACGGTGGGAGAGGTCCCGTCCGTGGCCGACATCGGTTACACCTGGCTGGGCGCGTCCGCCCAGGGCACCAGCGTGAACCGTGAGAGCAAGTACCTCATGCTCTCGCTCGCCTTCGAGACCTGGCAGGTCCACCGCGTCACCCTGAAGGCCGACGTACGCAACAAGCGATCCCGGGCCGCCATCGAAGCCCTCGGCGCGCACCTTGACGGTGTGCGGCGGGCGGACAGCCGAGGCGCCGACGACACGGTCCGAGATACCGCGTACTACTCGATCCTGGATTCCGAATGGCCGGCGGTCCGAGAACGGATGCACGCGAGGCTCGGCCTCGTGGAAGCGGCGTGATCCCCCCGTCCCATCGATGAACCCCTGGAACGGCACGGCCCGCCCGGTCGCCCCCTCAGCGTCCGGGCGGGCCTTGTCGTCCCCCGCGGCGTCCCCCGTGCCCCCGACGTGCCCCCGGTTACCCCGGTTCGTCCCCCATCGGTGACCTGGACCCCCGCAGGTGCGTGGCCGCACCTCGCTTACAGCTCGTCAGCCTCGAACACGTAGTCCCACCGGCCGCAGTACTTCTTCTTGTCCTGGTGCTCGTTCCAGTAGCAGACCCGGACCTGCACGCTGTCGACGTCGTGCTCGGCGAAGTGGAACGACCGGTAGCCGCTGGACCCGCACTTCTTCGCCCAGTAGGTCGACTCGTCGCCGTCCTCGTTCTCGAACTTGACCTGCGCGTAGCCGCACAGCCACCACGGCGAGAACTTGTCGTAGACCTTGCCGGAGACGTGGATGCGACCGTCGTGGCCCTCCCAGACGTGCCCCTTGGCCTTGGCGCGGGAGTGGTCGTACCACTTGCTGTAGTAATAGCCCCAGTCGTCCTCGAACTCAAAGCTGCCGGCGCTCGCCGGAGCGGTGGCCGCGGAGGCGGAGGAGGCGACGGCGGGGACACCCACCGCGATGATCGCGGAGGCGGCGGCGAGACCGAGAATGTTGCGGATCGAGCGGTTCATTGCGGTTCTCCTGAGATGAGGGCCCCCGGTGTCTTTCACCCCCCGGGGCTTTGCTGACTCAGTGATAGAACCAACCGCCTGCAAGGCACTTACAACGGCCTTATGCGCGCCTGCAGGGTGCTTGCGCCGGCCCGCCGGGCCCGTTCCCGGCGAGCCCGGCGTGGTGGCCGGCGGCCTCGCGCGGCCGCCCCCGCGCCGGGGTCGCGCTCGACCGTGCTCCCAGCATGGGCGGCGAAGTTCAACGGGAAGTTGACGTGAAATCAACGCGCGGATTAACGAGACGGCCCGTGCATAGGGAGAATGCTGCCGGGGATCTATTATTTCATCTCGCAAACAAGGTTTTTCAGGGTGGAGAACACGAGCTATGGCTGGTCAAGACGGCGAGGCTGGCCTGAGGTTCGCCGTGCTCGGTCCCGTACAGGCGTGGCGGGACGGCCTCGAACTCGAGCTCGGCACCCCGCTGCAACGCTCCATCCTCGCCATGTTGCTGCTGCGTGAGGGCCGCGCCGTCACCCCGCTCGAGATGATCGACGCGGTGTGGGGCCAGGACGCCCCGCCGCGGGCGCTCGGCGCGCTGCGCACGTACGTCTCCCGGCTGCGCGCCGTGCTGGAGCCGGGCCGCTCCCCCCGCACCCGTCCCGAGCTGCTCACCTCCGTCGGCCGCGGCTACGCCCTGCGCCTGCCGCCTGACGTGTTCGACCTCGGGGTCTTCGAGCGCCGCGTCGCCACCGCCGAGGCCGAGCGCCGTGCGGGCGACCACGCGGGCGCGGCCGAGACCCTCCGCGAGGCGCTCACGCTGTGGAGGGGCGAGCCGCTGGCCGGCGCGGTCGGGCCGTACATCGACAACCAGCGCGGCCGGCTCGTCGAGCGGCGCATCGGCGTGGTCGAGACGCTGATGGAGCTGGACCTCAACCTCGGGCGGCACGCCGACGTCATCCCCGAGCTGATCGCCCTCACCGCCGAGCACCCGCTGCGCGAGCGCCTGCGCGGCCAGCTCATGCTGGCCTACTACCGCTGCGGCCGGCAGGCCGACGCGCTCGCGGTGTTCTCCGACACCCGGAGGGCTCTGGTCGAGGAGCTCGGCATCGACCCCGGTCACGAGCTCGCCGCGTTGCACCAGCGTGTCCTGTCCGCCGACCCGGGGCTCGCCTGGACCGCACTCGCGCCGCCCCGCGCCGCGCACACCGCCGACAAGGACGACACCCCCGAGCGCCCGCGCACCTCCGCCCGTCCGGCCGTCCCGGCGCGCGACACGGCCGCCGCGGGGGCCGAGGGCGATGACGAGCCGGTGCAGGAGCTGCCGCGCCCGGCCCAGCTCCCGGCCGCCGTGAGCGACTTCACCGGCCGCAAGGAGGCCGTCAACCGGCTGCGCACCCTGCTGACCAGCGCCACCGGCAGCGAAGGCGTGCCGGTCGTCGCGGTGTCCGGCATAGGCGGCGTGGGCAAGACCGCGCTCGCCGTGCACGTCGCCCACTCGGTGCACGAGGTGTTCCCCGACGGCCAGCTCTACGCCGACCTGCGCGGCTACACCGAGGAGCCCACCGCGCCCGAGTCGGTGCTCGCCGCGTTCCTGCGCGCGCTCGGCCTCCCGGTGGACGTCATCCCCGACGGCCTCGCCGAGCGCGCCGCGCTGTTCCGCTCACTGCTCGCCGACCGTTCCATGCTCGTGCTGCTGGACAACGCCCGGGACACCGCGCAGGTGGAGCACCTGCTGCCCGGCACCGCGGGCTGCGCCGCCCTCATCACCAGCCGCGTCAAGCTCGCCGACCTGCCCTCGGCCCGCCTGCTCGACCTGGAGGTCATGGAGCCCGAGGAGGCGCTCGGCCTGTTCTCCGCGGTCGCGGGGCCCGAGCGGGTCGCGGTGGAGCGCGCCGCCGCCATGGACGTCGTCGCGATCTGCGGTTTCCTGCCGCTGGCCGTGCGCATCGTGGCCGCCCGGCTCGCCGCCCGCCCGGCGTGGACGGTCGCCTCGCTCGTGCCGCGGCTCACCGACGAGCGCCGCCGTCTCGACGAGATGCGCATCGGCCACCTCGCCGTGAACGCCACCTTCGCGCTCGGGTACGGCCAGCTCGACCCCGGCCAGGCCCGCGCGTTCCGGCTGCTGTCCCTGCCGAACGGGCCGGACATCTCGCTGCAGGCCGCCGCGGGCGTGCTCACCCTGAGCCCGATGGAGGCCGAGGACATGCTGGAGTCCCTGGTCGACGTCAGCCTGCTGGAGGCCCCCGCACCGGGCCGGTACCGCTTCCACGACCTGCTGAAGCTGTTCGCCCGCCGCCAGGCCGAGATCACCGAGGACCCCGCCGCGGGCGCGCTCGCGCTGCGCAGGCTCCTCGGGTTCTACCTCGCGTCCGCGCAGGCGGCGCACCGCCTCGCGTACGAGGGCAGCGTCATCGCCGACCACCTGGTGGCCGTCCCCGGCACCGGCCGGAGCTTCTCCGGCGCGGCCGAGGCCATCGCGTGGCTCACGGTGGAGGCCGAGACGCTGTTCGCCGCCATCGGCCAGACCGCCGAGTTCGTACCGGCGCCCGACGCGCTGCTGCCCGCCGCCGACCTGCTGCTCGCCATGGAGCCGCTGCTGGAGTCGGGGGCGTACGTCCGGGAGTTCGCCGCGCGCACCGGCGCCGTGCTCGCCGCCGCGGAGCGCATCGGGGACCGCGCGAGCGAGCTGCGCTGCCGGTACGTCCTCGGGCGGGTGCTGTTCGGCGCCAACCGCCTCGCCGACGCCGCGGAGCAGTTCCAGGCCGCCCTGGAGCTCGCGACGGCCACCGGCGACCGCATCGTCACCGGCGAGATCCTCAACGGGCTCGCCGTGGTGTCCGGCCGGGCACGGCGGCACGAGGAGGCGCTGACCTGGTTCGAGGCGGCGCTGCGTGCGTACAAGGAGATCGGGGCGGCGGCCGGTGAGGCGCTGGTGGCCAGTTACTCGGCCCGCGACCACCTGGCGCTCGGCGACCCGGACGCCGCCATCGCCGCCGCGGAGCGCGGCCTCGCGATCTTCAGTGAGCTGGGCAGCGGCGCCGGCATGGCGCGGGCCCGCTACCACCTCGGCATCGTGCTCACCCGTGTCGGGCGGCTCACCGAGGCCGTGGTGCACCACGCCGAATGCCTCGACTTCTTCCGGGCCGGCGGGCAGAAGGTGTGGGAGCAGCGGGTGTGCTGCCGGCTCGCCGAGACGTTCATCGCGGCGGAGCGGTACCGGGACGCGGTGCGTCACGCGGAGCAGGCGCTCACGCTGAGCAGGGAGATCGGCCACCCGTACGGCGAGGCGCTGTCGCTGACGGTGTTAGGCCGTGCCCTCGCCGGCACGGGCAGCGTCCGGCGCAGCGGCGACTGCCTGCGACGGGCCCTGGAGATCTTCACGCGACTGGGATCCCCCGAAGCCGCCGACCTTCGCGCTCTGCTGAAGATGGACCAGGTCAGCGATTAGGCGCTGGACGTCCCAGCCGGGCTCGTCGTCCATGCGCGTCATCCACACATGGTTGATCATCTATGGCTCACCTCGTCCTTCTGTGTCCCCGGGGTCCGGCGGGTGCCCGGCCGGCCGTCCGCCGCCGCGGGGCGCCAGGGGGCCCGGTGCCTACCGGAAGGCGACCCGCGGCGGCCGGGCCGCCTCTCGAAGACGACCGGCCGGACCTGGCACGGACCTCGAACCCCCCGAGCTCCGTGCCTGACTCCGAGGGTTCCTCGACCAGCTCAACGTCGGATCAACGCGGGATCAACAGGGCCGCCCGCGCAGGTCAAGCGCCTTGCCGGCGCACGGGTGCGGTAAGCGGTTCGCAAGCGCGGCTCAAGTGGGTACCAGTATCAAAGGAGCGTAAAGCCCGCCCCCTGTGGTCCTAGGAGCGGATCCCATGCTGATCCCGTGCTTCGCGTGCGAGTCCCGGTTCCGGCCCGACGAGTTCTTCCTCGCCTGCCACGACTACAACCGCGGCATGGATCTGGTCGCCTGGACGTGCCCGCGGTGCGGCAACCGCGACGACGTACGCGTCCTGCCCGACGCGCTGGGCTTCGGCTACCCCCGGCGGGGCCGTTTCGACGTCCAGGACCGCTACAAGGTGCCCGGCCTGCGCCGTCACCGCCAGGACCTGCGGCTGGACATCTCCCTGGACGAGGACGTCTGGCACGTGCACACCCGGCTCCACCGGCTCGCCGCGCACCGCTCGCCCGCCCGGGCCTAGCGGCGTCAGGGCACGCGCAGGCTGTTCCACGCGGCCTGGCAGAGGTCCTGGATCTCCTCCTGGGTGGGCTGGTGGGCGCCGGAGAACCACAGACGGCACATCTCGGTGGCCGAGCCGAGCCACAACACGTAGCACATCGTGGGCGCCACCGGCCGCAGCACGCCGTCCTTCATGTGCGGACGCCACCAGTCGGCCACCTCGCGGAAGAACGCGCGGCGCGCCTCGGCGACCTCCGGGCCGCCGGGTTCCTCGCGGCGCGGCGGGCGTTCGCTGATCAGGATGCGGGCCCGCTCGGGATGCTCGCCGCACCACGCCATGTGCATCGCCACGATCGCCTCGATGCCGTCGCGCGCGCTCTCGTGGCGGCGCAGCTCCTCGATGAAGACCCGCTGGTACATGCCCTGGATGTCGGCGTAGAGCACCCCGAAGACGTGCTCCTTGCTGGCGAAGTGGTGGTAGAAGCTGCCGACACTCACCCCGCTCTCCTGGCGCAGGCTGGCGAGGGTGGTGGCGGAGACGCCGTCCTGGCTGAACCGGCGCAGCGCTCCCTCGATGATGCGGGTGCGGCCGTCGCGGCCGTTCTTCGGGCTCTTCACGAAGTCAATGGTGACTCAACAGAACCTTGTTCTGCAAACCGCCCTGGAGGCGCCCCCATAATAACGGCCTCCAGGGCGGTCCCGGGAACCCTCCCGCCGCGGCGCCCGTACGGCGTCCGTACGGCTCAGAGCGGGCCGAGAGGCGCGGTGATCTCCACCGTGGCGGACTCGACACGCATGCGGGCGCCCGGCCAGTGCCGCTTGATCATGGCGAGCACCCTGCGGTTGTCGCCCATCACGTCCATGCCGACCTCGTGCGCCCCGCGCGCGGCGGCCCGCCGCAGCAGCGTGCGCACCAGGCGGGACCCGATGCCGCGGCCCTGCCACTCGTCGGCCACCATGACCGCGATCTCGATGGCGCCGTCACGCAGGTAACCCATGGCGTGGCCGAGCACGCGCTCGTCACCGTCCACGGCGAGCAGCACGTCCCTGCGGCCGCCGGCGGCGATCAGGGCGCGGACCAGCCTGCGGTCCGGGCGGCTGCAGCCGGTGAAGAAACGCTGGGTGAGCGTGCGCGGCGACAGTCCGGCCATGAAGGCGGCGACCCGTTCCTCGTCGTCCATGCGCACCGGCCGGATCTCGACGACGGGTGACGGCGCGACGGCCGGCTCTGGCCGTGATGGCCCTGATGACCCTGATGGCACTGAGGACACCGCGGGCAGGAGGCTCGGAGCCTGGCCCGGCGCCTGGGTTCCCAACATGGACCCAGCCTTGCGGAAATCACCTGGGTCTGTCAACTAGACTTAGCAGGGTTGGGAAGGATGAAGATGACGACCTACGATTCGTCCATGCCCGAGCGTGAAGTCTTCCGAGTGGAGAACTGCTCGATCGAGCGCACCCTCGCCGTCGTCGGCGAGAAGTGGACCTTCCTCGTGCTGCGGGAGGCCTTCAGCGGGGTCCGCAGGTTCGCCGACATGCAGGCGAGCACCGGAGCCCCCCGCCAGGTCCTGAGCGCCCGGCTGGCCCGGCTGGTGGAGGAAGGGCTGCTCAGCAAGGTCCCCTACCGCGAGCCCGGCAGCCGCCGCCGCGACGAGTACCGCCTCACGCAGAAGGGCCTCGACCTCTACCCGATCATGGTGAGCCTCATGCACTGGGGCGACCGCTACCTCGCCGACCCCGACGGCCCCCCGGTGATCCTCACCCACCGCGACTGCGGCGCGCCGATCAGCGGCCGCCTGGTGTGCGCCGAGGGCCACGAGGTGCCCTCACCCCGCGAGGTGACCCCGCGCCCCGGCCCGGGCGCGCGACTGGCCGGCTAAGCCGCCGGGGCGTCCTCACGCTGCACGGCCCGGAGCACCCGCCGGAACGCCAGCAGCGTGACGAGGGCCGCGACGAGCATCAGCACGGCCACGGCGGCGGTGCGAACGATGAGGTAGGTCTGGATCGGCGCGCTGAACAGCAGCCAGAGGCTCAGCGTGCCGTTGAGGAACTGCGCGGCGCCCCACAACAGGGACAACTGGACGAACAGCCGCCGCATGCGCGGGTGACCGACCAGATGGCCCGGCAGCGGCACGAGGTCGGTGGTGACCCGCTCGATCAGCGGCCGCCGCGCACCCGCGGTGGTCAGGAAGGCGAAACCCGCGCAGAAGACGCCGAGCGTCGGCTGGAGGAAGTAGACGACCAGGTCGCCGGTGACCAGTGCGAGCGCGACCCGGGCCGTGATCGCCAGCATCGCGAGCAGCACCGTGCCCGGCACCGTCTCGCGGCGCGCCAGCCGCAGCGCCGCGCTGCCGTAGACCCACACCACCGCCATGACCAGGCCGCCGGTGACCCCGGCGAGCAGCAGCCCCACGTAGAACACCGCGACCGGAAGGATCATGGCTTCCAGCACGCGCGGCACCGCGTGCCGGACCAGCACCGACATTCGGGGCAACTCAACGTGCCGCGTACCGGACGGCGGCACGAGGGAAGTCACGGTCATCGTGGCGGGGGCTCCCGGAAGGCGGATCGGCGGTGCCAGAGGGTGTCGGAGGACGAAACCTCAACGACCGTACGACATGCCCCCGCCCACCGCGACCCGTTCGCAAAGATCTTGAACCGGCCCGTCCCGCGCCGTGAACCGGACCGCGTCACGGACCGGCCGCCCCTCTGCCTAGGCTGAGAGCGTGTACCGGTTCCTCCTCACGCCCCGCTGGCTGGCACTTCACGTGCTGGTTCTCGTGCTGATCCCCTGCTTCGTGCTGCTGGGACGCTGGCAGTTCGGGCGGTTCGAGGACCGGTCCGCGGCGAGCGACCTGGCCGGCCGGAACCTTGCCGCCGCACCGGTGCCGTTGGAACAGATCGACCGGCCCGGCGCGGACGTGCCCGCGGACCTGCGCTTCCGCGGCGTCACCGTCACCGGCACCTACGACCCCGCGCACGAGCTGCTGGTCAGGCGCCGCGTGCAGAACGGCATGCCGGGCTACTACGTGCTGACCCCGCTGGTGACACCGGGCGGCCCGGCGGTGCTCGTGAACCGGGGCTGGGTGCCGATGGGGCCGACCGCCGAGACCCCGCCGGAGGTGCCCCCGCCGACCACCGGTGAGGTAAGTGTCACCGGCCGGCTACGTCAGGCTGAAACAGAAGACAGCACCGGAATCAGCGATCTACCCGGCCTGCCCGCCGGACAGGTGCTGCTGATCGACACCCCGGGCATCGCCAAGCGCCTGCCGTACCCGGTCTTCGGGGGGTTCGTCGAGCTGGCCGAGCAGCGCCCCGCCGCGGCCTCGGCCCCCGAGCCGGTGCCTGAGCCCGACACGGGCTCCGGCGGCGGGCTCAACCTCGCGTACGGCGTGCAGTGGTGGCTGTTCATCGGCATCGCGATCGGCGGCTGGGTCATGCTGATCCGCCGCGAGGCCCGCGACCTGCGGGAAGGCACGCAGGACGAGCCCGGGGACACCTCCGCCGCCCCCTCGGCCGCCGCCCGCACGGCGCCGGGGTCCTGAGCCCGCGTGGGAACGTGCCATTGAGCTCGGAGAGCATTGACAGTGCCTGTCCGGGATTCGTCATGTTTTCGGGCAGTCACCCGCTGACACCAGGGCGCCTCTCCGCGCGCGAACGGATACCAACCGGAGACCTCCCAGCTTGTCTCGTGTTATTCGTGCGGCATACGGTTTGCTCGTGAACACATCGCTGCCCCCTGACCCCGAGCCCAGGCGGCGCGATTACGTGATCATCAGCGTGGACGATCACCTGATCGAACCCCCGGATCTTTTCGAGGGCCGCCTTCCCGAGAAGTACGCCGAGGCGGCCCCCAAGGTCGTCGAGACCGACGCCGGCCACCAGGTCTGGCGGTACGGCGGCAGCAGCTACCCCTGCGTCGGGCTGGACGCCGGAGCCGGGCTGCCCCGCGAGCAGTGGACGCTGGACCCCGTGCGGTTCGAGGAGATGCGCCCCGGCTGCTACGACATCGAGGCCCGCGTCAAGGACATGGACACCGCCGGCATCTGGGCGGCGATCAACTTCCCCGGCATGCTCGCCGTGCAGTCCGGCATGGCCTTCGCCCGCACCCGCGACCAGAACCTCGGGCTGGCCCTCACCCGGGCGTGGAACGACTGGCACTGCGACGTGTGGGCGGGCACCTACCCCGAGCGCATCATCGCCCTCCAGCTGCCGTGGTTGCCCGACCCCGAGATCGCCGCCAAGGAGATCAGGGCCAACGCCGCCCGCGGCTTCAAAGCGGTGATCTTCCCCGAGTTCCCCACCCGCATGCGCCTGCCGTCCGTGCACACCGGCCACTGGGACCCGTTCTTCGCCGCCTGCGAGGAGACCGGCACCGTCGTCTGCCTGCACACCGGCGCCTCGTCCTGGTCCCCGGTGCCGTCCCCGGACACCCCCATCGAGGCGATCACCACCATGATCCCCGCCAGCGCGATGTTCGCCTGCGCCGACTGGCTGTGGTCCGGCGTCCCCCTGCGCTTCCCGAAGCTACGCATCCTCCTGGTCGAAGGCGGCGTCGGCTGGGTCCCCATGCTGGCCGCCCGCGCCGACTACGCCCTCGACCACCCCGTGGCCGGCGAAGCCACCTGGGAAGGCGGCCTGAAGCCCAGCGAGGTCCTCCGCCGCAACTTCTACTTCGGCACCCTGGACGACTACGCCCTGTCAGGCGTCCGCCTGGCCGTGGGCCTCGAACACGTGGTCCTGGAAAGCGGCTACCCCCGCTCCGAGTCCACCTGGCCCGACGTCCAGCAAACCCTGGCCCGCAACCTCGGCAGCCTCCCCCCGGCGGACATCGCCAGAGTCGCCTACGGCAACGCCGCCCGCCTCTTCGGCCACCCCCTGCCTTCCCGCGCCTGGCTCCTCCAGGAGGAGCTCTAAACCGGTTCCTTCAGGAGAACCGCGACCTGACCGGTGCGTGTCGCCGGAAACAGGCGCGGCGTGCTTCGATCGCGTCTCGTGATTATCACCTCCGGGACAGTCACGGCATCTCCCCTCACCGGAGTTTTCCGGAAGAATAGGAGAAAGCTCTGGCTGCAAGGAAAAACATGTTTCCATCCGTGGGGAAGAAAAATCCGCAAATCATTACAGATGAGGCAATTGTCCGCTACGGCGCCGAAAATATCGTGAGGCAGCTGGCTCCGGAGGAGCTGCCGTTCCTCCCGGAGATCAGCGATGTCTACTTCGCCGATCCAGAGCGGGCGCTGCGGGACGACGCCTCTGGTGACGGCCCGTTGCGGTTCGGCGGCGCCGAGCTGGTCGATCTGCTGTCGATCGTGGCGCTGGCGGTCATGACCGCCGTCACCGATCACATGGTGCGCGACGCACTGGAACACGTGAAACCGTCGGCGGTCCCCGGCACGCTGCGGCGGTTGTTCGGCGCCGGGAGAACGGCGGGCGACGAGCACGGCGGCGCGGCGCCCGGCGAACCGGGGTCACTGCCGTCCCCGCCGGTGTCACTGACGACCGAGCAGCTCTCCCGGGTGCGTGGGGTCGCCATGGAGGTGGCACACTCGGCCGGCACGGGGTGCCGGCCGAGAAGGCCGAAGTGATCGCCAACGCGGTCGTCGCCATGCTTCTCCCGGGTGCCGCCCCAGGCACCGTTCAGGCAGGGACAGCGGACGACGGACGGGACGGCTGACGAACAGGGTGGGGACGGCGTGTTCCGGGGAGCGCGCCGTCCCGGGCGAGCATGGTTCCGCGGGAGGTAGCGATGGCGGACAGCACCCATGGCGGGAAGCCGGCCGATGAACGTCCGCCGGACATGGCGCGTGGCGTTCCCGCCCCGGCGGGAATGGACCACGACCGGGATCGGCATGCGGCGGGACGATCCGGGATCACCGAACTGCCGAATGTCCCCGAATACCGGCCTCCCGCAGGAACGACGATCCGGTTCATCCTGCTCATTCTCGCGGTCACAGCCGGCGGGTTATGGGCATTCACCCCGATTTACTATTTGGTTCCGGCGAAGTTGGAGTCGTATCTCCTGGGAGTGTGGAACTGCTTCGAGATCATCCCGGGAGCTCAGGAGCCGTGGGACCTGAGCGACCCCGCAAAAATCCGCGAGTACGAGCTGATGAGGCGGGCCCTGGAGAGCTGCCAGCGTCCTGCCTTCCTCGATGCCGCCGCCTGGGTGGTGCTGGGGATGGCGTTGCTGTACGGCCTCGCGCTGGTGCTCTACTGGCTTCACCCCTGGTGGATCATCCGGCGAGGCCGGCTCCACCCTCTCGACCCGGTGCGCCACCGGTCGGTCGCCGCCACCCTGGAACGTGCGCGCATGCGTATGCGCCTCACCCGGCCGCCCACGTGGCTGCTCGCCCCCCATCCCCGGAGGTCCGACGCGCAGGCGTTCGGACGGTTCGGACGGCGCTGCATCGCGCTCGATCTCGGCCTGGCCGTACGGCTGTCGCGAGGGGACCCGCAGGCGGAGGCGATCGTGCTGCACGAGCTGGCCCATCTGCGCAACCGCGACGTGGACAAGACGTACCTGTCCATCTGCCTGTGGCGGTCCTTCCTCGTCGTGGTCGCCGCCCCGGTCGTCGCCCTGGCCGTCTACCACGCACTGCCCTGGACCGCTCCAGTGCTCCGGCTGCCGGCGGACCTGGTCATCGCCGGTCTCGACGCGCCGCCCAGCGTGACAGGCGACCGGAGCGTCGTCCGGTTCCACACCGCGATCGACGTGGTGTTCGCCTTTGTCGACCCCTACGTGTTCGGCCTGATCCCCGTGCTGACCGTGCTGGTCTACCTGGCGCGGAACGCGGTCCTGCGGGCGCGTGAGATCGAGGCGGACGGCACGGCCGCGCACGAGGGCGCCGCGGCGCGACCGCTGGTCGCGGTGCTGTCAGGCAGGACGCGGGCAGCGAAGGCGCCCCGGTGGGCGCCGTTCGGCAGCCATCCGGCGCCCGGCCGCCGCGCCCATCTGATCGAGCACCCGGCAGGGGCCCTGCGGCCCTCCCTGCCCGAGTTCGCCATGATCGGGCCGATCGTCGGCCTGCTCGCGGTCAACGTGCAGTTGCTTGTCTCCCAGCAACTCCTGCTGACCTTCCGGTGGGTGAACACCCTGTTGGCCGACCTCGTCACCGCGCTTCTGATCGGTCCCTTGCTCGCGGGGCTGCTCACCGTGTCCCTGTGGCGGGCTGCCGTGCCGACGGCCCGGCGCGCGGCGTCGTCGTTGTGGACGGGGGCCCCGCTCGTCCTGGCCGCGGGTTTCCTCGCCGGGTCCCTGCTGCCGTTCTTCGTCCAGCGCCTCGGGTTCGACGCGGGGGGCGGCGCCGCGAGCGAGATCGCGGCAATGGACTGGAGCCAGGTGGCGGTGACCGGCGTGCTGCTCGCCGCCGGTGCGTTGGTCCTCTCCACCTGGTTCCTGTCGGTGACGTTCCGGCTCCTGTCCGAGGACGACGGCCGGAGATGGACGATGCCCGCCGTCACCGCGGCGGCGGTGGTGGCCGGCACCGCCTGGTTCAGCGCCTGGTACACGTTCCGCGACACCGACGCCGAGGGGATCTGGCGGCCCTTCTTCCGCTACGAAATGCCCCCCGGCGATCACTGGTACGACGCATGGGCCTACGTGAGCGGGGTGTCCTTCCCGGTGCTCGACGGTGTGACGGCCAACCCCCTGACCCTGCCCGGCCTGACCCTCCTGTGGCTGGTGCCGGTCCACGCCCTGGCCCGGTCCGGGAGGCTGGGCAGCCTGCGAGGGCCTCTGCTCGTCGGAGCCGCCGGTGGCGTGCTCGTTCTCGCCGCCGGTCTGGTGCTTCCTCTCGTGGCCCAGGCCGCCCTGCCCGAAGCGGTACGCCACGGCGGCACCCTCGAAGGGGAGTTCTGGACCTTCAAGGAGGTGTACCGGCACACCTGCGTGTGGATCGCCGTCATCGGGCAGGCGGCCGTGGCGGCCGTCACGGCGGCGATCAGCACCCGGCTACGGCCGGTTCTGACCCTCCTCGCCGTGTCGCTGACCGGCCTGATCGGCACGGCGGGCGTGGTCACCAGTCACGCCGTGGCGGGGTGTGTCAACCTGTTCGGCGGCGGACAGGGCCGGTGCCTGCCCGCGGTGAGCGCGCAGGTGGCCGGCGACCTCCACGTCATCGCGGTGCTCGGCGTGGTCGCGGCCGTGCCGGCGGCGGCTCTCGGGGTCGTGCTGTCCGTGGCCGTCCGGCGATGGCGCGGCAGGGCCGGCGCCCTCACCATGCCGTCGGTCCCCGTCCGGCTGCCGGCTCCGGTGACGGTGACGCTGACCGTGCTCGCGCTGGCCTTTCTCGTGGCCGCGGCGGTCCACTCGCCCGAGGTCGTGCGGCTGTGGACGTCCTGGGTCGGCGGGCCGGGGGCGGAGAGCGGCGTCATCTATCCCACGCAGTAGCCACCATGGCGCAGGTGGGGTGTCGCACCGAGGACGCCGCCTCCGTGCGGCGCGTCAGCCGGAACGCCGTGGCGGGACCTGTGGGGGCCGGTGGCCGTCGTCCGGGAGGACCTGGCCCTGGACCAGGTGGCGTTCCCAGTCGAGGTAGCGGCCGCTTTCGCCGAGCATGGAGCCCATCAGCCACAGGAACGCGCCGAAGTCGTCGGTGACGCCGATCAGTGGCAGGAATTCCGGGATCAGGTCGATCGGGGAGACGATGTACACGATCCCGAGGCCCATCAGGGCGAGCTTGCGCTTGCTCAGGCCGCCGTACTCCCCGCGCAGGGTGCCGCCGATCATCCTCGGCAGCGCCCTGACCCGGGCCATCAGGCCGGGCGAGCCCGGCCGGGTAACGTCACGGTAGGTCCGCCATGTCGCGGCGGCGCGTCCAGCCTTGCCCATCGTGGCCACCTTTTGTCGTCCGTCCCCGCGCTCGCGGCCCCTACCCCGCGTGCTTCCCGTTAACGCACGGCCGCCGCGGCGGAGTTCCGCGGCCTCAGGACGCGGTGGGCGCCAGGGCACGGACGGCCTCGGGGACGGTGACCTCGCCGACGGGGATGGGCGCCAGCACGGGAGTGGTCAGGCCGCTCGCCACGTACTCCCGGACGCGGGCCCGGCAGGTCGCCGCGTCGCCGTGCACGATCAGGGCGTCCACCACCTCGTCGGGGATGGCCTTGAGTGCCGCGCGGCGGTCGCCCGCCGCCCACGCCTCACTCATCGGCCGCAGCGCCTCACCGCGGCCGAGCCACTCGTGGAACGCCGCGTACGCGGGCACGGTGAGGTACGCGGCCAGCATGCGCTTCCCGAGCTCCCTGACCCGGTCGGCGTCCTCGCTGACGCAGACGAACAGGCGGGCGGCCAGCTCGGTGTCCGGCCCGATCTCGGCCCGCACCTTCCGCACGTCCTCGGGCGACAGCCAGTTGGTGACGGCGCCGTCGGCCTCCTCGGCGGCCAGGTGCAGCATGCGCGGCCGCAGCGCGGCCAGCATGATCTTCGGCGCCACCTTCGGCGCCCGGTCCAGCCGGAAGCCGGACACCGCGAACGTCTCGTACCGCTCGGTCACCTTCTCACCGGTGAGCGCCCTGCGCAGGAACCGCAGCGTGTCACGCGTGCGGCCGTACGGCGCGGCGAACGTCCCCGCGTTCCACCGCTCCACGATGACCGGCGAGGAGGCCCCGATGCCGAGCACGAACCGCCCTGGCGCGACGTCGGCCATGGTGGCGGCGGACATGGCCAGCAGGCCGGGGCCCCGCGTGGACACCGGCACGATGGCGGTGCCGAGCCGCAGCTCGGGCGCCCAGCCGGCGGCGAGGGCGAGGGGCAGGAAACCGTCGTTGCCGCTGACCTCCGCGGACCACGCGTCGGTGTACCCGAGACCGGCCAGCTCGCCCACCAGGTCACCGGACTCGGCGATCACCCGGTCGAGGAACGGGATCGTGACACCCCAGCGATTCACTGTCCACCTCCTGGCGCACGACCATACCAACCGGACGGTATGCCGAACAGACCTTTGTTCTACCACGACGCCCCGGACCGCTCACGCCCGCAACTCCCGCACTGCCGTCAAGAAGTCCTTCGTCACCCCTCGCAACCCCGGCACATGGGACAACCCCACCAGCCGGTCGACGAGCGGCACCATCACGTCGATCAGCCGGTACGTGCGCTCGCACCCCGGCGACCCGTCGTGCACCCAGAACAACACCACACCGAGCCACGACAACCACAACAACTCGGGCAGCTCCACACGCAACTCCGCGTCGATCTTGTGGTCCCGCGAGCCCTCCACCACCTCGCGGTACACCCGGATGGCCGCCTCCCGCGCCGGGGTCGACTCCCCGCTGAACGGGCTGAGCGGGTTGTCCGGCTCCGAGGCGTGCTTGAAGAACTTCACCGCGAACTCGTGGTACGGCTCGGACACCTCGACCCAGGCACGCAGCACCCCGCGCAGCCGGACCGCGAACGCCCGCTCGCGGGCGAGCAGATCGGCGCACGCCGCCTCGTGCTCGGACTGCGCCTGGTCGTAATACGCCTGGATCAACTGCTCCTTGGAGGAGAAGTAGTAGTAGGCGTTCCCCACCGAGACGCCCGCCTCGGCGGCGATGACCCGCATCGTCGTCGCCTCGTATCCCCGCTCCTTGAACAGGCGAAGGGCCGTCTCGACGATGACCTGCCGGGTCTTTTCTCCCCCACGCGCTCTCGGCGTCGAATCGGCCACGGGCCCACTGTACGACCCGGAGACGGTCAAGGTCACAGACGCACAGCATGGCCGCCATATTCCGACCAAAACCCACAGAGCAGTGGAGTCGTCACTTTCCGCGGGTGGGATAGATCCTCTTGGCGGAGGGGCGCCCGTGCAACAGAGGATCTATATGGGTTCGCATCCCGGTACACGGGGGCCCGCGTGGCTTGGTGCCAGCGCGCTGCTCGCCGTGCAGATCACGATGACCGCGCTGGCCTCGGCCCCGGTGCCCGCCTCGGCCGACGGCAGCTCGGCCGTGTCGAGGAGTCTTCCGGCCCACGCGCGCGTCGGGCTGTACTCGTCACCCGGCCTGGAGGCCGGCCACGCCGCCCGCACGTGGCGCAGGGCCGAGCACACCGAGGCCGCTCCGGCGCACCGGCTCGCCCGCCAGGGCAAGCAGGCCAAGGCCCAGCGCAAGCCGGCCTCCGGAACGGCGAAAGCCGCCAAGGCCCCTGAAGGGACGAAAGCCACCACAGCTACCAAGAAGGCCAAAGCTTCGGCCAGTGCGGCCAAGGCAAGGAAGGCATCGAAGGCTGTTAAAGCCGTGAAGGCCACAAAGGCCCTCAAGGCCGCCAAGGCCGTCGAGGCGTTGAAGGCACGCCTGGTGACCGGACGGGTCAGCCCGGTGTTGTGGCGGCAGCACCAGCTCTTCCGGGACCTTCGGCTCCCGCACCAGCAGGCGGCGAACCGGCTCAAACACGCGGGCCTCGGTTGGCGTTCCTCAGGGAACTGCGTCGACCGGCACCGTCCCACCTGCACGTCGCTGGACCGGGTGCGGCTCGGCACGCTCTGGGGTGTCGTCGACCTGAAGCGCCGCAGCGGCTGCCGCGTCGTCGTCACCGGCGGCACCGAGACCGGGCACGCGCACGGCCCGCGCAGCCACGGCAGCGGCTACAAGATCGACATCGAGCACAACAAGTGCATCGACCGGTTCATCCGCGGCAAGAGGTCCGGCACCGTCAGAGGAGACGGCGCCGGCCTCTACCACGAGTACCGGCCGACCGGTCACACGGTGTACGCCGACGAGCCCAGCCACTGGGACATCGCCTTCACCTGACGCCCCGGCCCGGCGGCGGTCAGGAGGTGAACTCCCGGGCGACCAGCTCGGCGATCTCCGCGGTGTTCAGCGCCGCGCCCTTGCGCAGGTTGTCACCGCAGACGAACATGTCGAGCGTGTTCGGGAAGTCCAGCGCCTGACGGATGCGGCCGACGTAGGTCGGGTCGGTGCCGACCACGTCGGCCGGAGTCGGGAACACGCCGTTCTCCGGGTCGTCGAGCACGACCACGGTGGGCGCCGCCTCCAGCACCGCGCGGGCGTCCGCGACCGTCACCGGCCCGGCGAAGGTCGCGTGCACCGCCAGCGAGTGGGTGGTCACGACAGGGACCCGCACGCAGGTGGCGGACACCTTCAGGTCGGGGATGCCGAGGATCTTGCGGGACTCGTTGCGGACCTTCAGCTCCTCGGAGTACCAGCCGTCGCCCTTGTACGACCCGGCGGCCGGCACCACGTTGAGCACCAGCGGCGCGGGGAACGGCGAGTCCACGAGGTCCGGCACGGTCTTGCGCACGTCACCGGCCACGGTGCCGAGCGTGCGGTTGCCCGCGACCGCCTCGATCTCCTCGTACAGCCGCGCGGGGCCGGTGACCCCCGCCCCTGACACCGCCTGGTAGGACGCCACGACCAGCTCGCGCAGGCCGTACGCCCGGTGCAGCGCGCCGAGGGCGGCCATCATCGACAGCGTGGTGCAGTTCGGGTTGGAGATGATGCCCTTCGGCCGGGCACCCACCTGCTCGGCGTTGCACTCGGGCACCACCAGCGGCACGTCGGGGTCCATGCGGAACGCCCCGGAGTTGTCGACGACCACCGCGCCACGGGACGCGGCGACCGGCGCCCACTCGGCGGACACCTCGTCCGGCACGTCGAACATCGCGACGTCCACGCCGTCGAACGCCTCGGGGGTCAGCGCGACCACCGCGACGTCCTCGCCACGCACCCGCAGCAACTTGCCCGCCGACCGCGCCGACGCGATGAGCCTGATCTCGCCCCACACGTCGGGCCGGCCGGACAGGATGTCCAGCATCACGGTGCCGACGGCGCCGGTCGCGCCGACGACGGCCAGGGTGGGCTTGCGCTGCTCGCTCATCGACCGGTCCCCCCGTACACGACGGCCTCGACCTGGTCGGCGTCGAGGTCGAACGCGGCGTGCGCGGCGGTGACCGCGGCGTCCACTTCGTTCTGGCCGACGATGACCGAGATGCGGATCTCCGAGGTGGAGATCATCTCGATGTTGACCCCGGCGTCGGCCAGCGCGCCGAAGAACTTCGCGGTGACCCCCGGGTGCGAGCGCATGCCCGCGCCGACGAGGGACACCTTGCCGATCTGGTCGTCGAACAGGATCTTCTCGAACCCGATCTGGTCCTGGATGCGCTTGAGCGCCGTGACCGCGACCGTGCCGTCCGCGGACGGCAGCGTGAACGAGATGTCGGTGCGGGCCGTGGCCGCCGCCGAGATGTTCTGCACGATCATGTCGATGTTGATCTCGGCGTCGGCCAGGGTGCGGAAGATCGCGGCCGCCTCTCCCACCTTGTCGGGGACGCCGACCACTGTGATCTTCGCCTCGCTCCGGTCGTGCGCGACACCGGAGATGATCGGCTGTTCCATCTCGTTTCCTTCATCAGTGTTGGGAGCGGAGACGACCCACGTGCCTTCCTTGCTGCTGAACGAGCTACGGACATGGATCGGCAGGTCGAAACGGCGGGCGTACTCCACGCACCGCAGGTGGAGGATCTTGGCGCCGCACGCGGCCATCTCCATGGCCTCCTCGTAGGAGATGCGCGGGATCTGGCGCGCGGCCGCGACGATGCGCGGGTCGGCGGTGAAGATGCCGTCGACATCGGTGTAGATCTCGCAGACGTCGGCGCCGAGCGCCGCCGCCAGCGCGACGGCCGTGGTGTCGGAACCGCCGCGGCCGAGAGTGGTGATGTCCTTGGTGTCCTGCGAGACGCCCTGGAAGCCCGCGACGATCGCGATCTGCCCGCCGTTCACCGCCTCCTGGATGCGGCCCGGGGTCACGTCGATGATGCGCGCCTTGCCGTGCGTCGAGTCGGTGATCACACCGGCCTGGGAACCGGTGAACGACCGCGCCTGGTGGCCGAGGTTGGCGATGGCCATGGCGAGCAGCGCCATCGAGATGCGCTCGCCCGCGGTCAGCAGCATGTCCAGCTCGCGGCCCGGGGGCAGCGGCGACACCTGCTGCGCGAGGTCGAGCAGCTCGTCCGTCGTGTCGCCCATCGCGGACACGATCACCACGACATCGTTGCCGGCTTTTTTCGTCGCGACGATCCGCTGGGCGACCCGCTTGATGCGGGCGGCGTCGGCGACGGAGGAACCACCGTACTTTTGGACAACGAGCGCCACGGGATGTCTCCCCAAGGGTTCAGACAGCGGAGCTCACAGTCTATCGACGCCCTTGGAAGGGCCGAATCGAATAACCACCATGTGGACGGATCAGGCGATCGTGGACTCCTCCACCACGTCAAGACGGGCGTGGGCCACCAGAGCCTGCAGGGCCCGCATGGCCGCGCCGGCGTGGTTGCCCCAGGTGTTGAAGTACGAGAACTGCCACCACCACAGGGCCTCCAGCGGACGGCCGGCGCGGTAGTGGCCGAGGCCGTGCACGAGGTCCGCGGCGACGGCGGCGAGATCGTCCGACAGGCGGTACGGCGTGACGACCGTGTCCTTGTAGGGGTCGAACACCTCGGCGTAGTCGTCGACCTCGCCCAGGTGGGTGGCGAGTGCGGTGCGCACACCGTCGAGGTCGGGGTCCGGGCCGGTGGCCGGCTCGAAATTGCCCTGCAGGATCACGTCCTCGGCCGCGCCGAGCTGCGCGCCCGCCAGGCTGACCTGCGAGACCTCGACGAGCAACATGGGGAGGATGGCGTCGCCGCCCTCACCGCCCGCCAGCCGGGTCAGGCCGTCGAGGTAGTTCTGCGCGTGTGCCGCGACGCGATCGGCGAGCGCCTTCCACTCGTCAGACATCCAGCAGCCTCCGTCCTTCGAAAGCGCGGCCCAATGTGACCTCGTCTGCGTATTCGAGGTCGCCGCCCACGGGCAGACCGCTGGCCAATCGTGTCACTTTCAAACCCATCGATTTGACGAGCCTTGCGAGATAAGTGGCCGTCGCCTCGCCCTCCAGGTTGGGGTCGGTGGCGATGATCAGCTCGGTGATCTGGCCGTCCGCGAGCCGCGTCATCAGCTCACGGATGCGCAGATCGTCCGGCCCGACGCCCTCGATCGGGCTGATCGCGCCGCCGAGCACGTGGTAGCGGCCGCGGAACTCCCGGGTCTTCTCGATGGCGACGACATCCTTGGACTCCTCCACCACGCAGATGACGTGGGGGTCGCGGCGGGCGTCCCGGCAGATGCGGCACTCCTCCTCGGCCGCGACGTTGCCGCAGACACGGCAGAAGCGCACCTTCTCCTTGACCTCGAGGAGGGCGTGCGCGAGCCGTTTCACGTCGGCCGGGTCGGCGGCCAGCAGGTGGAACGCGATCCGTTGCGCGCTCTTCGGACCGACGCCGGGGAGCAGCCCGAGCTCGTCGATCAGGTTCTGGACGACGCCTTCATACATGGCCGCTAGAACCCCGGCAGTTGGAGTCCGCCCCCGCCGAGCCCCTGCGCGAGCGGCCCGAGCTTCTCCTGCTGAAGGTCACCCGCCGCCCGTACCGCGTCGCGCACCGCCGCGATCACCAGATCGGCGATCGTGTCCGCCGTCTCCTGCGGATCACCGGGATCTACCGCCGCCGGGCTGATCCTCAGCTCCAGCAGCTCCCCCCCGCCGTTGACCGTGGCGACCACCAGCCCCCCACCGGCCGACCCCTCGACCTGTGCGTCGTTCAGCTCCTGCTGAGCCGTAGCGAGCTGCTGCTGCATGAGCTGCGCCTGCTCCAGCAACTGCTGGAGATTGACATCACCTGGATTCACGATCGTGCGCTCCTCATGACTTCCGCGTGTCCCCCGAGCCTACGGCGTCCCCCACCTCCCCCCCCCCGCCGCCCCCCGCCAGGAATCCCCCCCCCCCCCCCCCCCCCCCCCCCCCCCCCCCCCCCCCCCCCCCCCCCCCCCCCCCGCGCCCCCCCCCCCCCCCCCCCCCCCCCCACCCACCCCCCCCCCCGCCCCCCCCCCCCCCCCCCCCCCCCCCCCCCCCCCCCCCCCCCCCCCCCCCCCCCCCCCCCCCGCCCCACCCCCCCCCCCCCCCCCCCCCCCCTCCCCACACTTCACCAACCCCCCCGCCCCACCCCGTGCACAACCGCAAGCCGCTCCCCGTTGGGCAACTGGCCGTAGGCCACCCCACGGCCGGACGCCACACCTCAGAACGCCGGCCCCACCCGTCCCCATGGCGCCGCGGGGCGAACACCACGACGGCGGAGGACGGCGCTGTGTGCGGCGGGAAACCGGACGGACACCGTGACGGGTCAGGAGTGGTCGATCTCGTTGATGACGGTGCCGCCGAGTTCGCGCTGGACCAGGGCCATCCCGGTCAGCTCGTCGGTGTCGGCGTCGGCGTCGTTGTCGGGATCGACCTCATCGGCCTCCCCCGAGGGCGCGGTGGAGCGGCCGGGAACGGCGTCGGGCCAGCCGTGGGCCGCCGACTTGGGCGGGCGGGACTGGGCGGCCTGGGCGGCGGAGCGCGCGGCGGCGAAACCCGAGCCGGGGCCGGGACCCGGGCCCTCGTCGTCAGAGGGGGCGTCGGGCCAGGACTCGTCCACGGGAGGCGGCGCCTGCGTCCTCACCGGGGCGGGCTCAGGCGCCGGAGCGCGTTGCGGCTGGGGCGACGGCGCGGGGCGAGGCTGCCGTACGGCCGGCGCGGAGGCGGGCGGACCGGCCGTCCCTCCGTTGCCGAGCACGGCCTCCACCCGCCAGTTGCCGCCGAGAACCTCGCCGATGGCGGACGCGACCACACTGTCCTTGCCACCGTTGACGAAGTAACGCTGAGCACCGACCTGGGTGTACGCGAGCGTGACCAGATCACCTTCGACCCCGACCACCCGGGCGTTGGTGTTGACGTTCGCCCACACGGCGGGCGAGCGCCGTTTGAGCATCTCGAGAATCTGCGGCCACGCCTGCTGAACGGCACCACCACCCGCCGGAGCCCTCACCGGCGCAGGAGCCGGCGCCTCCTCCGTCGGCCGCGGCGCGCCGGCCCGTACGGCGGCGGGCCACTCCTCGGCGGCACGCTCCTCCACGCCCCCGGAGTCCGCACGGCGCGAAGGATCGCCGGCCGCCCGAGCCGGAGGCGGCGGCACCGCCACGTCCTGCGGCGGGACCACGGCCCCACCCTGCGGCTGCGCCAGCACCTCCGGATCGCCTGCCGGGGAAGACGGCACCGCGCGAGGGGCAGCAGCCACGACCCCCCCACGCTCCAGCCGCTCCAACCGCGCCAGCAACGCCGACTCTCCCTGCCCCGCCCCGGGAAGCAGCACCCGCGCGCACATCAACTCCAGCAGCAACCGAGGCGACGTGGCCCCCCGCATCTCGGTCAGCCCCGCGTTGAACACCTCAGCGGCCCGCGTCAGCTCAGCCGGCCCCATCGAGGCCGCCTGCCCCGTGAGCCGCTCCAGCTCGTCCCCCGGCCGGTCCAGCAACCCGCTGCCCGCCGCGTCGGGAACGTTGGCCAGCACCACGAGATCCCGGAACCGCTCGAGCAGATCCATGGCGAACCGCCGCGGATCGTGCCCCCCCTCGATCACCCGGTGCACGGCCCCGAAGACCCGCCCGCCGTCCCGCGCCGCGAACGCCGCGATCATCTCGTCCAGCAGATCGCCGTCGGTGTACCCGAGCAGCGACACCGCCCGCGCGTACGTGATCCCCGCCTCGTCCGCCCCCGCGAGCAACTGGTCCAGGATCGACAACGAGTCACGGGCCGACCCCGCTCCCGCCCGCACCACCAGCGGCAGGGCCGCCGCCTCGTACGGCACCGACTCCGACCGGAGGATCTCCTCCAGCAACCCCCGCAGCGTCCCCGGCGGCATCAGCCGGAACGGATAGTGGTGCGTGCGGGACTTGATGGTCCCGATGACCTTCTCAGGCTCGGTCGTCGCGAACACGAACTTGAGGTGCGGCGGCGGCTCCTCGACGAGCTTCAGCAGCGCGTTGAACCCCTCACGGGTCACCATGTGCGCCTCGTCGATGATGTAGATCTTGAACCGCGCGGACACCGGCGCGAAGAACGCCCGCTCCCGCAGATCACGCGCGTCGTCCACACCACCGTGCGACGCCGCGTCGATCTCGATCACATCGAGGTGCCCCGCCCCGGTGGGCGCCAGCGCCACACACGAGTCACATTCGCCGCACGGATCGGGCGTGGGCCCCTTCTCGCAGTTCAGCGACCGTGCCAGGATGCGCGCACTGGACGTCTTCCCGCACCCGCGCGGCCCGCTGAAGAGATAAGCGTGGTTGATCCGCCCCGTGCTGAGCGCCTGCCGCAACGGCTCGGTGACGTGCTCCTGTCCCTTGACCTCAGCGAACGTCCCAGGGCGGTATTTGCGGTAGAGGGCGAGACTCATGCCGTCTCCTCGCCTAGGGGGCCGGAGTGTCAACCGCCGAAGAGCCGCGCCGGCCGGCGCCCGCCATTCCCCCCGCGACGCCCTTGCACGCGACACCGTCCCGGTTCCCCGGCGACGAGACCCCTCGCACACCCGCCAGAGCCCGCTTATCCTTGCTGCCTTCCGGCCCTGGGGAGGTTCACAGGATGACGCCATGCGAGGGGTCCTGAAACAGTCTAGCCCCGCCCAGCACCACTCGCGGCCTTCCCGCCCCGAACCCTCTCTCGACTTCCCTCCACCCTCCACCCGGACGATTCCCCGTAAACCCTGGTCTCCACCGACCCGGAAGTCCGGTAAGCTTCTCGGCGGAGGATTCGCCTAGTTGGCCTAGGGCGCACGCTTGGAAAGCGTGTTGGGGGCAACCCCTCAGGAGTTCGAATCTCCTATCCTCCGCGCTTGGTTGAGCAGCAAGAACGCGTAGGGCCCGGGTAGATCCAACCCGGGCCCTACGTGTGTCTGGGCCTCAGTCAGGCGTCCGACTGGGCATGACGCCGGAAGTGGCTCCTACGAGCCCCGCAGCCGGCAGGTCACCGCCGTGGAGCCGTCGGCGGTGATGATCAGCCAGCGTCCCCCCGGCTCGGCGCCGGTCATCCAGGGGTACGCCGAGTCCCTCCCGGTCCCTGACAAGTCGTTCGACGCCGCGATGGCCATCCTCACCGTCCACCACTGGACCGACGCGGCGGCCGGCCTCGCCGAGCTGCGGCGAGTGTCCGACCGGCAGATCGTCCTCACCTGGGACCCCGCCGTCACCGCACGATTCTGGCTGGTCGACGAGTACCTCCCGCAGATCGCCGAAGCGGAGGCCGGACTCGCCTGTCTCGACGTCGTCCAGAGTTGGTTCCGGCGCGAGGGCGCACGAGTGAGCGTCATCCCCGTGCCGGTGCCGGCCGACTGCACGGACGGCTTCCTGGGCGCGTACTGGAGCCGGCCGCACTCCTACCTCGACCTCCACGTCCGTGCCGCCATCTCCTCCCTGGCCAGTCTCGACCAGCACCTTGTCGGGCACGCGATGCGACGCCTCGATATGGACCTCACCACTCGACGCTGGCACGAACGACACGAAGATCTCCTCGACGCCGACACCCTCGACCTCGGCTATCGCCTCGTCACGAGCACGTGACCACCCCGTGGTCACACAGGGCCGTTGAGATCGCCTCCCCCATGGGGTTCGTCGCTCAGTGCCCGCCGGCGGTGGCCCTTCACCCCAGGTCATGGGGTACGTTCATGCGGACCGCGGTCTGTCCGGTTCCGTTCTCACGTCTGGGCGCATGGCACTCCTCTTCATTCTTCTCCTGCTGCTGACACTCTGCTGGCCACTGATCGCAGTGGCGGGGCCGGCGCTGGCGGCGCTGGCCGGGTACCTCTACTTCCGCGCGTCCGCGAAGCGGGGAGCCGTCTGGGCGGTCATGGCCGCCGCGGGGGCCATCGCGGTCGCCACCTATGGATACGGTCTCGCCGGCACGACCTTCGGCGCGGTGACGGACCCCGGCGACCGGTGTCACGTCGCGCGGCACGATCTCTACTCACCGGGCCATCAGGGGCCGGCCGGCGGCGTCCAGACCATGTGGCCCCTTCACGACACCACCTGCGGGCCTGACCTCGTTCCCGGCTTCGTCAATCCCCTGGTGACGGGGGCCACGGGACTGTTCGTAGTCCTCTTGCTGATCATGACGGTGGCGGGGGTCCGGTCACGACGCGGGAGCCGGCGAAGCTAGTGCCGTCGCGTTCACGGGCCGGTGGAGGGGGTGGAGTGGGCGGGGGGCGGGACGGGGCAGGTGGGGGTGAGGGCCAAGGTCAGGCCGGTGGTGGTGGCGGCGGTCAGGGCCAGGGCGGCCATCAGGGGGGCGCGGGACCTGGTGAGGTCTTTCAGCCAGGCCGTCGTGGACATCACGGGGGTGCTGCGGTGGAAGTACGCGGGGGGTGGGAGGTCTGGCGGCATGGTGGTCACCCCGTCGGATGTCGAGAATCGGTGATCAGCGGGGAATGTAACGAGGGGTGGCCGCTGCTTCATGATCACGCGCGGGGATGTGGGGGTTCCTTGGGTGGGGGCGGGGGAGTGGTTGACGGGGTGGGGGGAGTGAGCTGGGAGGACGCCCGGATTTGCATGATCGATTGGCTGGGGGGCACTCAAAGGGGGACACCCGGTCGGCGGGTGGGACAAAGGGGTTCAGAGCGATGGACTTCAGGGATAATGTCGATCTTGATGCCTCGCAGGTCGAGAACCGTGGTGGTGGCGGGATCGGCAAGGGCGGGATCGCCATCGGAGGCGGCGCGGCGGGGATCATCGCGTTGATCGCGGCGCTGCTGTTCGGGGTCAACCCGGGGGACATCATGGGCGGCGGCGGGAGCGACCCAGGGGGCGTGCAGCCGACGTCGGACCTCGCCGACAAGTGCCGGACCGGGGCGGACGCGGACCAGTCGGAGGAGTGCCGGGTGGTCGGCATCGTGAACAGCATCCAGCAGTACTGGGGCGGCGCCTTCGACCAGGAGGGGTCGGGCGGCTACACCCCGGCGAGGACCGTGTTGTTCTCCCAGGCGGTCAGCACGGGGTGCGGGCAGGCAAGCTCGCAGGTCGGGCCGTTCTACTGCCCGAGCGACCAGAGGGTGTACCTCGACCTGACCTTCTTCGACGAGCTGCAGAGCCGGTTCGGCGCCAAGGGCGGCCCGTTCGCGCAGGCGTACGTCATCGCGCACGAGTACGGTCACCACGTGCAGAACCTGCTCGGCGCCATGGAGAAGGCCCAGGGCGACCAGCAGGGCCCGGACAGCGGGTCCGTACGGCTGGAGCTGCAGGCCGACTGCTACGCGGGCGTCTGGGCGAAGAACGCGGTGAGCACCGGGTTCTACGATAAGGACTTCACCCGGGCCGAGATCCAGGAGGCCCTGGACGCCGCCGCGGCCGTCGGTGACGACCGGATCCAGGAACGCAGCCAGGGCCGCGTCGATCCCGAGGCGTTCACCCACGGCACATCGGAGCAGCGGATGAAGTGGTTCACCACGGGCTACGAGTCGGGCGCCCCGGGCCGGTGCGACACCTTCTCCGGTGATATCTGACCCAGCGCAAGGTCATCGAGGACCCATCGGCACGGCTGATGCTCGAACCTCTCTTAAACTGACTAGCGTGATCTTTAAGTCAGTCGGCGAAGGACGCCCTTACCCAGAGCATGGTCTGTCGCATCGTGAATGGGCGCAGATCCCGCCGCGCCAGGTGCGGCTGGACACGCTGACCACCACCAAGGCCGTGCTCGACCTGCACTCGCTCCTCGCCAAGGACTCGACGTTCTACGGCGACCTGTTCCCCCATGTCGTGCAGTGGCGCGGGGAGCTGTACCTCGAGGACGGCCTGCACCGCGCGCTGCGGGCGGCGCTGCACCAGCGTTCCGTACTGCACGCACGGGTCCTGGACGTCGACGCGCCCGCCGGACAGGAGGCGGACAGCGAATGAGTCGCGTACACCGCAGGTAAAAGAGTTCCCGTCCCGCCCCGCCGCCCGGCCCGCGCTTCCTAAGCTGCCACCGTCGCAGGGGCGACACTGAACTCGACCTCGGGCGGATACCAATGCGAGATGTGACGCAGATCGTGGCGCAGGTCCGTGAAGAGCTCGCCGCAGAGCTGCGCGACCGGGTGCGGAGCCGGCTGCGCGAGCAACCCGCGGAGTGGCTGGTCGACCAGCTCATGGCGCTGGTCCTGCGGCCGGAGGACACCGGGTACACCATCCCGCGGCAGGTGCCGCGCGGCCCGGCCGCCGGCGAGGGCCTGCCTCTCCTCCCGTCCTGCGAGAACGACGCCACGCAGACGCCGCCCGAGCGGGACGGCGACGACGACCCCACCCACCGCTGAGCCCCGGCCACCGGGGTCGCCCCGCGAGGGGAAGTCCCTCCGGGGCGACGGAGCACCGGTGTCCGGACGGCGGTCAGCGACCGCCGTGCGACTTGTGTTTCCCGCTGCCGTGTTTCTTGTGCTTGCCGCTGCTGTGCTTCTTGTGTTTCCCGCTGCTGTGCTTCTTGTACTTGCCGCTGCTGTGCTTCTTGTTCTTCTTTTTCTTGTGACCGTTGTTCTTGCAGCGCTTGCCCTTGCAGGGCGCCTGCAGGCCGGTCCCGGGCGCGGAGGACGCCGCGGCGACGGCGGGGCTCGTGGTGGAGGCGGCGGCGGAGTTCAGGGCCAGTGCCCCGGGGATGACCAGGGCGGAGGCCACCAGGGCGCCTGCGGCGAGAGTATGTCTGAGCATATGAGATCACTCCGAATCGAGTGGTCGGTCCCAGGCTTTCCCGGGCGCTCGGAGCGTCGTATTCGGTATTCCACGAAAACGACGCCGAAAATATCCAATATCACCTTAACCTGGAGAAATACAGCGAAGAGCCCGGCAGCGGCAAAGCCTTGGTCGGGGCATTCGCCGGAAATTCTTGAATCCAAGGGGCATTCGCCAGATGCGGAGAGGGAACGCCCGCCGCGGTTAATTCGCTTGACGCGGCGAGGCGCTCCTGGCAAGCCTTGCTCCGTGCTGGTACGACGAGAGAACCCCGCCGACGTCCCCGAGATCCACACCCTCCACCTCGCCGCGTTCGCCGGCATGTACGCCCCGGGCGCGACCCCGCCGGAGGCCGGCCTGGTGGACGCGCTGCGCGCCTGCGACGGATGGCTGCCCGAGTTGTCGCTGGTCGCCGAGGACCCCGGCGGCGCGGTGATCGGTCATGTCGTGTGCACCCGGGCCCACGTGGGCACGCGACCGGCCCTCGGCCTCGGCCCGCTCGGCGTGCGGCCCGGCCACCAGCGCAAGGGCGTCGGCCACGCCCTCATGCACGCCGTGCTCGGCGCGGCCGACGCGCTGGGCGAGCCCCTGGTCGTGCTGCTCGGCCACCCCGACTATTACCCGCGCTTCGGCTTCCGCCCCGCGGCCGATCTCGGTGTCACCCCGCCGGAGCCCGGCTGGGCCCCCCACTTCCAGGCCCGCCCGCTCACGACGTACACCCCCGAGCTGCGCGGCCCCTTCACGTACGCCGCGCCGTTCCAGGACCTGTGACCACCGCGGAGAACGACGAAGGGCCTCCCCCCGGTCGCGCCCGGTCGGAGGCCCTTCGTCGCTGGCGGTGGAGGTGGGATTTGAACTCCCACAGCGCCCGTCTGGCCGCGTAGGAACCCGTAGGACCCCGTAGGCGTTTCGCCACCAAAACAGCACCTTGCTTTACCCGCCGTTCGGCCCTGTCGGACCAAGTAGGACCGTGTTGGTGACCGACTCTGTGACCAATCGGCGCCGAACGATCACTTAGAGCTCCTAACAGAATGATCTCTGTTGTGCTTTGATCTCTCGCTGTAGCGGTGGCGAGAGGGGTGGGTCGTGGCGCGGCTGAAGCCGTGGGAGGTCAGTGACGAGTTATGGGCGGTCATCG